>NZ_JARDJE010000030.1:0-40158 GCF_048957735.1 Rhodococcus sp. As11
TGGCACCACCACTACCTCGACCGACCGGAATCAACATCACCCATCTGTCTCAGACAGGTTGACAACTACCGAATTGCGGCGGCGAACAGCCAGGACGGTAGCGGATACAGGCCTCAGGGCACGGTCCACGTGTTGTCACCCCGCAGCAACTGCTGCAGGTCGGCGGTGCCGGACTCCTGCGCGGCCCGCACCCGGGCGCGCTCGGCGTCGTCGTAGGTCGTCCGCCCGACCTGCCGCACGATTCCCGTGACGACGTGGCGAAGACCCTGGTCCGACAGGCGCGACAGTGCGTACGCGTACTCGGGGTCGTCGGTGTGCGCGTCGTGCACGACGATGTCGTCGGCGGCGACCTCGGCGCGCTGCGCCACCCGCACGCCGAAACCTCTTCTGACGACGCACAGCTCGTCGTCGGTTCCGAAGATGATGGGTTCGCCGTGTCGCAGCGGGATGAGGTGCGACCGTGCTTCGTCCTTGCGCAGCACGTCGAACGATCCGTCGTTGAAGATCGGGCAGTCCTGCAGGATCTCGACGAAAGCCGCACCGCGGTGGTGTGCCGCCGCGCGCAGCACGTCCGTCAGACCGGCACGATCGGAATCCAGGGCGCGTGCCACGAAGCTCGCCTCGGCACCGAGTGCGAGCGACAAGGTGTTGAACGGAGCGTCGACCGAGCCCGAGGGCGACGACTTGGTGACCTTGCCGACCTCCGAGGTCGGCGAGTACTGGCCCTTGGTGAGTCCGTAGATCCGGTTGTTGAACAACAGGATCCGCATGTTCACGTTGCGGCGTAAGGCGTGGACGAGGTGGTTGCCGCCGATCGACAGGGCGTCGCCGTCGCCGGTCACGACCCAGACCGACAGATCCGGGCGGGTGACTGCGAGTCCGGTCGCGAGCGTCGGCGCGCGTCCGTGGATCGAGTGCACACCGTAGGTGTCGAGATAATAGGGGAACCGCGACGAGCATCCGATGCCGGAGACGAACACGAGATTCTCACGCCGGACACCCAATTCGGGAAGCAGACTCCGCACCGTCGCGAGGATGACGTAGTCGCCGCAGCCCGGACACCACCGCACCTCCTGATCGGACGTGAAGTCCTTCGCCTTCTGCGGGTCGTCGGTGCGGGGCACACCGTCGAGCGCGTCGATGTGCGGGCGGAGTCCGAGATCGTGGCCGACGAGTCCGGTCATGCTCGTGCCCTCTCTGCTGTGGGGTCGAGTTTCGTCGACGAGGCGACCGCGTCCGGCGTCCGGGATCGTTCGGTGTCGGCGAGCGTTCCGGCGAATTCGGCTTCGATGGCGTCGTGGAGTTCGTCGGCGCGGAACGCCATGCCCGATACCTTCGTCACCGGCTGGATGTCGGCGTCGAACCGCGACCGCAGCAGGAACGACAGCTGACCGAGGTTCATCTCCGGGACGAGCACGCGCCGGTAGCGGCCGAGCACGTCACCGAGGTTCTTCGGCATCGGCGCCAGATGACGTAGGTGCGCTCGGGCCACCCGGTGCCCGGCCCGTCGGGCACGGCGCACCGCCTCCCCGATCGGCCCGTACGACGATCCCCAGCCGAGCACCAGCACCTCGGCGTCACCGGTGGGGTCGTCGACCCCGAGATCCGGGACGTCGATGCCGGCCACCCGCGCGACCCGCAGCCGGGTCATCAACTCGTGGTTGGTGTGGTGGTACGAGATGTCGCCCGTTCCGTCGGCCTTCTCGAGACCGCCGATCCGGTGCTCACGACCTGCGGTTCCGGGAATCGCCCAGTCGCGGGCGAGGGTGTCGGCACGGCGGGCGTAGGGCAGGTAGCCGGGGTCGTCGTCCTTCGGCGACTGTGCGAAGCGCGGGTCGATGCGCGGCAGATCGTCGATGTCGGGGATCCGCCACGGTTCGGATCCGTTGGCGATCGCGCCGTCGGACAACACCATGACCGGGGTGCGGTAGGTGATCGCGATGCGCGCGGCCTCGAGCGCCGCGTCGAAGCAGTCGGCGGGCGATTGCGGGGCGACGATCGCGACGGGCGATTCGCCGTTGCGCCCGAACATCGCCTGCATCAGGTCGGCCTGTTCGGTTTTCGTCGGCAGTCCCGTGGACGGTCCGCCGCGCTGGACGTCGACGACGATCAGCGGCAGTTCGGTCATCACCGCCAGGCCGATGGCCTCGGATTGCAGCGCGATTCCCGGACCGGAGGTGCTGGTGACGCCGAGCGCCCCGCCGTAGGACGCGCCGATCGCGGCACCGATGCCTGCGATCTCGTCCTCGGCCTGGAAGGTGTGCACACCGAAGTGTTCGAGCTTGCTCAGTTCGTGGAGGATGTCGGAGGCCGGGGTGATCGGATAGGTGCCGAGGAAGACGTCCATCGCCGCCGCGCGACCTGCCGCGACGAGACCGTAGGCGAGCGCGGTGTTGCCGGTGATCTGCCGGTATGTCCCGGACGGCAGCGACGCGCGCGCCACCTCGTAGGTCGTGGCGAACGCCTCGGTGGTCTCCCCGTAGTTCCATCCGGCACGCAACGCGAGGACGTTCGCGTGGGCGATGTCGGGTTTCGACGCGAACTTGCGCTCGAGGAACGTCTCGACCGGCGCGATCGGACGCCCGTACATCCACGACAGGAGACCGAGCGCGAACATGTTCTTCGAGCGCTGCGCGTCCTTCTTGCCGACGCCGGCGGGTTCGACGGCACCGGCGGTGAGCGTGCTCATGGGCAGGGCATGGACGGTCAGATGCTCCACAGCGTCGGTGCCGAGCGGATCGGCGTCGTAACCCGCCTTGTTCAGGTTCCGTTTGGTGAATTCGTCGCTGTCGACGATGACGGTGCCACCCCGGGGCAGGTCGCCGACGTTGGCCTCGAAGGCCGCCGGGTTCATCGCGACCAGCACGTCGGGCCGGTCGCCGGCGGTGAGGATGTCGTGGTCGGCGATCTGGATCTGGAAGCTCGAGACTCCGGGAAGGGTGCCCCGGGGTGCGCGGATCTCGGCGGGGAAGTTGGGCTGGGTGGCCAGGTCGTTGCCGAAGGCGGCCGCCTCGGCGGTGAACCGGTCACCGGCGAGTTGCATGCCGTCGCCGGAGTCGCCGGCGATGCGGATGACGACCTGTTCGAGTTTCGCGCTCGACGCCATGCGCTCCATCGTGGCCCTCACGCGCCCATGTGCAACCCTTTCTCCCGAAAAATTCTGCCCATCCGCGTCAGGAGCGGACGGTATCCCCGATGAAGCTCAGCGCCTGGGGCCACGACACGGCGTAGGCATCGGCATTGACGGGATTGCCGTGCCGGCCACGGGAGGAGAAGCCGTGTTCGGCGCCCGGATAGACGTGAGTGAGGGTCGCGCCGGTCTCGCGCTGCTGCAGCGCCGCCTGCAGATTCGCGAAGGTCTCGGCGCTCATGATCGTGTCGGCGCCGGCGTGCAGCACCATGACGGGTGCCGCGACGCGACCTGCCTGCTCGACGGCGTCGATCGTGTGATTCGGGGCGGGCGGCACCATGATCGACGGGTGGTAGGCCACCACGTTCGTGACCCGCGTGTCGCGGGCGCCGAGGATGAGGGCGAGGCGTCCGCCGAGGCACCATCCGATCACGCCGACCTTCTCCAGTCGGAGTTCACCGAACGCGTGGTCGAGCAGGGTCGCCATCTCCTCGAGGCTCTTCTCGTCGTCGAGACCACGCATCGACTCCGCGAGCGCCTCGCGCGAGGTGTCGTCGGCGCTCGGTCCGTGCCACGGGTCCCAGACGAGTGCGGTCACGCCGGTTCCGGCGATGTCGTGCGCATATTCGCGGACCTGGGCGTCGATGCCGGTGATCATGGGCAGCAGCAGCATTCCTCCGGTGGCACCGCCGAGCGGCCTGGCCAGATAGGCACGCAGGCCTGCGATGTGAACGAATTCCGCCTCGATGTCGTCCATCGGCCGTCCTTCCCCTTCCTCCGATTGTTCGTCATGATCTTCGTACGAAGCCGTCTGTCGTGCGGCGGGTTTTCGGAGCACGACAGACGGCACGCTCGAAAGGGATACAGGCACATGGCTCGCACCGTATTGGTCAGTGGTGGCACCGGCGGCCTCGGCAGCGCCGTGACGAAACATCTCCTCGACACCGGATGGCGGGTCGTGGTGCCGTGGCTGGTCCGCGACGAGCTCGAGCGCGTGGGCACGCATCCGAACCTGCGGCTCGTGCAGGCCGACCTCTCCGACGAGCAGCAGCTCGGGGACGCCCTGAACCTGGCGTGCGACGACCCCGACGCTCCCCTGTTCGGCGTCGTCAACCTCGTCGGCGGATTCACGTCCGGCCCGCGGGTGCACGAGACCCCGATCGAGGTGCTCGACTCCCAGCTCGATCTCAACCTGCGCACCGCCTATTCCGTCAGCCAGGCCGCACTGCCCCACCTGATCCACCGCGGCGGTGGATCGATCGTCTGTATCTCCACCGCCGCGACGCTCAGCCCCTTCCCGGGCGGTGCGTCCTACATCGCCTCGAAGGCTGCGGTCTCGGCGCTCGTCGAGACGATGGCACTCGAGTACCGCGACAACCACATCCGCGTCAACGCGCTGCTGCCCGTCGTCATCGACACCCCCGCCAATCGCGCCGCGATGCCCGACGCCGACACGAGCCGTTGGTCCGAACCGGCCGACATCGCGAAGGTCATCGAGTTCCTGGTCTCCGATGCGGGTGCCTCGATCACCGGCGCCCTGATCCCCGTCACCAACGTCGGCTGAGCTCAGACCGACTGGAGACGACCGAGTTTCACCGCGCGTTCGAACGCTCGCCGTTCGGCGTAGTTCATGCCACCCCACACGCCGTGCGTCTCTCCGGTACGCACGGCGTGCGTCAGGCACGCGTCGATCACCGGGCAGGAGCGACAGACCTCCTTCGCCTGCCGCTCGGCCCGGAGTACCGCACCGCGGCCGTCCTCGGGCCGAGGGAAGAACATCGCCGTGTCCACCCCGCGGCACCGCGCCGCGACCACCCAGTCGCGGTCGCCGGATCCGTACATCGCCGCCTCCTTGCCCATCGGGCCATCGCGGACCCGCACTCGTCGAACGAGTATTTGTACGGCCATTTTTCGATACCCGGCGGGGATCGTCAATCGTTGAGCAGTGCGGATCCATCAGAATCGGCGATGGCAGTCGCTTCGGATACCTATAAGCACCGGAAGCTATGGCCGCACATTTGAGGAGCAGCCGACGTGGAGCGGATCAGCCGACGATGCCGGCCCTCTTCAGGCCCGCGATCTGCTCGTCCGTGAGGCCGAGATCGGCGAGCACCGCCTCGGTGTGCTGACCGAGCCCCGGCACCGCGCCCATCGGCAATTCGACGTCGCGGAAGTTCATCGGCGGCAGGATGCCGCGCACCGGACCCGCCTCCGTCTGCACCTCGCGCCAGCGGTCGCGCGCTGCGAGTTGAGGATGCTCGATGAGCCCGCGCAGATCCCGCAGCTGCGCGGCCGGTACCCCGGCGTCGGCGAGCTTCTCGTCGAGCTCCGCGCTGGTGAACTGCTTGGTGGCCCGAGCGACCAGCGCATCGACCTCCTCGCGGTGACGCACCCGCTCGAGATTGGTGGTGAAGCGCGGATCGTCGCCCCGCTCGGGAATGCCGAGGACCTCGGTGAGCGTGCGCCAGCCCCGATCGTTCTGGACGCCGATGAGGATCTCCCCGTCCGCGGTGGGGTACTTGTCGTACGGCGCGATCGATGTGTGCGACAGACCCATCCGCGGCACCTGCCGCCCCTGATACATCTGCAGGTACATCGGATAACCGAGCCATTCGGCGGTCGCGTCGAACATCGACACGTCGATCGTCGCGCCGACGCCCGTGCGGTGCCGGCGCAACAGCGCCGCCTGGATGGAGGTGAGCGCATACATGCCCGCGGCGATGTCCGAGGTGGGGATGCCCGTCTTCACCGCAGTCTCGGGCGTACCGGTGATCGAGCACAGGCCGGTCTCCGACTGCACGAGCATGTCGTAGGCCTTGCGGTCGCGCATCGGTCCGTCGGTGCCGTAACCAGACATGTTGACCACCACCAGTTCCGGGTGGTCCGCACGCAGGTCCTCGGCGCCGAGCCCGAGTCGCTCCACCGCGCCGGGGGCGAGATTCTGCAAGAAGACGTCCGCACCGCGGATCAGCGCCTTCACCGCATCGATGCCCTCGGGAGCCTTGAGATCCACCGCGAACGATTCCTTGCCGCGGTTGAGCCAGACGAAGTGTGCGGCCAGGCCGTGCACGGCACCGTCGTAGGCGCGCGCGAAGTCGCCGTCGCCGACACGTTCGACCTTGACGACACGGGCTCCGAGGTCTGCGAGATGGCGCGTCGCGAGGGGTGCGGCAACCGCCTGTTCGAGGCTCACCACGGTGATGCCCTCCAGCGGCAGGCCGGCAGAAACCTCCACCTCGGTCCGATCGGTTCGGTCGCTCGTCACCTGATGTCCTTTCGCGTTCGCGGTTCCCCCATCCGGCGTCGCTGCATGTCTACCAGGACGAACACGGACTCCCCAGTAATACCTCTGCGGTATCGATTCGGGTCCTATTAGGTATTGGACTGTAAAGCCGAGCCCTGACACCCTCTGCTGAGACGCAGACCACATTCCCCCGCCCCATCGGGGCGTAGCAGACGGAGGGCGCATGAGTTCGTCCACACCCACCGATCAGGAGATCGCAAAGAAGGCCCGCAAGGCCGGCATCGCCTCCTTCATCGGCACCACCATCGAGTGGTACGACTTCTACATCTACGGCACGGCCGCCGCACTGGTGTTCGGCCAGGTCTTCTTCTCGGACGAACTCTCGAGCGGTGTCGCGACCCTCCTCGCGTTCGTCACCCTGTGGGCAGGCTTCCTCGCCCGTCCGCTCGGCGGCGTCATCTTCGGCCACCTCGGCGACCGGATCGGCCGCAAGAACACACTCGTCATCACACTCGTCATGATGGGCATCGCCACGGTGGGTATCGGCCTGCTCCCCACCTACGCACAGATCGGCATGTGGGCGCCGGTCCTGCTGGTCTTCCTGCGCATCGTGCAGGGTGTCGCGGTCGGCGGTGAATGGGGCGGCGCCGTCCTCATCGCCAGCGAGAACGCACCCAAGGGCAAGGGAATCATGTATTCGGCGTTCGCACAGCAGGGTTCGCCCGCCGGCAACCTGCTGTCGACGATGGCGTTCTTCTTCCTCGCAGCACTGCCCACTCCGCAGTTCCTGATGTGGGGCTGGCGCATCCCGTTCCTGTTCTCGGCGCTGCTCGTCATCGTCGGTATGGTCATCCGGCTCAGGCTCGAAGAATCGGATGCCATGAAAGCCGTTCTGGCACGCAAGAAGACCGTCAAGTTGCCGATCAAGGAAGTGCTGCGCAAGCACTGGGTCCTGGTCCTGCTCGGCGCCGGCGCGCTGCCTCTCGCCCAGGTGACCTATTTCAAGAACACCTTCGCCCTGTCGTGGGCGACGAGCGAACTCGGTTACGAGCGTGGCACCTTCCTCGCGATCATCGCGATCGCCCTCGTCGTGCAGTTCATCGTGCAGCCATTCGGTGCCGTCCTCGTGTCGAGGATCGACATGCGCAAGGCAATGCTCCTGATGATCGTCCCGGAGCTGTTCCTCATGCCCGCCATGTTCTACGCCATCCGCACCGAGACCTTCGCGATCGCCGTGATCGGCATGTGTCTCGCGACGATTCCGCACTCGATGTTCTACGGCGCCATCGCCGGCATCCTGGCCCGGGCCTTCCCCGCGAACATCCGGTACTCGGGCCTGTCGCTGGCCTACCAGCTGTGCTCGCTGATCGTCGGTGGTGGCACACCGGTGCTCGCGCAGTACCTGCTCAACTCGTCCGGGGACGTCACCGGCGTGGCCATCGCGGCCGGTTGCTACGCCGCGGTCTCCCTCGTGTGCACCCTGGCCCTGCTCGAGCGCACCGGGTACGACCCGAAGGCACCCTCGGTCGCCGAACAGTCCGACGCCGAGGAACTCGCCCTCGAACAGTCCGAAACAGCCGAGCGCGACCGCCGTACTCCGGGAACCGACGACACCCCACGAGATCGCGTCCATGCCTAGTACGGATCGCTTGCACTCGGGGCCGGCCGGCGCAGTCGCCGGCCGGCCCCGGTCACTCCGGAGTGGGCAGTGCTTCCTCGGAGAGGCGGAGGACCTCTCGCAGCGCGGCACTGTCGTCGTCCTCCCGCCACACCAGCCGCACGTCGAGCGGCTCGGGGTGGTCGGCGAGGGGAACGAACACGACCTCGGGGTTGATGACGTTCGCCGCGACCGACGAGACCGTCAGCGAACATCCCACTCCGGCCGACACCAGGGCGATCAACGACAGCGAATCCGGGGCACTCTGAACGATTCTGGGTGTGAATCCGACGTCGTGGGCGAGCCGGAGCAGCAGTTCGCGCAACATGGATCCGGGTTCGGCGGGCAGCATCACCCACGCCTCGTTCGCGAGATCCTCCAACCGGACGCTCTCCCGGTCGGCGAGCGGGTGCTCCTTGGGCAGCGCCACGACGAGGTTCTCACGGGCCACCACACGCGACGCGATACCCGGCGGGAAGAACAACAGTCGCACGATGCCGATGTCGAGTCTGCTCGCCGCGAGCTTGTTGAGCGCCTCGCTCGCGTAGGCCGAACTGTCGAGCACGAACTCGATACCGGGATGAGTGCGCCGCACGAGCTTCGCCCAGCGACCCACCAGATAGTGCGAGGACGAACCGGCGAAACCGATACGGACCCGGCCGGTCCGGCCCGAGCCCGCAGCGGTCACCGCCATCTCCGCCGATCGGCAGGCGTCGAGGATGTTCCGGGCCGGTTCCACGAGCGCCCGTCCGCTCTCCGTCAACCGCACACTGCGGGTGTTGCGTTCGAAGAGTTCGGCACCGAGCTCCTTCTCGAGTCTGCGGATCGTGCGGCTGAGCGGCGGCTGGGCCATGTGCAACCTCTGCGCCGCCCGACCGAAATGCAGTTCCTCCGCCACCGCCAGGAACGCCTTCACCTGCTGGATCTCCACCCGTCGATTATCACGCCTGCAGGCGCCTGACACCCGACACCGCATCACCGACCACACGGAGGACGACCGGTATGCCGGACAAACTCATGACCATGCGCGAAGCGATCGCCACCTACATCGAAGACGGGATGACCGTTGCGCTCGAAGGCTTTTCGCACCTGATTCCCTTCGCTGCCGCGCACGAGATCATTCGTCAGGGCAGGCGCGACCTGACGTTGTGCCGCATGACCCCCGACATCATCTCCGACCAGCTCATCGCCGCCGATTGCGTATCGAAACTCGTCGCGTCGTTCTTCGCGAGCGGCTCGGCGGGGTCGCTGTACGAGATCCGCCGGCGCATCGAGAACCACGACCCCGTCGCACTGGAGGTCGAGGAGTACAGCCACTACGGCATGGTCTGCCGCTACCAGGCCGGGGCGGCCGGGCTGCCTTTCTTCCCCCTGAGATCGTATGCGGGTAGCGACCTGCCGAAGATCAACCCGGACATCCGGCCGGTGGACGATCCCTTCGGCGGCGGCAGCGTGTACGTCGTCCCTCCGCTCAACCCGGACGTGACGATCATCCACGCCCAACGCGCCGACCGCGCCGGGAACGTCCAGATCTGGGGGATCGCCGGTGTCCAGCAGGAAGCGGTGTACGCGGCGAAGAAGGCCATCGTGGTGGTCGAGGAGATCGTCGACGACGACGTGATCCGCTCCGACCCGAGCCGCACGCTCGTCCCGTCGCACGCCGTGGACGCGGTCGTGCTGTGCCCGCGCGGAGCACATCCCTCCTATGCGCAGGGCTACTACGACCGTGACTGTGCGTTCTACCGTCGCTGGACCGCGATCAGCAAGGACCCCCAGCAGCTGCGCACCTGGCTGAAGGAATGGGTCCTCACCACCAGCGATCACTCCGAATACCTCGAGAAACTGGGCGAGGAGTACTGGGCCGCCCTCGAGGTCGCGCCGCGCCCCTCCGGGACCGTCGACTACGGGAGCCGAAAGTGACTGCCACCGAAACCTTCTCCACCACCGAACTGATCGTCTCCGTCGCCGCGCGGGCCCTGGCCGGCAAGGCCCGGGTCTTCGCCGGGGTGGGCCTGCCGACCCTCGCCGTCGACCTCGCCGCCCGCACCTCGAACCCCGACGTCGAGCTGATCTACGAATCCGGCGTCTGCGGCGCGCACCCCGAGGCGATGGCCGAAGGAATCGCCGACTCCGTCGTGGTCTCCGGCGCCGAATCCGTGGTGTCCATGGCATCGCTGTTCGGGTACGTGCTGCAAGGCGGCAACGTCGACGTCGGCTTCCTCGGTGCGGCGCAGATCGACCGCTACGGCAGCCTCAACACCAGCGTCATCGGTGACTGGGACAAGCCCACCGTGCGACTGCCGGGTGGCGGCGGAGCCGTCGAGATCATGCCCAACGCGGGCGAGGTCTTCGTGATCATGCGACGCCACGATCCGAGCGCTTTTCCCGCCGAACTGGACTTCTGCACGTCGCCGAGCCCGGTGCGCGCCCGCCAGGCCGGCGTCGGCATCATGCCGCGCGGCCGCGGGGTGACGAAGGTGTTCACGAGCCTGGGTGTGTTGTCCCGGCAGGATCCGTCCGGCGAACTCGTACTGACCAGCATCCACCGCGGTGTCACAGTGGACGAGGTTCGCGCGGCGACGGGCTGGGATCTGACGGTCTCCGACGACCTCACGCGCACCGAGGATCCCACCGCCGAGGAGATCGACCTGCTGCGCAACGAGATCGACAAGGTACGCCTGTATCTGCGGTGATCCCACCGGAGGTCGTCGACTGCGCCCACGCGGTGGCTGGCAGGATGTCCGCAACGGACGACGCACCGGACCCTGCCTTCGGCGGCCCGGCGTACGTCCCTGTGATGCCCGGCGGACCCACCGCCGCGTGATGCGGGAAGGCGGCACGTCATGCACGCGAGCGCGATCCACGACCTGGTGGACGGCACCGTGGTTGCTACCGCAGTGTCGTCGATCGCGGCGGATCCCGGTGCAGATCGGCACATCCCCGTCCTGGCCCCGTTGATCGAGCTCACCCACGGTGCGGCGGAGAATGCGTCCGTGCGTGATGCCGTCGCACTCGTCGACGAGGACGAGGTGTTCGCCGATCCGGCGGTGGTCCTGCGCTGGATCGCTGCCGTGCGCGAACGCGGAGTCGCCGTGGCCGTGCGCGTCGCGGAATCGGCGCCACGCGCCACGGTCGTCCTGGCACTGGTGGAACCGGAGGTGGTCGTCGTGCCGGCGGAGGCGCTCGTCGCATCCGATGCGCGTGCCGCCACGACCCTGTTGTCCTTGCGGGCACACTGCGAGCGCACGAACTCGGTCGTCGTCGCCGAGGGCATCGACTCCGATCTGCATCGCCAGGCCGCGCTCGCTCACGGCATCGGCTTCGGATGCGGCGCAGCACTGTCTGTCCCGGAGGACGGCACAGAACCTTCGTCGCGGTGCAACCGGTTGTTCCGGGAGCCCACCTGGAGCGCGCCGCTCGACGCCGCAACCGCGTCCCCTTTCCGCATCCTGTCGGCGGGGCGGGAGTGCGTGCGGAGCGGGAAAGGTCTGTTGGTCTCCATGAGCGCTGATCTCGAGGCCCGAGCCACAGAGGCCGGTGCCGACGTGATCGCGCTGGGCACCTTCCAGCACCGCGACCATTTCACCGGAGCGGCGAGGAGACGCTGGATGTCGATGGCCGGCGCCCTTGCGCACGTCGCGGTCTTCGCGGTCGGCTTCGGCGCGGGCATATCGGGCACGAACCTCGTTCCGATCGAGCCGCACGATCCCCTCGTCGACGAGTGGAACGTCATCCTGCTGGGAGCGTCGTTCGCGTGTGCGCTCTCCGCCCTCGACCTGCACCGTCGATCGGCGGATGGTGAGCGGGAGTTCGAGTACGTCGTCTCCTACGATCGCGGGGCCGTCGCCCGCGCGGCGCGCGCGACCCTGGTCCGTCCCCGGACGGCACCCGCCGAGGCCCCGCCGCCGTCCTGAACCGTGCCTCGCGGGTCACCCTTCGAAGCGCGCCAGAATGCTGTGGGCGCACCGGATGACGGTGCCACGGTCGTAAGACAGGACGTACTGGAATTCACGGTCGAGATCTGCTGCCTCGGTGTGCATGTCGAACGCGGCGAGCACACACGCGAAGTGCGGGCCGAGAACGACGACGTTCCATTCGTCGACCATCGGATCGTCCGGATCCAACGGCGCGTGGTGCACTGCGGAGTCGACGTAGGGATCGATCCCGACGCCGTAGACCCCGGTGTAGGCGACCTGTTCGGCGAGCTGCGCCCATCGCGCCCGTGAGGTCGGCGTGAAGTGCTCGGCGCGCTGGAAGGTGCCGAGGACGATCGTCTCCGGTCCGGCTCCCACCGCATTGGTCTCGAGCAGCTTGCTCATCGACACCAGCAACCGCTTGAAGCTGCTTGTGCGCCTGCGCCCTTCGGATGCCAGAGCGAAAGGAGTGAGTGCGGGATCGTCCGCGACACCCGGACGTGGATGCAGCGGCAGGGGATCGATATCCGAATCCGATTGCGCAGCATCTCTGTTCGTCGCGCGCACCCGATACAGCTGCCCCATACCGTATCGGGCCGCCAATCCGAGAGCGCGGCGGCGATGCAGTTCCGAGTCGACGCCCTGCGCGATCACGACCGCATTGCTGGACTCGATATAGGCGGCGACGGCGTGCGCGACTCTCGCCGTCGAGGCGTCGGCGGCACGGCCGATCAACGCGGGCGACGTGATGATCACGTCCGGTTCGACGAGCGGCAGCAGCGCCAGCGCCTGGGCTCGCGCCCCCACCCCGTCCACCGCGACGAGCATGCCCGCCGTGCGCGCTGCGGCGATGGTGCGCAGCGTCCTGGCAGGGCGTGCGATCAGCGACTGCTCGGTGATCAGCACGACCCTCGCCGGTTCCGGGCGATCGCCGAGCTCGCCGAGCTCGTCGAGGGAATCGAGATCGACGGTGACCAGATGCGGCACCGCCGAGTCGGGGTACCTGCCGGCCCGCTGCCATTTGATGCGGTCCAGCACCGACTTCTCGTGCATGGCCCGGGCGGTCTCACTCAAAGCTGTCGCGTCGTGCAACGACGAACCTTCGGGACCCCGCAGCTGCACTTCGACGGCAGACAGGGCGCCATTGTCGAGCCGGTGGATCGGGGCGAACTCCGTCTCGACGACGAGGCCGCCGAACGCGGTCTCCGCGTCGGCGGCAGGAACAGCGCTCATCGGTCCAGCATCCCACCTCCGGGCACGGATCGCCCGCGCGGGCCGACGAATCTTACGTTCTCCATTGTTTCTGCAGTTCAAGGGGAATTAGTTATCGAACAGTGATCTTTCGTTACCATTCCGTTATGGAATGGATCGTAGGGAAGCAACATCCATCGGACAGTCTCTGTGCAAGCCCGACGCGAGTTCTCACCCCGACCCCCAGCAGGCCGCCCGCCTGCTCAGGATCCAGCCCGCACCGGACGGCACGAATCCACGCCGACAGGAGACAGCAGTGAGCACACGTACGAGCACCACCCACCGGATCGTCACCCCGCCCGGCGCACTCTCACGAGCCGCTGCAGCGACCGTCGCCCGCGCGCCGCGCTACCGCCTCGACGTTCACTCGCCGTCCCGTCGCTGCAGTGTCCTGCGCGCGAAGGGCGATCTCGATATGACCGCTCGGGCGGAGTTCGCCGCGACGCTCTGCGACCTCGCGCACTCGGGTGATCACGTCGTCGTCGACCTGTCCGAGGTGACCTTCATGTACTCCGAGGTGGCCTCGACGCTGGCCGATGCCGGCCATACTCGCCCCGGCCTCTTCCGGATCGTCGCCCCCACCCGTCAGGTGCGCATGCTGCTCGACATCCTGGCCCCCGGTCTCGACGTCACGGACCGCGCCGAGAACGACACCGCGGGCCACGCCGCCTGATCCCGCACGATCGTCAGCGTGCCGGGCCACCCGTGATGAGGGCCCACACGTCCCCGGCCTCACCGGCCGCAGCGAGCAGTTCGGAATCCCACGCGGCGACGGTGCCGAATTCACTGCGCCACGACAGGATACGGTTGGCATGCCGGTGCAGTTCGTGTTCCATCGTGAAACCGATCGCACCGAGCGCCTGATGCGCGTTGCGGGCGACCACCGACGCCGCGTGACCTGCGCACGACGCCGCGGCAGCGATCGCGAAACGCGTCGACGCCTCCCCGAATCCTCCGGCGAGAACGGCATCGACCGCAGCGTCGGCGGCGGCGTGCGCGAGCGAGACCTCGGTGGCGATGTCGGCGACAAGCGCCTGCACGGCCTGGAACTTTCCCAGCGGGCGACCGAACTGCACTCGCGCCGTGGTGTGTTCGACGACGAGCTCGAGGATCCGGTCCATCGCGCCCGCGGAGGCGAGCGCCCGGGCCAGCGCGCCGCGGTAGCGGAACTCGTCGGCGACACCTGCCGGAACGTCACGCCCGGTGAGTGTGGAGAAGTCGACGCACAGGTGGTCGCGGGGCTCCGCCGCCAGGTTCACGGCCTCGACGAGTTCGACGTCTCCGCGCGCGACCTCGGCGACCTGCCATCCCTGCGGCGACTCCCACAGCACGACGATGGAGTCCGCGAACCGGGCCCACGGCACGTGACGTGCCCGGCCGTCGGCGTCGAGGACCGCCGCGGTACGCACACCCGGCGTGACCTCGAGTCCGGCGGTCTCGAGCAACCACCCCGCGAGCAGGTCGTTCTCGGCCGTCGGTACGGCAGCAGCCGCACCGCCGGCGGCGTCGAGCAGCAGGGCGGCCTCGAGCCAGCCCGCACCGCTTCCGCCGTGCTCCTCCGAACCGGTGAGCCGATCGAGGCCGAGCTCGGTGAGGGTGTTCCACAGGGCACGATCGAGTTCGACGACCTCACCGATGCGGTGGTCGTCACCCGAGGCGAACACCCCGGACAGCATCTGTGCGAAGTCACGCAGTTCCGTCGACTGCAGTGGGTCCTGCCCGCTCATCTCATCCCCAATCCTCGTGCGATGACCCCGCGGAGGATCTCGCTCGTGCCGCCGCGCAGCGTGAAGCCCGGTCTTTGCATGACGCCGGACCGGACGAGCTCGGCCAGGTGCGCGTCGGCCGTGGTGTACCCCGCGATCTCGTCGGCGAGATCGGCGAGATCGCCCTCCGTCTTCGTGCCGAGCACCTTCACGACCGACGCCGCGAGCTCGGCGTTCTCGCCGCGCTCGAGTGATTCGGAGACCGCGGTGGACATGCGATGCATTCCCGCGATGCGTCCGATGGCCGCCCCGATACGGGTGTCCGGTTCGACGTTGCCGTCCACCACACCGTGCACGAGGGACTCGAGCACCCCGAAGGTCGACAGGAAACGTTCGGGACCGCTGCGCTCGTAGCCGAGTTCGCTCGTCACCTGCTCCCAGCCGGCGCCGATCTGCCCGAGCACCAGATCGTCCGGGACGAAGACGTCGTCGAGCAGCACCTCGTTGAAATGGTGGTCGCCGGACATCGACAGGATCGGCCTGATGGTCACACCGGGCGAGTCGAGCAGGACGATGAACTGGCTCAGTCCGTCGTGTCGGTGCGCCGGATCGAGCGGGGCGGAGCGGGCGAGACCGAAGAAGGCGTCGGCGTGGTGCGCCCCGGACGTCCACAGCTTGGTGCCGGAGATCCGCCACCCACCGTCGATGCGGGTCGCCTTCGTCTTCACACTCGCGAGGTCGGAACCGGAGTCGGGTTCGGACATGCCGATGGCCCAGCAGATCTCACCCGCCGCGATGCCCGGTAGGAACCGCTGCTTCTGCTCCTCTGTACCGTACTTCAGCAACGACGGAGCGGCCTGGCGATCGGCGACCCACTGGGCGGCGACCGGCGCTCCCACCGCGAGCAACTCCTCGGTGACGACGAACCGCTCCATGAAAGTTCGTCCGTGCCCGCCGTATTCGACGGGAATCGTCATGCCGACCCAGCCGCGGGCGGCCAGCGCACGCGTGAACCCGGGGTTCCATCGGGTCAACCAGGTGTCGATGCCCGGAGTGAACACTCCCGCGTCGATCTGTTCCTTCAGGAACGCCCGTACCTCGGCGCGGAGTTCGGTCAGTGCCGGGTCGGGGGTGCCCGCCCTCGGCACCGGTCGTGCACTCATCGTGAACCTCCTTCTCCACCGGTGACGGTGGGACACAGCAGCGCCAGCGACAGGTCCGCATAGCGTTCTGCGATCTCGTCCGAGGTGTCCGGCCCGGCAGGGTCGTACCAGTTGGCGATCGCCGAGACCATCGCCAGGATCGACCGGCGGCAGTCGTCGGGATACTTCGTGGTGAAGACGCCCTGTGCCACACCACGATCGATGATGTCGCGGATCCGCTTCCGACCGGCACGCCGGCGCTCCTCGTACAGGTGCGCACCCTCGGGTTCGAGGTTGCGCACCTCGGTGGCGATCATGCGTCCTTGTTCGGGGAACTGCGTGCGGAAGACGACGTTTCCCTTGACGAACGCACGGATCTGCTCGACCGGATGGTCGCCGACACGGGCAAGTTCTGCCTCGCAGACGGCATCGTAGGTGTCGACGCCGTCGAGCAGGATCGCCAGCAGCAGATCCTGTTTGTTCTTGTAGTGGTAGTACAAGGCGGACAGGCTCACGCCCGCCTCCTGCGCGATCGTACGGATCGACGACGAACCGTATCCGTTGCGCACGAATTCCTTCCGTCCCGCCTCGATGAAGACGCGTTGTTTCGGCGACAGCACTCTCACGACGACGCTCCGGTATCGGCGTACTGCGCGATCAGATCGCCGAGCCTGCCCATGACCATCTTGCCCGTCGGCGTGCGCGGCAGTTCGTCGACGAATCGCACGTGCCGGGGACACTTGAAGCGCGAGAGTCGCTCCCGGCAGAATTCGACGACGGCCTCTTCGAGCTCGTCGGATCCCTCTGCACCGGGGACGAGTTGCACGAATGCTTCGACGCGTTCGCCGCGGTCCGCATCCGGCACGCCGACCACCGCGACGTCGGCGATCGACGGGTGCAGCGCGAGGACGCTCTCGATCTCCTGCGGGTAGATGTTCACCCCACCCGAGATGATCGTGAACTTGTCCCTCCCGGTGAGGAACAGATAATCGCCCTCGTCGAGATATCCGATGTCGCCGGTGGTGTACCAGTTCTCCTCGAAGGGGTGCCGCGTGGACGCCGTCTTCTCCGGATCCTTGTGGTACTCGAACGAGAAGTCGTCCCGTTCGAAGTAGACGGTGCCGATCTCGCCGGTGGGCAACCGGTTGCCACGCTCGTCACAGATCCGTGCGAGACCGAGAGTGCCGGGACCACCGGTCTTCCCGACCGTTCCGGGCTTGTCGAGCCATTCCTGCGGCGTGACGAGGGTATTGCCGATCGCCTCGGTCGCGGAGTAGTACTCGTAGACGATCTCGCCCCACCACCGCATGATCTCCTGCTTGACCTCGACGGGGCACGGCGCGGCCGAATGCAACGCGCACCGCATCGACGACAGGTCGTAGCGATCCCGGACCTCACGCGGCAGTTTCAGCAGACGCACGAAATGCGTCGGTACCCATTGGCTGTGGGTCACGCGGTAGTGCTCGATGCACTCGAGGCTGCGCTCGGGATCGAACCGGTCCATGAGCACCACCGTGCCGCCGAGCGCCTGCGTCGACACGCCGTACCGCAGGGGCGCGGCGTGGTAGATCGGTGCCGGCGACAGGTACACGGTGTTCTCGTCGAAACCGAACCGGCGCACCTGCTTCAGCAGAGGAGGACCGGGCTCGTCACCGACCTGGGCCCCGGAGAGAGCCGGCTCGATGCCCTTGGGGCGGCCGGTCGTGCCCGAGGAGTACAACATGTCGCTGCCGCGCGGCTGGTCCGCCGTCGGGGTGACCGGAAGGCCCGCTACCTCCTCCTCGTACACCAGATGTCCGGGCACCTCTCCCCCGAATGCGATGCGGTGCGCCACCTTCGGGGTGAGCGGCACGATCGCCTCGGCGAGGTCGGCGAGGGGCGACGAGACCACGAGCACCTTCGCGTCGCAGTCGTCGACGATGTACGCGGCCTCGGCCGGAGCGAGATGCGTATTGACGAAGGTGACGTACACGCCCGACCTCACTGCACCCCAGTACAGTTCGAACGCCGTGGCGTCGTTGACGGTGACGACCGCGATATGGTCGCCCTTCCCGACGTCGTGTGCGCGCAGCCAGTGCGCGAACCGGACGGACGCGTCCTCGAGCTCTCGGTAGGTGAGCGTCCGACCGGTCGCGGCCTCGTGCACCGCGGGCCGGTCCGGGGCGACGGCGGCGTAACGTCCCGGGTACACCCCTACAGCCCCAGATCCTTGGAGATGATCGTCTTCATGACCTCACTGGTGCCGCCGTAGATCCGGGTCACCCGGGTGTCGGCGTACAGGCGGGCGATGGGGTACTCGGTGATGTAGCCGTAGCCGCCGTGCAATTGGAGGCACTTGTCGATCACGCGTCCGGCGACCTCGGTGCAGAACAGTTTCGCGCGAGCCGCGTCGGCGACGGTCAGCTCCTTGCGGTCGAGCAGTTCGAGGCAGTGGTCGACGTACACCCGCGCCGCCTGGGTCTCGGCGGAGCACTCGGCGAGCACGAACTTGGTGTTCTGGAAGGAAGCGACCGGCTTTCCGAACACCTTGCGTTCCTGGGTGTATGCGATCGCGTGGGCGATCGCTGCCTCGGCGAAACCGACCTGGTTCAGAGCGATGCTCAGACGCTCCTGTGGCAGATTGTGGGTGAGATAGTCGAAGCCCGCACCCTCCTCGCCGAGGAGGTTCTCGACCGGCACCTTCACATCGGTGTACGACAGTTCGGCGGTGTCCTGCTGGTGCAGGCCGATCTTGTCGAGCTTGCGGCCCACCGCGAAGCCCTCGCTGTCGGTGGGCACCGCGATGATCGACAGTCCGCCGCGGCGGTTCTCGGGATCGAACGGACTGGTGCGGCACACCGTCAGGATGAGGTCGGCGGTGACGCCGCCGGTGATGAAGGTCTTGGCGCCGTTGAGGATGTAGTGCGAGCCGTCCTCGGACAGCTTCGCCGAGGTGGCGATATTCGCGAGATCGGACCCGGTGCCGGGCTCGGTCATCGCGATCGCCGTCATGATCGAGCCGTCGGCGAAGCCGGGCAGCCAGCGGCGCTTCTGCTCCTCGGTCGCATATTCGAGCAGGTACGGCAGGATGAGGCAGGCGTGCACGGTGTAGGAGCCGAACGAGACTCCTGCGCGCGCAACCTCCTCGAAGACGATGGCGTCGAACTTGAAGCTCGACTCGCCACCACCGCCGTATTCCTCGGGCACCTGGATCCCGAGAATTCCCAATTCGCCGAGACGACGGAAGAACTCGCGAGGCGGACGGCCCATCTCGTCCCATTCCTCACGATGTGGCACGACCTCACGTTCGATGAAGTCGCGCACCATCTTCCGGAACTGCTCGTGTTCTTCGGTGAAGATCGTCCGCTGCATGGCGTGTCCTCGGGTTCTTGGGGATGAAATGTCAGTTGCCGGTGAAGTCGCCGGTGCGTCGTTCGAGGAACGCCGAGAGGGCTTCGCGGTGGTCCTCGCTGTGGTGCGAGAGGGCCTGGAGAGAAGCCGACAGCTCGAGGAGCGTGTCGAGGTCGACGCGCTGGCCCTCGCGCAGCAGCTTCTTCGTCATGCGAAGTGCGTTCGGGGGATTGACGGCGACACGCGCGGCGAGCGCGTTCGCGGTGTCGAGGAGCTGCTCGGGTTCGACGACCTGCGAGACCATGCCCCAGTCGAGGGCCGTCGCGGCATCGACACGATCGCCGGTGAAGGCCATCTCGGCGGCCCGCGCCGCACCGATCGCGCGCGGCAGCAGCCAGGCGCCGCCGTCGCCGGGGATGATGCCGAGCTTGACGAAACTCTCCGCGAAGAACGCCGTCGTCGAGGCGATCCGCATGTCGCACATCATCGCGAGGTCGCAACCGGCACCCACGGCAGGTCCGTTGACGGCGGCGATGATCGGCACCTCGCAGTGGTAGATGGCGCGGGGCAGGCGCTGGATGCCGCGGCGGTAACCCTCCCGCAGGGCGTGGGGTGCGCCGCCGAACATGCCGCGACGCTCGTCCATGTCCTTGACGTTGCCGCCGGCGGAAAAGGCCGATCCGGCGCCGGTGAGGATCACGACGCGGGTGTCGATGTCGCGGTCGGCCTCCTCGACGAGCTCGACGAGGCGGTCGACCACGGCGTCACCCGAGATCGGGTTGCGCGCCTCCGGAAGGTTGATCGTCCAGGTCACGACATTTCCGTCGCGCGTGCTCAGTACGACGTCCTGCGAAGTTGCCATTGAGGTCGCGGTCCTTCCGGTAGCCAGTGTGGCTCGCACCATAATTAGGTCGAACGATCGTTCAAATTACGGGGCGCGACGGATCCTGTAAAGGCCGAACGGGGTTCTGCCTCAGTCGGGCAGGCTCACGTTCGATTCGGCGATTCTTATGGCGACTTCCTCCGGGAAGATGTTCCGGAAGACGAACGGATCGCGGCCGAGCACCCAACCGGGCGCCAGCGCGGTCGCGTAACGCTCGAAGTATCCGAGCTGCTTCCCGAACAACACGAGTTCCTCGGGAGTGGACGTGTTCCATTTGCGTCCGAGCGAGACGAGCGCGCCGATCAGCTCACTGAGCCGCAACTCCCCCACGTCCTGGCCGAGCAGCGGGCCGAAGATCTCGGCGACCTGCCGTCCGACCGCCGCGTCGTCGACGTCGAGATCGACAGCGACCCCGAGGGCGCGCACACTCTGCGCGACCGCCGTGAAGTTCCCGTCGAGCAGCGCGGCGCGGAACAACGCCCGCAACAGCGCGCGCCACTCGTCGGGCAGTTCGCCGACGATGCCGAAGTCGAGCAGCGCCACGCGCCCGTCGTCGAGCAGCCACAGATTGCCCGCGTGCACGTCGCCGTGGAACGGGCCGTGACACAGCACCGCCTCCATCCACACCTTCACCCCGCGGCGCACCAGCAGGGAGGTGTCGAGATCGTCCTGGCCCGGCACCACCCGGTCGACCGGCTTGCCCTGCAGTCGCTCCATGCAGATCACCCGCGGTCCGCACCATTGCCAGTACACCTCGGGCACCGTGACGTAACGGTTGTCGTCGAAGGCGGAGATGTTGCGGCGGAAGCGATCCTGACGATCCGCTTCGACGGCCGCGTTGAGTTCGGTCATCGTCGCATTGTGGAGATCGCGGATGATTCCGGGGGTGTTCGCGATGCGGAAGAATTCGAAGATCTGCAGCATTTTCGCGCCCACGTAAGCGGCCCGCAGGTCGACGAGCATGCGGTGCGCGATCCCCGGTCGCTGCACCTTCACGACCGCCCGGCGGCCGTCGCGTAGCACGCAACCGTGCACCTGTGCGACCGACGCCGCGGCGAGCGGCACGTCGTCGAACGACTCGAACATCTCGTCGATGCGATGTCCGAGATCCTCCTCGATCACCGCGCGGGCCTGCTCGGACGGGAAGGTGGGAACGTCGTCGAGCATGCGCAGGCACGCATCGGCGAGGGGGGCGGGGAACAATCCGGGCGACGACGCGATGAGCTGACCCAGCTTCACGAAGGTCGGTCCGAGATGTTCGAAGGCATCGACGGTGCCGTGCGCGGCCGCTTCGACGATGCTGTGCTGCCGGGGCCGGACGGTCCACCGCAGCACCGCCCACACCACGAAGGCGATCAGGACGGCGGCGACGACCACGGCCCGCCCGAGCTCGGCCGGCCCGAATCGGTCGAGCGCGGGTCGTTCGACGTCCAGGGCGCCGGGCGGGAGGCCGTTCGCGTACGGTCCGACCGGTCCGGTGCAGTCGGGTCCGCTGTGGTCCTGTCCGCTGTGGCCCTGTCCGTCCGATACGCCCTCGCGCAGCGTGTACTCGTGCACGACCTGTCCCCACTCCGTCCACCACGCGCTCACCTCGGCGCGACTGCGTGCACGGTACCTGCATCCGGCGCCCCGATCGAGACCCCGTGATTATCGCTGTCGCCTGTCGGTACCCCCGACTACTCTCTGACGGGTAGCGGATTCGGGTCCGACCAGCCGGGGGTATCGCGCTCATGACCGAACAACTGCTCGAGGAATCAACCGGCTCGACATCGACGTCGACCGATTTCATGGAGCTCGCCGAGCCGTTCCGCCGAGAACTGCTCGCACACTGTTACCGCATGAGCGGGTCGCTGCACGATGCGGAAGACCTGGTCCAGGAAACCTACCTGCGCGCCTGGCGCGGGTACGAGAACTTCGGCGGCCGCTCCTCACTGCGCACGTGGCTTCACCGGATTGCCACCAACGTGTGCCTGACGGCGCTCGAAGGTCGCAGTCGCCGGCCGTTGCCCACCGGGCTCGGTGCGCCGAGTTCCGATCCCACCGAGGATCTGGTCACCCGTCCCGAGGTGCCCTGGCTCGAACCGTTCCCCGCCGGGTACACCACCGACGATCCGTCGGATCCTGCCACCATCGCCGCCTCCCGCGATTCCGTGCGTCTCGCGTTCGTCGCGGCCCTGCAGCATCTCTCCGCTCGCCAGCGGGCGGTCCTGCTGCTCCGCGAAGTCCTGCAGTGGCGCGCCACCGAGGTCGCGGCCGCGCTCGACACGTCGACGGCCGCGGTCAACAGCCTCCTGCAGCGGGCACGCGCGCAGCTGAAGGACGCCCGTGTCCGCGACGACGAGCTCGCCGAACCCGACAGCGCCGAGACCAAGGCGTTGCTGCAGCGCTGGGTCGACGGCTTCGAGAAGTACGACATCGACTCGCTCGTCGAGATGCTCACCCAGGACGCCGTCTGGGAGATGCCTCCCTTCGAGGGCTGGTACCGGGGTCCCGACGCGATCGTCACCCTCATCAAGAAGAACTGTCCCGCGAAGGGCCCCGGCGACCAGGTGCTGCTTCCCGCCGTGGCGAACGGCCAACCGGCGTTCGGGCTGTACATGCGAGGGGAGGACGGCCGCCACCACCCTTTCCAACTGCAAGTGCTCGACATCGTCGACGGTAGAGTCACGCACGCCACCGTCTTCTTCTCCGACGACACCACTGCGTTGTTCGCCCGATTCGGGCTGCCGGAGGACCCGGCAGCCCGCTGAACCGCACGGTCGGCCTTACGCGGTGGCGTTCTCCTCGGCGTCATCCGGTGCCCACGCCTGCGCTGCGGCCGACATATCCATCCACATGACCTCCCAGACGTGGCCGTCGAGGTCCAGGAAGGCCCGCTGATGGGCGAAGTCCCCCATCTCCTCCTGCGCCTTCTGCCCGCCGGACGTCACCCATTCGCTGCCACCCGCGGCGACGGCACCGTCTACGAGCGCATCGACGGCCTCGCGAGTGTCGGCCGACACGCACATCAGCGCCTCGCGGGCCTTCGTGGTGTCGCAGATGTCATCGTTGATGAAGTCGCGAAAACGCGGCTTCTCGAGCAACATCACGTAGGTCTGCTCGTTGATCTCCAGGCACGCGGTGTTCTCGTCGCAGAACATGTCGTTGAAGGTGAATCCGAGCTGGTCGAAGAATTCTCGGGAGGCGGCGACGTTCTCGACGGCGAGGTTGACGAACAGCATGCGCGACATGGTTTCTCCTGTGTTCGATCGTCCCTGTGCGGGACGCGGTGGGGTGTCACGGATGCAGACCGGCCACCCCGCACGAACTCATCGCGAATCCGGCACACGGCGAAGACACACGTTGCCCGGGTGCTCCACAAACTGGGTGTGCAGTCGCGGATCCAGGCGGCCATCATCGCCCGGGACACGCCCGGTCGCCGGCTCTAGGATCAGGGATGAACGAGGACTCGACAACCGACTCCGAAAGCGCGGGAAAGAAATGACCGGCAACTCCGATCACGACGACCTGCTGCTCAGCGACGCCGAACGCATGCACGCGTTGAACGCGCTCGGCGAGCACTACGCCGCGGGCCGCCTCGACAGCGCCGAGTTCTACGAACGGTCCGGGGAGATATCCTCCGCGCGAACGTTTTCGGCGTTGCTCCCCTCCTTCCGGGGGCTGCCCGGCGGGGCGCCTCTCGAGCAGGTCGACGGCCACATCCGGATGATCCCCGACGTCTCGGCCCCGGCGGTTCGCCGCGACACCTCTCCTGCGGCGCCGCAGTCGGCGGAGGACGAACTGGCATCGCTCCGCGACCGCGGAAGTACGGTCGAGACACTGGACTGGATCATCATCGGCATCACCCTGGTGACCTTCCTCGTCCTGCAGATCGTCCTCGACTGGAGTTACGCGTGGATCGTATGGCCGTCGCTGATCGTCACGCTCAGCGTTCCGCGTCTGATCCTGAAGTACAGCGACGACGACGAGAAGGTCTACGAGGAGCTGAAGAAGTCGGAGGCTGCGGAGAGGAAGAAGCGGCTCGAGGAGGCGTCGAAGCGGATCCGGGAACTCGAGGGCCGTCGCGGTCCGGAGACGCCGCAGAGCTGAGCCCGGGGGCGATCCTGCACCGGGGCGAACCACTCCCCGCCCGGTCTCGTCCGCGCCGTCCCTGATAGAAGCAAGATATGGCAATCGAGACCGCACAATTCTCCGTCGACCGTCCCGGTCGTGTGATGGGCGTCGACATCGAGATCGCCGACGACGCGTCGGTCTCGATCACCCAAGCCGTCGGACCGCATTTGTTCGACCACCGCGGGCAGACCACCCTCGCCTCCGTCGGTGTCTTCACCGACTTCGCCGCGGGCGTACCCGCCGGCATCGCCCGGTTCGCAGAGACCGGTGAGCGACCGCAGGGTGTGCTGTCGCACGTGACGGCGACGCTCGCACACCCCTTCCCGTCCTCGGGCCTCCTCGTCGGCCGCGGCAGCAGCCTGTACTACGACGACTCGACCGCGGTGTCGCGCACCGACGTGCACGACGAGCAGGGCGTTCTCGTTGCGCACCTGGTCGGCCGATCCATCGTCGTCGGGCGTACACCGACGGAACTCGGCCCGGACGCGGCGGAGACCGTGCCGGAACGCGGTGAGCCGGAACCGTGGTCGGATGCGGCGATCCTGGCCGAACTGCCCGGCCTCGACATCGTCACGGGCATCTCCACCGGGACTCTTCCCCGCGGACCGCTCGCCGGCCTGCTCGGACTCGAGGTGACGGCCGCCGAGCACGGAGTCGTGCAGGCCCGCTTGTCGCCGCGCGAATGGATGGCCAACGTGATCGGTTCGGTGCAGGGAGGTGTGCTCGTATCGATGGCGGAGGCCGTCACCGGTCTGGCCGCACAGACGCTGACCGGCATCGGTCAGGACTATCGCGTGCTGGAGATCGGCCTCGATTACCTCCGCTCGCCCGCTGTCCCCGGGCCCGTCGTCGAACTGCGGTCCGAAGCGGTGCGGGCCGGACGGCGCCTCGCGTCCTTCGAGACGACGCTGTGCGCCGCCGACGGCACCGTCTACGTGCGCGCGCATGCCAATGTCCGGCTGTTCCCCCGCGCATAACTGATTCGCAGGGATCTCCCAGCTCTCTCATACCGAGCATCGAGCGTCCGGCCGCCCGATCCACGACCCGGCGGCGCCACGGTCACCGTGCGTCGGAGCGACCGGGTCCTCGCGGCGATCGACGTGGCCGGGGAGGTCCGATCACGCTGCGCGGCGCGCAGCGGTGACGGCCGCCGCGCCGAGCCTCGGGAACCGTCCGTCGGAGATCGTGGTGAAGGTGTTGCCCATGCGGTTGGTGACGAATGCGACCGACAGCCCGGTCTCCGGATCGGCGAACGCTCCCGAGCCGCCGAATCCGAAGTGTCCGACAGAGCGCAGCGGCTGCTCGCGCAGCGCGACCCATCCGGGGTGGTAGCCCAGCCGCCAGTTGGGCCGGATACCGAGCACGTAGTCCCGCCGCCGGGTCTGCACTTCGAGCAACTGCTGAACGGTGTCCTCTTTCAGCAGGCGGACACCGCCGATCGTTCCTTCGTTCGCAATCGCCGCGTACATGCGAGCGAGAGCACGTGCGGTGAACACACCGTTCCATCCGGGCATGACGGCGTCGTGAGCCGACGGACTGCGCATCAGTTCGTCGAATCCCTCTGCCATGCCCGCTTCGACCAGCCCCCGCACTCCGGGTGCGCGCGACAACACCGCCGCAGATGTCGTCCACGGCGCCGGCAGGAAGTTGACCTTCGGGAACACCCGGGCGATGCGGTGCCGTTGGTCCTCGGGCACGCGGTACCAGAACTCGTCCATGCCGAGCGGCTCGGCGATCTCGGTGCGCACGAGCTCCTGGAAGGGCACGCCCGACACTCGCGACGCGACCTCGGCGACGAGGTTTCCGTAGGTGACGGCGTGATAGCCCGGTCCGTGGAATCGGCGAGGATCGGGCGGTGACGCGGCGAGCGCGGCGGCTACCGCCTCGGAGTCGAGCAGACCCTCGCGGCCGGGCACGAGACCTCGCGATTTGTGCAGTCCGGCGCGATGCGACATGAGTTGCCGCAGCGTGATCGTCTCCTTGCCGGCCGCAGCGAACTCCGGCCAGTACTCGGCCACGGCGGCGTCGTAGTCGAGCAACCCGCGTTCGGCGAGACGGTGCACCACCGTGCTGGCCACCCCTTTGCCGGTGGAGAACGACAGCACGACGGTGTCGCGCGTCCAGCGCTTGTCGCGCGCGGCCCAGCCCGCCCAGATGTCGAGCACGGGTTCACCGTGCAGATAGCACGCGAGAGCGCCACCACCCTGGCTCGGCTTGTAGAACATTCGGAAGAACAGATCCGCGACGGGCATGAAGCGAGGATCGACCAGCATCTGTGTCGGCGGGGTCGCCGCGGGCGGCTCCGCCATGGAACCTTCGGTCATGTGCCCGATGCTAGGAGCCTGCGCCCGGCCGCGTGCGTGTTCGCCCACTTCCACAGATATCTGCACGTCGGTGTCTGCACGCCGGGCGAATCGAGTGTAAGGATGTGAGGCATGACCCTCGCGCAGAACTCGGAGATCCGCTCCGGCATCGACCTCGGACACGTCGACGAGCGGGTCCGCCCTCAGGACGACCTGTTCGAACACGTCAACGGCCGGTGGCTCGCCGAACACGAGATCCCTGCCGATCGCGCACTCGACGGCGCGTTCCGTACGCTCGCCGACAAGGCCGAGGTCGACGTCCGGGCCATCATCGAGGAAGCCGCGGCGTCCGGCGCCGGACCGGGCACCGACGCTCAGAAGATCGGCGACCTGTACACCTCGTTCATGGACACCGCGGCGATCGAGGCCGCCGGTCTCGACCCGATCCGTGACGAACTCCGAGCGGTATCCGACGCTACGGACCGTGCTGCGCTCGCGGCGGTGCTCGGACGCTTGCAGCGCGCCGGCGTGACGGGCGCGATCGCGCACTACGTCGACACCGATTCGAAGAACTCCGAGCGGTATCTCGTGCACGTCTCGCAGGGCGGGCTCGGCCTGCCCGACGAGTCGTACTATCGCGAGGACCGTTACGCCGAGATCCGTGAGCAGTACACCGCACACGTCGGCCGGATGTTCGCGCTCGCCGATCTGCCCTACGACGCGGCGAATGTGGTCGCGCTCGAGACGAAGCTGGCCGCAGGCCACTGGGATGTGGTCAAGCGTCGCGACGCCGACCTGAGTTACAACCTGCTCACGCTCGACTCGCTGCTCACCGATCTCCCGCAGTTCGACTGGGCAGGCTGGATCACCGCTACCGGCGCGGCCACCGGACAGTGGGCCGAGATCGTGGTGCGTCAGCCGAGTTTCCTCGAGACGTTCGCCGCGCTGTGGGCCGGCGAGGACCTCGACGACTGGAAGGCGTGGGCCGTGTGGCGGGTGCTGCGCGCGCGAGCCCCGTACCTGTCCGATGTCTTCGTCGAGGAGAACTTCGCCTTCTACGGGCGCACGCTCACCGGTACGCAGGAGATCCGCGACCGCTGGAAGCGCGGCGTGTCGCTCGTGCAGGACCTGCTCGGCGAGGCCGTCGGCAAGCTCTACGTCGAACGGCACTTCCCCGCCGAGGCGAAGACGCGGATGCAGGTGCTCGTCGACAACCTCACCGAGGCGTACCGGCAGTCCATCACCGACCTCGAATGGATGAGCCCGGCCACCCGTGAGGCGGCCCTGCGCAAGCTCGAGAAGTTCACACCCAAGGTGGGTTATCCCGACACCTGGCGCGACTACTCCGCCGTCACGATCGCGCCCGACGACGTGGTGGGCAACTACCGCAGCGGGTACGCCGCCGAGTACGACCGCGATCTCGGCAAGCTCGGTGGCCCGGTGGATCGCGGCGAATGGTTCATGACCCCGCAGACGGTCAATGCCTACTACAACCCGGGGATGAACGAGATCGTTTTTCCCGCAGCGATTCTCCAGCCTCCGTTCTTCGACCTGCATGCCGACGACGCTGCGAACTACGGAGGAATCGGCGCGGTCATCGGACACGAGATCGGCCACGGCTTCGACGATCAGGGCGCGAAGTACGACGGCGACGGCAACCTCGAGAACTGGTGGACCGATTCGGACCGCGAGGAATTCGGAAAGCGCACCGCGGCACTCATCGCGCAGTACGACGAGTTCGAACCGAAAGCCCTTCCCGGGCAGCGTGTCAACGGCAGTTTCACGATCGGTGAGAACATCGGAGATCTCGGTGGCCTGTCGATCGCGTTGAAGGCCTACGAGATCGCGCTCGACGGTAAGCCGGCGCCGGTCATCGACGGGCTGACCGGACTGCAGCGCGTGTTCTTCGGGTGGGCTCAGGTGTGGCGCACGAAGGTTCGTGACGAGGAGGCGTCCCGCCGACTCGCGGTCGACCCGCATTCGCCGCCGGAGTTCCGCTGCAACGGCGTGATCCGCAACATCGACGCGTTCTACGACGCGTTCGACGTCCACGAGGGCGACGAACTGTATCTCGACCCTTCGAAGCGCGTGCGCATCTGGTAGCTGCGAGAACGACACTGCCCCGACGCGGAATGCGCTGGGGCAGTGTTCGCTTCAGGCTTCGTTCACGGCTGTCGAGTACCGGATCAGCCCAGGTGCGAGCTGGGCACGGGAACGCCGCGCGCGTGGAACCACGGGATGGGATCGATCTTGGCGCCACCCGGCTGCCACACCTCGTAGTGCAGGTGTGGTCCGGTGGACTGGCCGCGGTTGCCCATCGTGGCGATCTGCTGGCCGGCGCGCACGTGCTGGCCGACCGACACGAGGGACTGGTCGATGTGACCGTACACGCCGGTCGTACCGTCGTCCTGGGCGATGCGCACCCACAGGCCGAAGCCCGAGGCCGGACCGGACTCGATCACGACGCCGTCGGTGACCGAGACGATAGGGGTGCCGATGGAGTTGGCGACATCGATGCCGTTGTGGTTCGTACCCCAGCGCGGACCGTAGCCCGAGGTGAGGGTGCCGGCGGCCGGGAATGCGAGGGCAGGACGACGAGCGGCTTCTTCGCGAGCTGCCTGCTCGGCGGCCTCACGGGCGATCCGCTCGGCCTCTTCCCGCTGCGCGGCGACCTCCTCGGCGACGCGCTGCGCTTCACGGTCGGCGGCGCGACGGAGCTTCTCGGTGTAGTGCGATGCGTCGACATCGGCAACCTTCAGCACCTGGGGTGCCGTGGACAGGTTCTCACCGGCACCGGTCCATGCCGTACCGGACTCGGTGCGGATCTGGTCGCCCGCAGCGTTCGCGACCGTCGTGCCACCGACCGTCACTGCGCTCGCAAGGACCGCGACGGCCATCCACCTGCCGGTACGTGCTGCACGGCGACGGATGTCGGTGGTTTCTCGGATGGGAGTGGATTCAGAATTTCGGCTCACAACAGTTCCTCTGGGACAGGCCCTCGGTAACGATAGGGTCACGATTCCATCACAGAGTACTTCTATGTTTGACTACGCCAGCGTGTCGGGTTGACAGAAAGCCGACCGGTACCGGACAAAAACTGCCCGTTTTGCCCCACTGGAGTCACATGGACACCATCGCTCTCACCTGTTCGGGGCAGAACAGGGCCGAACAGTGAGCGACGTCATGGCAGAGGGTGTCGTGGAGACGGCGCCGAGTGGGTACCGGAAGGGGTTCACCGCACCGCGAAACGCAACCCGAAATTGTCGAACGTAGCGGGCAAGGGACCCGTCGGATCGGGCTTCACGTTCGACACCACCGTGAAGTCCGCGGAGCGGAGCAGATACGCGAGGAAGGTGCTCGCCGTGAAGAGGACGATGCTGCGTCCGGGGCACACCGTCGGGCCGGCACTGAACGGCACGAGCGCCGGATGACGTTCGGCTCGGCCGTCCAGCCAGATCTCGGGTTCGAAGGTGTCGGCGAACGGGAGGTGGTCGGCGCGATGGAAGGCCGAGGAGAGGATCACGAAGCCCGTCCCCGCCGGGATGGTCGCGGTGCCGCCGGAACCGTCGCTCCATGTGGTCTCCTCCACGGAGTCCCGAAGGATGACCGGGGTGGTCGGCCACAGGCGGGTCGTGTCCAGTACACAGGCCCGCAGGTATTCGTAGACCTGCGGTGTCCCGGCTTCGGTGCCCGCCAGTTCCGCCTCGACGCGCAGGCGCTGTTCGGAGTGCGTGGACAGCACGGCGAGGGTGCGGGCGCCCACCATGCCCGCGGCGTCGAACGCGAACAGCCAGTGCGGCATCTGCCCGATCGGGTCGACGGACGCCGGTGCTGCGAGGTCTCGGACCACACCGGCCAGACTCTCGGACGGAGCCGCAGTGACGTGGTGGTGCAGGTTTTGGGTGAACCGATCGCGCAGGCGGTGCCGAAGGGGATGCGCGAACGACCAGTTCCCGTTCGAGCGGAGCGTCCACAGCTGGTCGGTGATGCTCTCGTCGTCACGAGCGGCGTCGCCGAACGCGAGTCGCCGGACCAGCCGCCACCAGGCCCGCACGAAATCCGGGGCGTCGAGTTCACCGCGCGACCTCGCCTGATCGAGCAGCCCCTGCGCCTCCTGCTCGATCACGGGGACCCAGTCGCCGGCGAGGCGGTGCAGGGCGTGTTCCGGTTCGAGCACCGACTCGTTGAAGGCACGTCGCTGGGCGCGGATGTCACCTCGGGAGATGAGCACACCGTTGGGCTGGAACGGGCTGAGCGCAGCCACCTTCTCCTTGTTGGCCGCGGTGAACGACGCCGTGTCGGTACGCAGGATCCGATCCACATCGTCCGACGTCAGGACGATCGCGAGCGTGCGTCCGGGGATCGGCACGACGAGCGGCCCGTCACCGTGCCGCTCACGCAGATCCGCGACCAAACGGACCACGCGGGCGTCCGACTGGTTCTTCTCGAGCAGCTTCATGGCCCACCGTCGCCGAGCGATCGGTCCCACAGCCACGAACGGCACGGCCACCTGTCCGAGGAGCCGAACGGCGTCGGTGGGCGAAACGGTCGCGGTCGTTGCAGGCACAGGCGCTCCCGGCGTCGAGGGGACAGGACCATTGAAGGATCCCCGCGGAGAGCGCATCCAAACGTCCCGGAGCGAGCAGGCTCACGCACCCTGCGGACAGACCCCCCGCTCGGAAAAGTGTGCAGCCGTCCTCAGGACACGCACACGTCCGGCGATGCAGCGACGACGGGAGCCGGGAAGCGCGCGATCCGGTCGTCGCGTCGTTCGTCCGGGGCGCCACGACGATTCCCGTCCCGGTCTTCGAGACGGACGCCGTCCTCGACCTGATCGAGCGAGAGAGTGTGACCATGCTGCCCGGTCCACCCACCTCCCGTCGTGGCGCCACTGTCGAACAGATCGCCACCACGAGTGGAAAACCCTGTGCCGGAGCGGAAGTGAGCATCGCCGACGACGGCGATGTGCTCGGCCGGGTGAGCAAGGCGTTCGTCGCCTCGCCCGCTCCCGTCCCCGCCGAGGAATTGATCGCCTGGAGCCGCACCGCATGGCGGGATTCGAGCTCCCCCTACCGAACAGGAGTTCCGTCATGACCGACGAAGCTGCGACGCTCGATTTCGCCGTCAAGTGGCGGCACTGGAACGGCGGGCCCGATGAGGACATCTGGGTCACGTTCGGGATCGCCCCCGAGGAGTACTTCCATCGCCTGCGTGGTCTGCTGACCGCGCACCGGTGGAACCGATTCGAACCGCATATACTCGAGCAACTCGTGCGCATCTGCGACGAGCGGCTCGGCACCGTCGACATCGACTCCGCGGTGGGCCGCCGTGGTCGAGTGCGGTACACCTCGTCGGCGCACCCGCTCAGCGCACTGTCCGCCTGAGTCCGGCCTCGAGGAATCTCTGCCGGCGTCGGTTTCACGGTCCTCCCACCCGGGTACGCACGGGGGCACCGATCTCGATCTCTCGATCGAAGGGAACGACCGTGGATACCGGTTCCGCCACCCCGACGCCGGAGGCCTCGTCTGCGCCCCCGGAACAGGTGCGACGCGCCATCGGCGCATCGGCCATGGGTAATTTCACCGAGTGGTTCGACTACGGCGTCTACGCATACACGGCCACCTATATCGCCGATTCGTTCTTCCCCGGCGATCTCGAGTCCGCGACACTGCTCACGCTGGGTGTCTTCGCAGTCTCCTTCGTCATGCGTCCGCTGGGCGGTTTCGTATGGGGCCCGCTCGGCGACCGGTTGGGGCGCCGGCAGATCCTGGCACTGACCATCCTGCTGATGGGTGGTTCGACAGTATTGCTCGGTGCTGTTCCGTCGTACGAATCGATCGGGTTCTGGGCGCCTGTGCTGCTTGTGCTGTTGCGCATGCTCCAGGGGTTCTCCACCGGTGGTGAATACGGCGGGGCGGCAACGTTCATGGCCGAATATTCCCCCGACCGCAAACGCGGCTTCTACGGCAGCTTCCTCGAGTTCGGCACGCTGGGCGGTTTCTCGGCCGGCGCGTGCCTCGTCCTGATCATCGATCTGCTGTCGACGGACGCGTTCATGGCGACGTGGGGCTGGCGTCTTCCGTTCTTCGTCGCCGGTCCCCTCGCGCTCGTCGGTCTCTACCTGCGTTCGAAGCTCGACGAGACCCCGGTCTTCAAGGAGCTCGAGCGTGCGCACGAGGAGGAGAGCAGCGTCGGCGCCGAGTTCAAGGACCTGCTCACGAAATATTGGCGGCCGATCGTCGAACTGATGGGGCTGGTCGTCGCGCTGAACGTGTGCAACTACACGCTGCTGAGCTACATGCCCACCTATCTCGAGAACCGGATCGGATTGACCGGCACCGCGTCCCTGGTCCTGGTATTGATCGGCCAGCTCGCGATGATGGCGGTCATTCCCTTCGCCGGCGCGTTGTCGGACCGGATCGGTCGCAAACCGCTCTGGGCGGCATCGTTGGCCGGCCTGTTCGTTCTCGCCATCCCGATGTACATGCTGATGTCCGTGGGCTTCGGATGGGCAGTCGTGGGCTTCACCGTCCTCGGCCTGCTCTACGTGATGCAGCTGTCGACCATCTCGGCGACCTTCCCCGCGATGTTCCCCACGCACGTTCGGTTCGCCGGTTTCGCGATCTCCTACAACGTGTCGACATCGCTGTTCGGCGGCACGGCGCCGGCGATCAACGAATGGTTGGTGGAACGAACCGGGAACGACCTCGTCCCGGCCTTCTACATGATGGGCGCGTGCGCGGTCGGGCTCGTCGCGCTGTATTTCGTGGCGGAGACGGCAGGCGCGTCGCTGCGCGGACGCGGCATCCCGGGAGTCGACACCGAAGCGCACCCCACCGCCCTGTCCCGCAGCTGACACCGCCCGCCGCGTTGTTGTTTCCACGCTTCGACGGTCCGACATTTCAAGATCGAATACAGATTCACGATGGCTGTCACGTTATCGGCCACAAGTCCGAAATGCGCGAAACATCCCCTCGCGCCGGATTTTCCATGCCGTGGTTGGATGTGCGGGCGAGACACGGCTTCGCGCGCGGGACGGCCGCGGGGGGAGGTCGAACTCCGCACCAGCCCACAGCCCGGCCCGGGAGGAACCATGACCGACATCGAGACGAAGAACTTCTTCACCGATCCGGACCTCGTCCAGGACCCGTACCCCTACTACGACGCCCTCCGCGAGGGATGCCCGGTCGGTCGCGAACCCCATCACGACGTCATGATGGTCACCGGATACGAAGAGGCGATCCAGGTCCTGAGCGACGAGCAGACGTTCTCGTCGTGCATCTCGGTGACCGGCCCGTTCTCCGGACTCCCGGCCTGCCCCGAGAGCGACGACATCACCGACTTCATCGAGGAGCACCGCCCCTCGCTGCCGATGAACGACCAGCTCCCCACGATGGACCCCCCTCAGCACACCGACCATCGCGGCCTTCTGATGCGGCTCATCACCCCCAAGCGTCTCGAGGAGAACGAGGCGTTCATCGAACGCATCGCCGACCGGCTCCTCGACGACCTGCTGGCCCGGGGCGAGGGCGATTACATCACCGGCTTCGCCGCGCCGTTCGCGATGCTCGTCATCGCCGACCTGCTGGGCGTCCCGGAAAGCGACCACCAGGAATTCATCGAGGGCCTGAACATCCAGGTGGAGAAGGGATTCTCGCTCGGCAGCACCGAGGGTGAAGCCCTGAAGCTCAACCCCCTCGAGTTCCTGTACAAGAAGTTCGGTGCGTACATCGAGGACCGCCGGGCGCACCCGACCGGCGACGTGCTGACGGGTCTCGCCACCGCGACCTTCCCCGACGGCACCCTCCCGCCGGTCGACGACGTCCTCCGCATCGCCGCGAACGTGTTCTCCGCCGGTCAGGAAACCACCGTACGTCTGCTGAGCTCCGCGATGCGGATCATCGCCGAACAGCCCGAACTCCAGAAGACTCTGCGGAACGAACCCGATCGCATCGCGAACTTCATCGAGGAGACGCTGCGCTTCGAGAGCCCGATCAAGGGCGACTTCCGGCTCACGAAGACCTCCACCACCGTAGGCGGGGTCGACGTCTCGGCCGGCACGATCATGATGCTGGTCAACGGCGCCGCCAACCGCGATCCGCGCCAGTTCTCCGATCCGAACGAGTTCGACCTCGACCGCCGGAACGCCCGTACCCACATCGCGTTCGGCCGCGGCGTGCACACGTGCCCGGGTGCTCCGCTCGCCCGCACGGAAAGTCGCGTGGGCATCGCGCGCCTGCTCGAGCGCACCAGCGAGATCCGGATCTCCGAGAAGGTGCACGGCCCCGAGGACGACCGGAAGTTCGGTTACCTGCCGACCTTCATCCTGCGCGGCCTGCTCGCACTACACCTCGAGTACACGCCCGCCGAAGGTGAGGCGGAGTGAAGGTCTTCGTCGACGACGATGCCTGCCGTGGACACGGTGTCTGCCTCGCCGCCTGCCCGGAGGTCTTCGATCTGAGCGACGGCGGGTACGCCGTCACACTCGTGTCCGAGGTACCGGCCGAGCACGAGGAGTCCGTGCGGGAGGCCACGGCGGGTTGTCCCGAAAGGGCGATCCGGCACGACTGAGTCACCGATCGAAGCTGCGCACCGGCGTGGTCCCGGACCGAAAAGTCCTGACCCACCCTATTTTTCGTTTCGTCACCGCGAGTCGATCGACGCCGTCGCCGTGTCGACGACCACCCGGAACTCGTCGAGGGCACCGTCGGTCGCGTCGGGCACGTTCATCCCGGCGCCCACACCGCTGCGGAGATAGTCCACGACCGCCCGGTCGAGGCGCTCCCCCGGCACCACCGCGGGGATGCCCGGCGGATACGGGGTGAGCTGTTCTGCCGCGATGCGGCCGGCAGCGCGGTCTGCCGGCACCGTCTCGGTCCGGCCGAAGAACGCGTCACGCAGGACATCACGGATTCGAGCTGCAGTTCGCCGGTCGGTTACCCAGGCCGACGAGCAGCAATCAGCGGACCTGACTCTTCGCCGGGTCGGGATGGTTGGAGAACCACAGGCTCTCTTCGATGAGGCGGCAACTCTTCCAGCCGTCTTCCGTTCGCACGACCTCGTGGTGATAGTTGCCCCCGCAATAGGTCAGGCCGTCGACGCCGGGGAGTTGCATCGGGTTGTAGAACATCGCTCGCACCGTCGCCCGGTCGCCGTCGAGATCGACCTCGACGTTGGTGATGAAATGCTGCGACATCGGCAGGTACGACAGTGCCTTCTGCAACTCCGCCAGCACGTCGTCCCTCGGTCCGGGCGAAAAACCCACAGAGCTGTAGTCCAGATGGGCGTCCTCGGTGAAGACCGACGTCATCTTCTTCCAGTCCTTGGTGTCCACCGCCGTCGCATAGCGGTAGAGGAGTTCGGTAATGGCGTACTTGTCGCACAGCTCGTCGGGCGTCATGGTGCTCCTTCGATCTCGTCCGGAATTTTATTCTTTCAGAAGAGAACCTTCCTTCCACGACCTCGTTCCGGTACACGTCCGTATAGGGGACAACGTGATTCACTCCACGATCCGAGCGGGAAAATCACGTCGGACATACACGTTTCCGGGCTGCCCCTCCGCTACCGGAATCGTCGTTCGCTACCGAAATTGCCGCAGCGAACGACGATTCCGGTAGCGAATACCCCACGCGCCGAAGGATGCAGGTCCGGACCTTACAGCTGTGGACGACGAGGTGATCGCCGTCGCACACCGTCCGACTGCCTCCTTTCCCGGCGCCGAGCCCCGGTAGGCGCGACAGAATAACACTCTCTTCTGGTGAGAGGATTATCCTCGAACCGGTGCGGGAACGGGAGGTCGGTCCCGCTGTGCGCCCCTGCGCTCCGGTACAGTGCTCCTATGTCCACCCCCCGCGACACAGGGCGATCCCGGCAGTGACGGGCCCCAGGGAAGAACCGGCCTGGAAGCAACGCGCAGTCGAGCGCTCCCTCCGGACAGCCAAACTGCGCGCCGAGCAGCGCGTTCAGCGCTTTCTCGACGCCGCGCAGGCGATCATCACGGAAAAGGGCAGCACCGACTTCACGGTCCAGGAGGTCGTCGACCGCTCCAAGCAGTCGCTTCGCAGCTTCTACCTGCAGTTCGACGGTAAGCACGAGCTGCTGCTCGCCCTCTTCGAGGACGCCTTGAGCCGCTCTGCCGACCAGATCCGCGCCGCTGCCGCCGGCGAGAAGGCCCCTCTCGACCAGCTCCGTGTCGCGGTGGAGTTGTTGTTCGAGTCGTCCCGGCCCGATCCCACGGCTCAGCGACCGCTGCTCACCGACTTCGCGGCGCAGCTGCTGCTCACCCATCCTGCAGAGGTGAAGGTCGCGCACGCCTCCATGCTCGCGCTGTTCACAGAACTGATGGAGAAGGTCGATGCCGAGGGCAATCTGCGCGAAGGGTCGAACCCGAAGCGGATGGCCACCATGACGATGCAGACCGTGATGTTCATCGCTCAGTCCAGCGGGGGCGACGACAGCACGAACCGTCCCATCACGGCCGACGAGGTCTGGGACTTCTGCTCGCAGGGATTCACCGCGTAGGAGGAGAACGTCATTCTCTGATGGGAGTAGTTCACTTACGTTCGGCTCGTGACCGAGTTGCGGAACGATCTCCCCGCCTGTCTCGACGTGCACCCGACGCTGAAGGGAACAGTGCACGGTCGACATGCCCCACCGGCCGGCGCCCACCCCTCGTACACGCTGTCGAAGTACGGAATGTCTCTGTTCACTTCGGGATTCGCGACGGGATTTCTTCCTCGACAAGGACTGACGCACCTCAGGTGCGGCGGACGCGAACAGCGGTGCCGGCACACAGCACGACGGCGGCACCGCACGCAACGACCGCCCAGGTCAGCGGTTCTCCCAGCAGCCACGCGGCCCAGCCGACCGTCATGATCGGCTGAGTGAGCTGAACCTGACCGACCCGCGCCATCGGCCCGATCGCCAGACCTCGATACCACGCGAAGAAGCCGAGGAACATGCTGACGACGCCGAGATACGCGAACGACGCCCAGTGCGTCACATCGCCTTGCGGTAGCCCGGCGGTGAACGAGACGAGGGTGAGCGACACCATGAGCGGTGACGCCAGAACCAGTGCCCACGAGATCGTCTGCCACGCACCGATCTCCCGTGCCAGCAGACCGCCTTCGGCGTAACCGAGGGCGGCGGCCACCACCGCACCGAGCAACAGCAGATCGGCTCGGCCGAAGCCCTCGAAGCCTCCATCGCGTAGGCCGGCAAAGACCATGACGGCGAGCGTCCCCGCAGCTGCCGCGACCCAGAACGGCGCCGGGGGTCGTTCGCGGGCACGCAGTACCGCGACCACCGCGGTCGCTGCGGGGAGGATTGCGATGACGATCGCGCTGTGGTTCGCCGGTGCCGTGGTCAGGGCGTACGAGGTGAGCAGGGGAAATCCGATCACCACGCCGCCCGCGACGACGGCGATTCTGCCCCACTGATGTCCGTGCGGGAGTCGTTGTCCCGTGAACGCGAGCGCGAGAGCGGCGAGAACCGCTGCGACGACCGCGCGACCGGCGGCGACGAACAGCGGTGACATCACCCCGCTCTCGACGGTGATTCGGGTGAGGGGCACTGTCAGGGAGAAGCCTGCGACGCCGAGAAGACCCCAGGCCAGCCCGCGAGGATCGGGGGATAGCACTGGCCGGTCCGGAATGATAGCGCTACTCTGTACTCTCATGTCGAACAGTAGCAGTTCGCAACTCGTCGCGGAACTGACCCGGTGGCTCGCCACCGCTGCGCCCGGCGCCCGACTGCCCTCGACGAGGTCGCTCGTCGCGCAGTACGGCGTCGGTCCCGTCACGGTGCAGAAGGCACTGCGAACGCTCCAGGCCCGGGGGCTCGTGGAGAGCCGCTCCGGTGTCGGCACCTTCGTACGGCAGATCCGCATGTCGAACACGATCGATCACAGTTGGCAGACGGAAGCGCTCGGAACAGCTCCCCCGCTTGCCCGCGCCTCTGCTGCCCTGCGCACGGTGGCCAACGACGTGGTTGCACTCCACTCCGGTTACCCCGACCGCACACTGCTTCCCGAACGTCTCGTCCGCGGAGCGTATTCGCGGGCATCCCGCAGCAATGCCGCCGTCGAACGGACCCCTGCCGCGGGACTTCCCGAACTGCAGGCATGGTTCGCCACGGAACTGACGGAAGCGACGAACGCGCGCACCGCGCCACCGTTCGCGGGCGACGTGATCATCACACCCGGCAGCCAGAGCGGCCTCGGTTCGATCTTCCGCGCACTCGTCGGCGCCGGCAATCCCCTCGTGGTGGAGTCACCCACCTATTGGGGAGCGATCCTCGCCGCCACGAAGGCGGGCGTACAACTCGTGCCCGTCTCGAGCGGTCCCAACGGACCCGATCCCGACGAAGTGGCCCGCGCGTTCGACCGGACACGGGCGCGCGCCTTCTACGCGCAACCGAACTTCGCGAATCCCACAGGGTCGCAATGGTCGTCGTCGATCGGCGAGCGGGTCCTCGACGCGGTGCGCGATGCGGGAGCGTTCGTCATCGAGGACGACTGGGCCCACGACTTCGGGATCTCCACCCCGTCCGTCCCACTGTTCGCACGCGACGACTCCGGCCACGTCGTCTACATCCGCTCGCTGACCAAGAGCGTCGCACCGTCGGTGCGGGTCGCGGCGATCGTGGCGCGAGGACCCGCTCGCGAACGCATCCTCGCCGACGTGCAGGCCGAATCCGTCTACGTGAGCGGCGTTCTCCAGACCGTCGCGCTCGACGTCGTCACCCAGCCCGCGTGGCAGACCCACCTGCGGGCAGTCCGTCGCGAACTCGAATCCCGCCGCAACCTCCTCGCGAGCGAACTCCGTGAGCACGCACCCGAGGTGGAATTCGACGGACTACCGCCCGGTGGGCTCAACCTGTGGGGCAGGCTCCCCGACGACACCGACGCCCAGGCAGTCGCGCGCGACTGCGAGGCCGCCGGGGTGCTCGTCGCGGCGGGCGACGAGTGGTTCCCGGCAGAACCCACCGGCCAGTACCTCCGGCTCAACTTCGCCGGCCCGAATCCGGCGGCCTTCCGAGAGGCCGCCCGGGTCATCGGACGAGTCGTCGCGGACAGGTGACGACGGTCGGTGTCACCGACCGGTGTGGCGCCGGCGGGCACTTCTCACCCGGGCGCGTTCGTCCTCCGTGAGCCCGCCCCAGATCCCGTAGCGTTCACCGGAATCGAAGGCGTACTGCAAGCACTTCTGCCGCACCGGACAACGAGCGCACACCTTCTTGGCCGAGGCCATGCGGTTCTCCCTCGCGTCGCCCCGCTCGTTGTCCGGGTGGAAGAACAACGAGCCGTCCGCGTCGCGACAAGCCGCGTCCATCTGCCAATCCCACTCCTCGGCAACGGGAGGCGGCAGATAGAGCAACTTCGGCGCGGGCATGTCCTTACTTCCCTCCGTCGCGCAGGGTTCGGTAGGTCTCGATCAGGTGGTCGGTGGAGGCATCGCCGGTGTCGGGGGTCTCCTCGCCGGCGAG
>NZ_JARDJE010000031.1:0-37475 GCF_048957735.1 Rhodococcus sp. As11
TTGCCGGCCCCGAGACCAACGAGGCAAAGATCCGACTGCCACACCGACCCTCGAACACACTGCTCGTCGACACCCGAGACGACCCCAAGGGGGTCCGGGGGCGGATCGCCCCTGGTCAACACCGCAAATGCGACTCGGCGCACCGAACCGGGGGACGATTTCCGAGTTCGATGCGCCGAGGTGAGACTGGCAGGCATCAGACGTGGACGTTTTTTGATGTCGGTCTGATTTTTTGTTGATTCCGATTTGACGCTGAAAAGTTGATATTTCCGATGTCGTTGTGATGCTCAGACGGTGACGGAGGTGTCGGCCTCGGAGAGCCAGCGGTAAACGGTGGCGACGGAGCGGTCGACTTCTTGGGCGATGACGGGCACCTCCACTCCGGCCTGGCGCCGGGCGAGTGCCCATTCGCGACGCTCCTCGTGAGAATGGAAGGCCGGGATGGGGTTGGTGTCGAGGTGGGTGCCGGGCAGGTGGGGCAGTGGCACCTCGAGCTGTCGAGTGAGAGCGTCGGCGGCCGCGGTGCGAGTCGACCGCGCGACCGGAGTCTCGCTCGCGGTCTCGGCGGCGGCACGGTTCTCGGTGATGGTCGTGACGTGAGTCTTGGGTGCGGCCGCGTTCTCGTGTGCGGTCTCACGGCGCGGCTGTGTCGCGGGCGCGGATTCGATGTGAGTCTCGGCGGGATTCTCGGTGGGCGCGGCGGTGCGACGGCCGAGAACAGTCAGCGCGTGGGTGGAGGCGAGCAGTGAGATCGGCGGGAGTGTGGCGATCACGGCGGCGAGAACGGAGTTGAAGCCGGGGGTCGTGGTGAGAACGGCGTGGATCGCGTTTCCTGCGATCGAGACGGTGGCGGCGCCGATGAGAATCTTCCAGAAGAATCGTCGCGCCCGGTGGTCGTGCCGTCGGGAGACGACTCCCATCGTTGCTTGCAGGATCGTTCCGTCGACGATGACGGGGAACAGGAAGGCGATCTCTCTCGGTTGGCCGGCCTGGATGCACAGGTCTCGCAGTGCGAGGAAGCTGAGAATGAACGCGGCCGCCCCGATTCCTACGGTGATGGTCACGCCTGCGAACCACATGGATCCGCTGACGGCTGTCACGTTCTCGGGCGCTGAGGCGTTCTTGTTCTTGTGTCGCTTCGTCCACATCATAGTTCCCATAGTAACAATGAGAACCATGATATGAGAAGGGGTTTCTCAGATGAGATTCGCAGGTCACGACGGGATCGAGGCGGATACGTGAGATGAGAGATGACTGCGCTCCGGCCGGTTCTCGGAGGAGTCGTTCGGGCGTGATGGTTCTTATCGCTCGGGTCGGCGTCTCACAATGTCGACTGATCCTGTTGCTCGTTGCAGAGGCCCATCGTTGGCGAAGCCGCCCCCTGGTGCATCCACCCGCGACAGCTCCGGTCCGAGTAGTTCAGGAAGGGTCAGTTCGCGGCAATCAAGCCGAAGACTCCGACGACGAATCCCATGAGGCCGCAGTAGAGGAAGAAAGCCGCTCCGAGCCTGTTCTTCTCTTGCCGTTCCCTCCTGGTCACGCTTTTTCGCCGCATGTACTCGCATGCTCCGAAGCAGATGAGCGCCGCGATGATCAGTAGCCACCACAGACCCGTGAGACCTCCGGCGAGATTGCGGACGGGTTCGGGTGGGCCGTCGAAGCCGAGGTAGGTGGTTCGGGCGTAGAGGTGGGGCTCATTCACGTCGGTGGCGGTCCTTTTCTCGGGCTCGGTCAGTCGGTGGTCGGCACTGTGTCACGCGGCACCGACTGATCTTGGTGCGTCGTGGTGCGCCCCGCTATCGGCTCGACGGCGAGAACGGCGACCGTTACGACGAGAACGACGGCGGCAACTGTCATTCGGCCGGCTACCGGATAGGCGTTGTTTGTGCTGGCGGGAGCGTTATCGTCACGGATTCTCGCGCACACTCGCATGGGTGCTTGAGGGTTCTCTGTGCTGCTGCCTCATGAAAGGGATTCCATAGTAATAATGGGTTATATGAGGCGTGAGAGTCCCACTGGGGGTGAGAATGGGTGGTTCTCATCGTGTCCTCAACGCATGAGGATGTGCGACTGAGAACCGGTCAGGTGCGATTCCAGCGGCCGACGCCGGTCTGGGCGGTGGATTTGACTTCCCCGGTGGTCGGGGCGTCCCAGCTGTGGCCGTTGTTGTGTTCGGCTTCGAGTCGTTCGATTGTCTCGAGGACGGCGGTCTCGAGGAATTCGCTGAAGGTGCTCGGCGGAAGGACTGCGCGGGTGCCGAGGTAGGCAGCGCGGATGCGTTCGGCCTGGTCGGTGTGGAACCCGAGTTTGGGGCGCGGTGTGCGTGACGCCTCGGTCATTGCTGGTCCTGTTCTCCTGGGCGGCCGGGGGCGTTGCGTCCGACGCCGGTCTGGGAGAGGGATTTGAGTTCGCTGCGGCTGGGGGTGCGCCAGGGCCGGCGGTCGTTGTGTTCGGCTTCGAGACGTTCGGTGGCCTCGACCAGCAGGTCGGTGATGAACTCGCTGAGGGTGGCCGGGGGCAGGATGGCGCGGGTGCCGACGTAGGCGGCGCGAATCCGGTCGGCGTCGGCTTCGCTGATGTCGAAGGCCATGCGCTTCTTCCCGGTCATGGTTCTCATCGTAACTTCGGTACGTGAAGCACAGCCTCTGCCACGAATGGACATGTTCGAGGGTTCGAAAGGGAGAAGGCGGGGCGGATACCTGATATGGCTTGGCATGACCTACCCGAATAATGTCTGTATATGGCTCGGCGTGTCCTACCCGAATACTCGATCTTGGTAGTGCACAGTACTCGGCATGGAAACGGCGGGGGAGTCCCTTCTCACTGACGAGCAGTGGGGAAACGAGGTGCTACTGCCGCATCGGCCGTTCGCGACGAACCAACTCGAGCACGGTCAGTACCGAATGAGCCGTGACCAGGCATTGACGATGCGCTACATCCAGCACTCTCCACACGCGTTGCTCGGATCGATCGTCATCGACTGTGACCACCCCGATGCGGCGATGCGGGCGTTCGAGAAACCGTCGGATCATCCGACGCCGAGCTGGGTCGCGCAGTCTCCCTCCGGGCGGGCGCACCTGGGTTGGTGGCTGGGCGACCATCGAGTCTGCCGTACCGACTCGGCGCGGTTGACTCCGCTGCGCTATGCCCATCGCATCGAGCGAGGTCTGTGTATCTCCGTCGGCGGGGACTTCTCCTACGGTGGGCAGCTGACCAAGAACCCGATCCACCCTGAATGGGAAACCATTTACGGTCCAGGGGATCCGTACTCGTTGCGGGATCTGGCGACCATCTACACACCTCGTCAGGCTCCGCGCCGGCCCGACCGCTCCGTGGGTCTGGGCCGCAATGTGACGATGTTCGACACTGCCCGTAAGTGGGCGTACCCACAGTGGTGGCACCATCGTCAGGGCACCGTAGACCAGTGGCTTCAGCTGGTTCTTCAGCGTTGTCACGGAATCAACAGCGAGTTCGCCGACCCTCTTCCTTTCATCGAGGTCCGTGCCACGGCGTACTCCATCGGCAAGTGGATCTGGCGTAATTTCGACGAGGGGACGTTCCGGGCGCGCCAGGCAGTACGTGGCAGCAAGGGCGGCAAGGTCATGAGCTCCGCCAAACGGGAAGCAAACAGGAAGCGGGCCACCAAGTTCAATCTGGCGACAGCATTGGAGTTCGCGCAATGAGCGGCAGCGCCCAGGCACAACAACGTCGGTCCATCACCGCAAAGGAACTGGCACGCCGGCTCGGCTCGTCGGAGCGCACTGCACGTCGCCTGATTGCCGAACCCCGAGACCAATTCCTCGAACGCGCAGAACGCCGACGCAAGCAGGTGGTCGAACTTCGCCAGCAGGGGATGAAGTACCGCGAGATCGCCGAGAAACTGGAGATGTCGACCGGAGCGGTGGGTCGGATACTGCATGATGCCCGCAAGCTCGAGGGGTAGGAGTGGCTTCCGCGTGAAACGATTCGATTCCCCTTCGCCGCTGTGGTTCTGACCGGAGCGAGAATTTCGTTCAGTAGCGGTGCCGGTCGAAGCGGTCCCCGCGGGTCCGGGTGCGCATGCCCGAGCGCCGGAACAGTATCTGCCGGATCTCGGCGAGAGCGGTGGCACGGGTGTCGTCGCTGGCCGGAGGATGAGCAGCACGCCGGTCGAGTTCGGCGCGACGTTCGGCGGCGCGGCGGTCCTGGATCTCAGTGCGGCGCTCGGTGGGGGTAGGCCCTGACCACACATCGGCGAGGGCACGGAGCTGCCAGCGCAGGAAAGCGGTCGGGGATGCTAGGTGTGGGAGGCTGCGGTCGCGGCGGAACTCGGTGATCTGGTCGGCTACGTCGTCGCCGGTCCATCGGGTGGTGTCGATGCCTGCGGCGGTCAGGGCATCGGCGATCGCTCCGACGTGGTGATGGGTGATTCCGGGTACGTAGTGGCCATTCCGATCCACGCCGCGGTATTCGGGCATCGTGGGACTGAGTCGGTCGGCCAGGCGCGCTGCGGCGATCTGAGCGTGCAGGGGTCGTGGGTCGCTCCCGGCCTTCATCGAAGCCCGGGCGCGGCGCGTAGCGCGCGCGTTGGTGATTACTTGAGAACGAGAGATACCTGTAGAACCCAAAGGGTTCTCCGGTAGATCCGCATGATTCGGAAACTGGGGATAAACAGAAGAGTTGGCAGTGAACTTGCTGGTCAAGGCCCACACGGAAGCTGCGCGAAGTTGCTTTCCACCGTGGGTGAGGCTGGCTTCGATGCGTTCGGCGATGGTGAGGTAGCGGCCGCGGACGAGTTCGACGGCGGCTCCGATGCGGCGAAGGATCTGGCGGGCACGATCGAGGACGTCGGTGCTAATGCCGGCGTACTCGGCGAGGGTGTCGCGGGCGGCGGTGAGGCTGCGGCCGGTGGATTCGTCGGCGTAAGCGGCGTGAGCGTTGGCGGCGGCGATGAACTTGTCCGGGGCGATGCGGTGCTCGTGGCAGATCTTGATACCGGTCTCGCTGCGGGCGAAGGTGATGATCTGGCGCATCCAGCCCGTGCGGGAGTCCCAGACGGGGATGGGGGAGTAGGCACCATCGGCTACGCGGAGGTTGTAGCTGCCGCGACGGCGACCACGGCGGGTCTGGGGAGTGGCGCGGCCGGGACCTCGACGGTTGTCCCGGGCGGTGTGTGCGCTCCGTTGAGGGCGACACGCGGGAGTGTGATTTGAGACGGAAGTTGGCCCAAACGAGCAGCGCTCGCTAATATGCATAACGAAGGCTTTCTGGAGAGAAAGTTCGAGTGCCCGAGGAGTTTGGCGACTTTGCTCGGTCACAGATTCGGTTTGGAAGACCCCTCGCTTGGCAGGCGGGGGGTTTTCTGCATCTGAGGGCGGGCTAGTTGGCGGCTAGCGGCCCTCTCTGGTGGCGTTTACACGGCCACCGCCTTGATCTCGCGGGCAAGGTCCGGTCGACCGGCTTGTAGTGCGAGCAGGTCGGCGACGTATTGGGATAGCGCGACCTTGGCGTCTTTGGCATCGTTGCGGAGCTGTTCGTGCAGCTCAGCGGGGATGCGTAGAGTCATCGCGGCGCGGTCGCCTTTATGCGGCTGTGCCATGCGTAAACCCCCGGTTCTTCAAGATCGGCCCGTTGAATCTGACTCAGGTTAGCGGTTGCGAGCGCGGATGTCAGTTACCCCCGTACATCGGCGTGGCGCGTGTCGACTAGTGGGACGGCAGTCAGGGAGCCCTTGAGCGGTGGGAGGCGGCGGTGTGCCTCTCGTCGGCGGTGGGGCACACTCTCACGAATGGCGTCACCGCAGCTTTCGACGAGCAGCCCTGCGACCACCGACTCCCAGCCGATCCCGCGACCTCGATGGAGACTTCCGCTGGTGGGTGATCTGCTCAGCATCGACGTGGCCAAGCCGGTTCAGCGTGAGATGCAGATGGCACAGGAACTCGGTGGGATCTTCGAACGCAAGATCCTCCAGCACCGGTTGATCGTGGTCTCGGGCGCCGATCTGGTGCGCGAGGTCAACGACGAGGAGAAGTGGGCGAAGTTCCTCGGCAAGCCGCTGCGCAAGCTTCGCGTCATCGCCGGCGACGGACTGTTCACCGCGTTCAACTCCGAACCGAACTGGAGCAAAGCCCACAACATCCTCGGGCCTGGCTTCAGCCAGGCCGCGATGCGTGGCTATCACGACTCGATGCTCACCGTCGTCGACCGACTGGTCGACAGCTGGGACAGCGCAGCGGCCGACGGCGAGTATGTGGACGTGCCGAAGAGCATGACGTCGCTGACCTTCGACGTCATCGGCCAGTGCGGCTTCAGCTACGACTTCGACTCGTTCGGCCGCACTGAACCCGATCCGTTCATCGCGGCGATGAGCCGGGCGCTCGAGTACATCAACCGCTCGTCGAACGACATCCCCATCCTCCGGACACTGTTCGGCCGCAGTGCCAGGGAGCAGCATGAACACGACATCGCGCTGATGCAGGGCACGGTCGATCGCATCGTCGAGGAGCGGATGCACTCCGGCGAGCAGCACGGCGATCTGCTGGACCTGATGATGCACACCGTCGATCCCGACACCGGCGAGCAGCTCGACCGTGAATCGATCCGCAATCAGGTGCTGACTTTCTTGGTCGCGGGCAACGAGACCACTGCGGCGACCTTGGGTTTCGCGGTCCATTTCCTGAGCCGACATCCCGAGGTGGTGACGAAGGCGCGGGCCGAGATCGCCGAGGTCGTCGGTGCCGACGGCCGGATCGGGTACGAGCAGGTCGCCAAGCTGCGGTATGTGCGGCGGGTGGTGGACGAGACGCTGCGGTTGTGGCCGGCCGCCCCGGGTTATTTCCGCAAGGTACGCGGTGAGACCACCCTCGGCGGACGGACGCTGCCGAAGGGTTCGTGGGTGTTCGTACTGTTGCCGCAACTGCACCGCGACCCGCTGTGGGGCGACGATCCCGAACGGTTCGACCCGGATCGATTCGAGCCCGCGGCCGTGCGCAAACGGCCGGCGCACATCTTCAAACCGTGGGGCACCGGCATCCGGGCGTGCATCGGTCGGCAGTTCGCGTTGCACGAGGCGGTGCTCACGCTCGCGTCGCTGATCCGGCGGTACGACTTCGCTCCGGAACCGGGTTACGAGCTCGACGTGCACGAGGCGATCACTCTCAAACCGCGGGGGTTGAAGGTCAAGCTCTCGCGTCAGTGACGGAGGCGGCCGACAGGTAAGTTCCCCCTGGGCAGCCGTACTGTGCCCACGGTTCGGGGGAGGTTATACGTCAATGGTTCTCAACGAGTGGCATTTGGTCGAGACGTTGGTCGACGGCGAGATGTCCGTTGTCAGCTGCGGCGGCGTAGTCAAGGATTGGGCGTCGGTGACCCGGCATGTTCAGCCGGCCCCGGATCTTCCGGTCACGCGGATCATCGACGAGGTGATCCGCACTCGTCGGCCGGTGTCGATCGATCTGCGCTCGCGTAAGGGGGCGCAGAAGGCGTTTCACATCGAGGCGCTGCCCGTTCTCGGCCCCAGCGGGGATGCGCACGGTGTCCAGGTATGGGTGGGGGAGCCCGGCCGGGTTCCCACCCCACCTCGTATCGCAGCTGGGATTGCGTGGAGTCTCGAGCGGATGGTGATCGGCCAGACGGTCGAAGCCTCGATGATGTCCGGGGTGCTTCCTGAAGAGCACGTTCCGGAGCGAACTCCTGCGGAGTACATCGCCAAGGCGGTGAAGTTCGACGATTCGGCGTCGTTGTTCGAGCTGGGCATCGATCCGGTGCACGGTCGCCGGTGGGAGGCTCCCATGTCGGTTCTGCACGCCGACGGTCGGGTGATGCGCTGGTACTGCTGGGGCAAGGGCCGTACTGATCCGGGCAACGTGGGATTGCGGCTGCTGTGGCACGACGTCTCCGATACGACGTCACCGGAGTTGCCGACGTTGAGCGAGCTGGGAATGCAGGAGATGCTCCGGTCAGCGGGGGTCTACACCGGCGTCTTCGCCGCCGACCTCGCCGTTCTGACGATGTGGCTGCCGGATGCTCCACCGTGGGTATCCTGGCGAAACATCAAGGGCGGAAACGAAATCGTGCATCCCGACGATCGGTATGTGCTGGCCGATGCGCTGGCAACGTTTTGCTCGGGGGATACCGCGCCTCGGTGTGTCGCTGCTCGTCTGCGTTCGGAATCTGGCTGGCGGGCAGCTGAATTGTCGATCAGCCCGTATCCCGGTCCTCTCAGCGACCGCCTGGTGCTCGTTCAGATTTCAACGATTGCCGACGAATTCGATGCGGCCACAGAGGATGTGCAGGGATCCGATCGGGGGGTGCGAGGCGGGTAGGTTGGTCCCGGACTATCGGCCGTGATCTGATAGTTTGTCTTCCGCGTCCCCGCCCGTGGGGATTTCCCGGGGCTTGTCCACTCGGCCTCGGATGTAGCACAGCCGGTTTCGGCCGCTTCCGCATGTCTGCGTGAGGCAGGCTGCTATCTCCGCGGGGGGAGCTCAGACGTGGTTATCCGTATTTGTCGTGCGTCGACACACAGTGTGTCGCGCGTGTCAGACGGGTGTGCCCGGCGGTCGGGTTCGGGCCCGTTCGTAGGCGGCGCGGACCTCGGCTGTGTCCACTCCCAGAGCTCGAGCCAGTCGTTCGGCTACCGTCTCTCGCAGCGAGGTTTCCCCCAGCTCGAGGCTGCTGAGCGAGGCCGTGGAAATGCCTGCTTGCAGCGCCAGCTGGGGCTGGGTCAGGCCGGCCTGGACGCGCAGATCGCCCAGATACCGGTCGTGCGGGGATATCCGCACCAACTCGGACATCGGAACGTCGAGGGCGGCAGCGACACGGGCCAGACGGTCCACCTGCGGGGTCGCCTGCCCGGACTCCCAAGCTCGCACGGCCGCCACGCTCACTTCGGCGAACCTCGCCAGGTCACCACGGGTGTAACCCTTCTCCATCCGCAGATCGATCAACCTCTCCCGGTCGAATCCCCGAAGAGGCCGTCTCGTCATGCCCGAAACCTTTCCACGAGCCATAACACTGCCCTACAGGAATGGCTTGCGTCATCTTCCACTGGAATAAATTTTGCTGTAATGTTCCGGAATAGAGTTTCAATGAAGGGTTTTGCAGCGAAGGAGGTAACGATCGGCTGAGCCGAGGGAAGCGTCTGGCCGGCAACCAGCGCGAGCCACGGTGAGGCCACCGGAAAAAGGGAAAACCCCGGACACGTGTCAGTGATTGGCGTCGGTGTCACGTATCCGGGGTTGAACCACCTACGTACCAACCCGTCCGGGCTGACTACGCAAGCTCGGGCACCAGGTCACTGCGGACGAGAGCCCACTTCCTTGTCGGGCGCTGCTGTTCTGGCGTTACTCGACTGTGCGCGCCAGCAGCAGCGTTCCCGCACCTAGTCGGCGCTACCGACACGTGCACAAGCGGACTACCTCCCTGTGGTGACCACCCGATCTTCTCGGCCCTGACGGATCTCTTTCTCGCTCAGGTCCTTCACGCATTCGGGACTCGATTCATTCGCAGGAAAGGCGATGTACATGTCCGTATCCAACGAAGATCAGCTGGTTTCCGGCACCGGCAGGCACCGGCGCCGCCGAACGACCAGTGCGGTGCTCAGCACCGCGACTCTGGCACCGGCGGCAGCAGGGTTGCTCATTGCCTTTGCGCCGACGGCAGCAGCAGCGCCGACCGGCGACTCCGGCGGCGGGCAGGCGGGCATCACGTCCCCGCCGCAGTCCGGTGGTGGGCAGGCGGGCATCACCTCCACGCCCCCCTCGACTTCTGCTCCTGCACCCTCGGCCCCTGATCCGCAGCCCGCCGAGAACTTCTGGGTAGCGCCTCCGGCCGAGTACAACCGCGGCACCCGCGCCTACAACCCGCAGACCGGCGGCGGTGTGTCGATGGCGCAGTACAACGGCTATTCGGGCGGCGACAACTCCGGCTACTCCGGTTACAGCGTTCCTGCTCCGCAGGCGCCGGTCGTGGTGGAAGGCCCGACCCTGCCGATCGAGGCTCCGGTCAACAAGATGCGTTTCGGCCGGGTGATCTTCGACCAGCCGAACTGGGTCTCGGACGTCGATGCCGACAAGACCAACCGCACGACCGCAGTGGTCGAGGCGATGGTCACCGACTACCACCGGTCGACCGGCATGGAGACCGAAGAGGCCGAAAAGATCGCCTCGGCCCAGGTTGCAGGCACGGCCGTAGGTGCAGCGACCGGCTTCGGCACCGGCTGCCTCGCGGCTGGTGTCCCGACCGCACTGGCAGTGAGCACGGTCGCGGGCATCGTCGGGGCTGGAGCAGGCACGATGGTGCCTCTGCCGATTCCGGGGGTTGCTCCCGTGACCTCGGGCGTTGCCGCTACCGCCGCTGGTGCGGCGGCCGGATTCGGAGTCGGATGCGCGGTCGGTGGTGGACTGGGCGCACTCGGCGGCGGTCTGGCCGGGTACGGGGTCGGCACGGCTTACGGCGCGGGCGAGGATGCCACGCCGATCGAGACCGAGGTGCCCGACATCGAGGCCGAACAGGTCACAGAACAGGTCGACACCACGCTCGCGCAGTGGTCAGAGGATCCCATCGGTGCGGCTGCGGTCGACGCTGTGCAGACCTTCGCCACCGAGACCGCACCTGCAATCGATGAGCAGGTCCGCGACTTCGTTCAGGCACAGCCCGGCGGTGAGCAGGTCATCGAGCAGGTCGACCAGGCACTCGACTCGTTCTTCACCGACGCGACGCCGGGGCTGGCATCGCGCCTGGTCAGCGAGGCGGTCGGTCTGGGTCTCGGCGCGCCCGCTCCGGCAGTCGACGCCTGAGTCCAGTCGAAGAGGGAGACGAACCGATGAAGCGGAACGACCGAGCGGGCTCACCTCGGGTGTTCGATGCGACCGCACCTCGCACCCGCATGGTTCGGGAGTCGGTGCCGGTGCCGGTGTCGGTACCGGTGGCCGAAGAGCGCTTTTCCTCCGGGAGAACCGCGTCCGCCCGTGAGTCGGCGTCTCGAGTGGTTGCGGCGGCCGATGCCGGTCGCCGCGCCACTCACCCGACCACGCAGGTGACCACGCGCCGCCCTGTCGGGAAGGGGCTGACCTATGCCGGTCTCGGCCTCGCGGCCGTGGCCGTCGTGGGACTGGCCGGCTGGGGCATCACCGCTCTCGTCGGCGGCGGTGACGACGACGCGGACTTCGGTGGCCTGGTCCCGGACGCTGCGACCGCTGCGCCGACAGCGGCCGCGGCAGCGGCAGACGACCCGTGCTCACCTGGCGAGGGTGACCAACTCTCCGGGGAAGGGGTGATCGCGGCGCTCGAACATCGCTATTACCTGCTGCGTTCGGGTGAGTCGGTGCGGGAGTTGATGGCCCCTGATGCGCCATTGCCCGACGCGGCAATGATCCAGCAGGGCATCGACACCGTGCCGCTGGGGACCACGCACTGCCTCGAGGTCACGGCCATCGGGCCGAACACCTACAGCGCGCAGATCACCGAGGTCCGCCCGGATCGGCGCAACGAGTTCAAACAGCGCATCACAACGACCACGGCCGAGGACGGCCGAGTGATGATCCGCTCCATCGAAGAGGTCGGGTCATGAGGAAAGCAAGTCTCGCTCTGGCAGCGGCAGCAGTGACCACCGCGGCCGCGGTGAGCACACCGACGGTTGCTCACGCAGCGCAAACGAACGGGTGTGCGCGCACGATCGCGCTGATGATTCCCGGCACGACGGAAACGTCCGCTCATGCTGATCCGACCGTGCCGACGGGCATGCTCGCGGCGGTCGGTGACGCACTCGAGCAACGGTTCGGCAAGAACCTCGACGTGGTGTACGTGCCGTATCCGGGCGAGGCGTTCTTCAACGGCACGTCCTATGCCGAATCGAAGTCGCGGGGCGACAAAGCGGCAGCGGAGTTGATGGAGCGGTGCCCGTCGTCGACGTACCTCATCGCCGGGTACAGCCAGGGCGCGCAGATCGGCAACGATCTGGCCGTCAACATCGGCCACGGTCTCGGCCCCGTCACTCCGCAGCAGGTCAAGGCGGTGATTCTGCTCGCCAATCCGAAGCGGGGCACCGAGGGCGCAACGTTGATCGGCCCGCCCCTGAGCGGTCAGGGCATCGCGGGGCCGGCCCCGGAAGGGTTCGGCAAGCTCGCGGGCAAGGTGTTCGACATCTGCCACCCGGACGATGCGTACTGCAACACCGATGGTCAGTCGACGCCGTTCCTGGCGTCTCTGGGCCGGATCATCGCCAATCCGCCGGGAGCGGTCGATGTCTCTGCCGAACTCGCCTCGACTGCATCACCCCAGACTCCGACGATCACCGGCACGTCGACAGTGGCGCAATCCTCCCTGGTCGATGAGCTGTCCTCACCGGGGACCTGGCGCAACGCGGATCTGTCGGCGGTGTTCGGGGCAGCCTCGCAACTGGCCGAGTCGGTGTCTTCCCTCGATGCCGCTGGTCCGACGTCGACCACCTCAGCGGCGAACATCGCCCGCATGACGCAGCAGGCGCGGCTGGTGTCGGAGACTTTGACGCCGGTCGACCAGGCGCGACAGTGGATCGACAGCAATCCGGGCGCGCGTGAGACGTTCACCTCAGCTCCCGAGGGATCGCCGGAGGCGACCACGGCGGGCGTGCTCGACATGCTCGAGCAGGTCGATGTCCCGGCAGTGTTGTCGGCCGCCGAAGCGGTGACCGGGGTGAGCACGGCCTTGCTCAAGTCACGGGCCTCGGGGGAGTCGGTCGATGTGTCGACGCTGGCAGGGTCGGCAGATGCGCTGGTCGCGGGTCTGTCGCCGTTGGCGGCCTCGGGTCCGGTGGAGTTGCGGACAGCAACGCAGGTGCTTTCGGTAGCCAAGCCGACGACGATCATCAATCAACTGCTGGGCGTCGTCTCCGGCGTGACCTCGGTCGACTATCCGGCGGTGGCGGCCGGGTTGCAGCAGCTTCCGATCAAGATTGCCACCGGCGATGTGCACGGGGCGCACGCGGTCGCGGGCGATCTGAACAATCAGCTCTCCCCGCTGGTGAAGATGGCTGCCGGGGTGGATTTCAAGACACTCTCACGGCTGGTGGCGATGGTTCCGGACCCGTCCGGCACGGCCGCAATCGCCGCGCTGGTGCTTGATCTGCTCGGCAACGTCGATGTGATCCGCTTGGCCCGCAATGTCGGCGAGATTCAGGAAATCGCCTGGTCGGTGGCCGAAAGCGGGAACGTGCTCGAGCTGTCTCGGCTGATGCCGGTGGCGGTGGATCTGGCGCAGGTGGCTCTCGGCGTGCTCACCCCGGGCCAGAAGATGAGTCCCGATCAACTGCACGATCCGGGCGATCCGATCGGCTCGCTGATGTCGGTGCAGGCACAGGACAGTGATCTGGCCGGCCTGGGCCAGTCGGTGATGACGCTGGCGAGCAGTGACAGTGCGGCCGAGCTGGGGCAGCTGGTGGCCGAAGGATTCACCGCGGCGAGTTTCTACGCCTCGAATTCGCACATTGCGTATCCGAGCTGGTCCCCGGATGGGAGGGACAACGCGATCGACACGATGGTGAAGGTTTTCGCCAAGGCGATCGGCTGAGGCCGGTCGGTCCTGGTCAGCGGGTGGTGCCGCTTCCAGGACCGGGAGCCTTCCACTAACACGGCATCCGACCTCGGGCGGGCGGATGCGAAGTCACTCACGTGCATGGCCTGGGCGGGCTAGCGACAAGCACTCATGCAAAGGGGGTGAGAACGTGGCTTCTTCGACGACGAAAATTACGCTGGCAGCCAGCGTCGTGGCCCTGATGGGTGCGCTGGTGATGTGCGGCAGCGACAATCCCGATCCGGACAACTGCCTGCCGACGCAGGGACCGTCCCGGTCACCGAACAGCCTGCGTGCTGCCACCGGCAAGAAGGTGCAGCCGATGGTCACCGGCACCTACACGTTCACCTCCGGTTTCGGCCCGCGCTGGGGTACCTCGCACAACGGCATCGACCTGGCGGCGCCGATCGGTACGCCCTTCTATGCACCGATCGACGGAATCGTTGTTGCAGCAGGAGATTCCGGCGCGAGCGATGAGAACGGTTTCGACAACTGGATCATCGTCGACTCGGCCACCGCGGACGGGTCGACCATCTCGACGGTCTACGGGCACATGTTCCCGGACGGTGTTCTCGTCTCCGTCGGTGACGAGGTGCGCGCCGGGGATCTGATCGGCCTGGTCGGCAACGCCGGAGGTTCGACCGGACCGCACCTGCATTTCGAGGTCTGGCCCGGGGGCCGACTAGACGGCGGATCTCCGATCGACCCGATGCCGTGGCTGGCCGATGCGTCTGAACTCGACGCCCCGCAACAGCGTCCGACCTCGCCGAATGTGCAGCTGGTCGCGGCCGAGACTCCGCTCGGTGCCGGTTGCACCGGCCTGACGCGCCCCGGCGGACGCTCCCTCGCGCCGGGATCGGTCCCCGAGGAGTTCCGGGAGTGGATCGTCAAGGCGGCTCAGACCTGCGAGGCGATCGACGCTCCTTTGCTGGCCTCCCAGCTCTACGCCGAGAACCAGTTCCGCTACGGTCCCTCCTCGCCGGTGTCTCCGGCGGGGGCACGCGGGCCGGGGCAGTTCATGCCCGCAACCTGGGCCTCGATCGGCCAGGACTACGACGGTGACGGCGTGGCCGACGTGAATTCCATCGGTGATTCGGTGATGGCGATGGCCGCCTACGACTGCCAGATGTGGGAGCAGACGCAGCAGTGGCTCCGCGAGGGAAAAGTCTCAGGTGACGGCACCGAGTTGATGCTCTCGGCCTACAACTGCGGGCCGGGCAACACACTCGCTTCCGGCGGGGTGTGCGGCAACGCGGAGACCACGAGCTACGTCCGCAATATCCTGGCCGGCCGCGCTGACTTCGCCGGTGTCGACCAGCCTCGGCCGCCGTCGGTGAGTGGTTCGCGGGTGGTCGATGCAGCACTTGGATGGCTGGGCACCGATTACGCCTGGGGTGGCGGGGATGCCACCGGACCGACTCGCGGCATCGCCGATGGCGGTGTCGCCGATGAGCACGGCGACCACAACAAGGTCGGCTTCGACTGCTCGGGCCTGGTCGTGTACGCGGTGGCGCAGGCAACGGACGGAAGAATCGTTCTGCCACACCAGGACTCCGCTCAGGTCAACGATCCTCGAGGGACGCCTGTAACCGAGGCGGCGGACTTGCAACCCGGAGACATCGTGCAGCCCTACCCCGGCCACGTGTGGATCTGGATGGGGGACAACAAAGTTGTCGAAGCGCCCCAGTCCGGAGAGAAGGTCCGGATCACCGAATGGACGCCCCCGAAACATGTCAGAGCCGTCCGATTTAATTGATGCACAACGGATTTCATACGCCAGAACATCGGAAACGATGACACACCAGGAAGGGAACATCACACCGTGAGTGAAGAGTGGGACAAGGCGGAATCGGCCGTCCGCACCCTCGGATCGACCCGGACAGTCCAGGCGATGACGGCCTCGGACCTGCGGGCTTGGGCTGCGGAGAACAACCTGATGACGCGCACCCAGTGGCCGAAGATCAAGCGCGAGCTCTACAAGCAGTTCGATGTGGACTACGACGCCCTGCGAGAACGCGAGCAGCGTGAACGGGCCGAAAAGCTGGCCGCAGCCGCCGCGTCGGCTCCGGTGGTGTCTTTGGCCTCGGCCGGCGACGAACGTGGCTCGTTCGCCGTCGTCGGCGATGCCGACACCAGCGATGTCGCCTGGTACGGATCGTTCCACAAGGACGATCGGATCTTCCGGCCCGGCGATCAGGACTCGGCGGATGAGGCCAGCGCCGGTAAAGCCGTGTTCCTCGCTGCGAAAGTCCGCGACCACCTCGAGGTCGAGGCGGTTCGGTTGCGTCTGCGGGTGAGCAGTGAACGCATCGACGGGGTGAAACTGGCCGATCTCGCGGCGAAAAAGCAGGTCATTCTTGATCTTGAGGTGACGCCGACCGGCAATCCGGCCGAGCAGTGGTGCCTCGAACCGGGCTACGGCGAATGGCGGGCGATCCGCCTGTCGGATCTGGTGGTGGCCGAATGATCCGCCGACTGGCACTGATCGGTGTCCTCGCCGGAGCCCTAACGGTGGCCGGATGCAGCTCCGAGACCGACCAGGATCAGACCACTACGAACTCGTCGGCACAGCCGTCGTCGACGGAGGCATGGCCTCCCACCGAACCGGCTGCGCCCATCGAGCAGTCCACCCCCGTTCCGGCGGCACCGAGTGTGGACACTTCCGATCCGGGCGAACTCGGCCGCACGGTCGTCGAGACCTGGTTCTCCTATGACACCCGTACCGACACCAATCGCAACGACGCGCCGGTGCGGGCCGCCGATCTGGGCGTGCTGACCGGCGAACTCGACGCGCAGGTCCGCGCCGATGTGCAGATCCCGGTCAAGGCCAGCGGTGAGTGGGCACAGTGGGCGTCGCAGGGCGCGACGGTCACCGCCGTGGCGGTGGAGGTCCCCAACCAAGGACAGGCCAATACCGCGACGAAGTATCACGGCATGTACGAGGTGACCAGCACGGTCACCGATTCCAGCGGCACCGAGATCGGCACAGACGTGCAGTACGTCGCCGTGGTGCTGACCGACAACGGCGACGGATGGCGCGTTTCGTCCGTCACCACCCTGTGAGGTGAGCGTGATGGCTGACATCGCTGACTACAACCACGAACCGACCATCGACCCGCGTCGGCTGCGGCTACGCCCGAACCGTCCCGCTGTCGAACCCGAACCGGCCCCGGCTCCTGAGCCTGTAACCGAGGACATCGCCGATCCGTACGGGGTCGGAGTAGATGCTCTCGCGGCCGTCGACGAGCCGATCGCGCCGACAGCAATGCCGTCTACCGGGCACGGCGCACTGTTCGACGAGGCCGCCTCACCGGCACTTTCTCAGCCTGCTCAGTGGGGTTGGCGGGGTCGGATCAATGCAGCTCTGGGAACGAAACTGGCCCCGAAAGCGGCATCGGCAGAGACCGGCCACCGGGCGGCGGTCGAAGCGATCCAGCGAACGCTGCCGGGTTCGGGCACGGTCGCTGTGGTCAACACCAAGGGCGGAGCCGGCAAAACTCCGACGTCGATTGCGCTGGCAGCGATGCTCGGTAAGCATCGCGGCCGCGGGGTCGTGGCAGTGGATATGAGCGAGGCCGGCGGCACCCTCGGCATTCGCGCAGCGCGCACCGCACCCATCGAACGCACGGTGTGGGATGTCCTCGACAACGCATCGCGGCTGATGTCGGCCGACGTCGAGGCGGGGGAGCTGGCGGCGTATCTGCGGCTCCAGCCCACCCACGACGAGATCCTGGCCGGGGACACCGATTCTTCCTACGACGACATGCTCGGCGAGGACGAGTGCGCGGCGTTGGGCGCGGTGCTTCGTCGCCATCGCGACCTGTTGATTATCGACACAGCCACCACTCCGCAGGCCGGGGCATGGCAGTGGGCGGTGCGCCACGCCGACGTGCTGGTGGTGCCGCTGCCGATGCGCCGGGACATGGCGCAGCACGCCTACGCGATGCTCGACGGCCTCCGTAAGCGGGGGTTCGAGCATCTGGTGCGCTCTGCGATCGTGCTGCTGTGCGCGACACCGGGGTCCGATCCGAACCTCGAAACTGCGATTGTCGACGAGTTCGACTCTCTCGGTGTGCAGACCTACGTTCGGGTCCCATTCGAGCCGGTCTTCGCCACCGGTGAGCGGATCACGCTCGAGGCGTTGTCACAGAGTTCGATCATCGCGTGGACGAATGTCGCGGCGATGGTGACCGATGCGCTAGCCGAGGCCATCGTCGAGCGGCAGGCCGGACTCCGGCAACAGGGAGTACCGGCTCCGCCGACATTCGCGGCGGACGTTCCGAGCTTCGTAGCGCCCCAGCCGGCCCCGGCTCCCGAGTCGGTTCCCGCAGCTGAGCCGCCCCCGGCCCCGGTAGCCGAACCCGCTGCCGCTCCTGCTGACCGGGTGCCTGAGACGGACCCGGCCAGGGACCTGCCCCTGGACTACCGGCCCACCGCCGAGGCGGCGGAAGCGGCCCCCGAACCGGACGCCTCGAGCGAATCCGCAGTTGAGGTGCACCAACCGCCGGCCCCGGCCCGACGGCCGCAACCACCGAAGCCGTCGAGCTTCGATCCCTACGCCTGACCTTCTGTGTGAAAGGACCCCTGTGATGTCTCGCAATACCTCGATGCGGTCGCTACCTCGTAGCGTGGCCCGCGCTGCGTCCCTGCTGTCGGCCACGATCGGCACGGTGTTGCTCACCGCCGGTACCGCCTCGGCTCAGACCGACAATCCACTCGACGGAATCTCCCCTGATCTGGGGGTGTTCGGTCCTACGTTCCAGAGCACCTGGTCGCGGATTGCGGGCGGTATCTGGGGTGCGGTCCTGGCGGTATCCGCAGTCAACCTGATCATTTCGCTCTACAAGATCCGTAAGGCTCGCGCCGGGGGCTACCAGAGCGAATTGAGCGATTCGATGGATTCGGCCAAGACCGCTGGTGTGGCGTTCGGTTGCGTGGCCGGAGCCGGGATCATCGTCGGCGCCATCTTGTTCGTCGTCAACGGCTGATAGCCGATCTACCAGCACTGTTAGGAGAATCAGATGGCACCAGATTTCAGCTCGATCAAGCCGGGCTCCCAGCAATCGCCCCCGGCAACAGCAGCACCGACGCCAACATCCTCGGCGAAGACGGCAGAGACCAAAGGATGGAAGGCAGCGTTCGACAGACTGCCCTCATGGTTCAAGTACGGCCTGGTGATCCTGCTCGTGGTGACGATCCTCGGGATCATTCTCGCGGGGTTGAGCGGCGGTAGCTCGGAGTCCGACACGGTGCGGACCGGGCACGGTCCCAACTCGATCACCAACGGGATTCCGCATGGCTATGACCGCACCGAAGCCGGAGCACAGACCGCAGCAACGAACTTCGTGCAGGCCGCAAACCAGGTCTCTCTCGGTCGAATCTCTGCCGAGGAAGCCAAATCGGCCCTCGTCGGTAGCAACGCCAGCGATGCGCTGCTGGCAGTCCTTGACGAGAGCGTGACTCAGGCCGAGGGCACGGTGATGAACGTCCTTCCCGCCCTGGTCAACGTCACGGACTACTCGGATGACCGTGCGGTGGTGTCGGTGTGGGCAGTCTCGGCGAGCCAGAACGATCTGAGCGGCACGGGCAAGGTCAGCGTCCTTACTGTCTGGTCCACGACCACGGTGACCTTGGAGTGGGAGAACGGGGATTGGAAGGCCGTGGATTGGACGTTCCGGTCCGGTCCCGAGCCCGAAGAGGTCTCGTTCCCCGAAGGGGATTCCACTCTCGCCGAGTTCGGCGCGAACGGCCTCTACACCTTCTTCGTGGAGTAATCATGCGATCCCTTGTCCGTACTTTGCTTGCGGTGCTGCTGGCGGTGCTCGCGTTGGCCTCGAGTGCGACGCCTGCGTGGGCGCAGCCGCTCAGTGGCGCTGCCGAAGGGTGGCCTGCTGGGATGCCAGACGAGCTCAAGGAGTTCTTTCCCGGTCACCCGGAGTTCGAGGCGGCCGGGTGGTCGACCGATCCGGCGTGTGCGGACAAGGGTGGCGACTTCGGGCAGTACCTCGCGCAGTACCTCCGCTTCGACCAGCAAATTCTCTACTGGGCGTCCCCTGTGACGCAGCGAATCGCGCAGTACGCCGAACTGATGGGTGTTTCAGAGGACGAAGCGAAGCAAGCGGTGCTCGATGGCAAGGCTCCGACCACCTGGCCGGCATCCTTCCCCGGTGGCGACCCGGAGTTCTCGCCCTCGGCCAAGGTATGCGCTGCGGATCTGGCGAAGTGGTCGGAGCCCAGCGGGAACCACTGGGGATTTACCTGGGCGGCAGCACCCGACGCCAGTTCGATCGCAGTGATGAAGCAACAGAAGTGGGTCGATAACCTGCCGGACGACATTTTCGAGAATCCGTGCAGCGATCACGAGATGCTTTGCAACAGGGCTTATTTCCTCGACTGCGACAAGGGCACCAACATCAGCGAGATCAACCAGTGCCGGGGCTGGAACACACAGATCGGAGCGATGTTCGGTGGCATCTGGAACTGGAAAGAGCAGAACAAGGACTTCGCTGACCGGTTCCTCGATCTCGCCAGAGTCGGTGGTGTGGTCCTCAAGGCCGCCACGCCGCTTCAGATCCAGCTCGGCGTCGGCCTCGGTATGGCGGCCGTCGACAAGGCCGGAGATGTGGTCGCGTTCATCGCTGATCCGGGCAGCGTGATCGACGACTGGGCCAACAGCACCAAGGAAAGCGCGGTATCGCTGACCACCTCGGTCCTCGAGGGCTTGGCGAACATCCACGAGTTCAACCCGCGGGATGAAGGTTTCCTGCGGTGGTACGCGGTCAGTTGCGGAATCGGGGTGTTCGTCATGTCGATCACCGCACTGTTCACGATCTACCGAACCTCCGCACAGAAATCGACACGAATGGAACTGGCGCACAGCCTGATCGGATACGCCCCGTTAGGTGTGCTGTCGATGATGTTCGCCCCGGCCGCCGCCGAAATGTTGGTCCAGCTCTCGCACGCGCTGACCACCTCCCTGTCCGGACTGCTCAAGCAGGACTTGGAGCAGGCGGTGGTGTCAGTATCGGCAATGCTTGGAGGCATCACGAGCGACACCGTCGTCGGTGGCTCTCTGACCGGCATCGTGTTCTTCGGGTTGTTGTTTCTCGGGTCGCTGGCGTTGTTCTTCGGCATGTTGATGCACGCCGCTGCCTTGCCGATCCTCGCCGGCCTGACAGGTGTCGCGTTCGGATTGTGGGTGCATCCGAACCTGCGGAAGAAGGCGATGCGCCCGATCTTCGTATTCATCTCGATCGTGTTTTCCAAGCCGGTGATCTTCCTCGGTCTGGGGTTCTTAGCCACGGTGCTGATCGACAGCAGCGCCGGGGCTTACGTCGACGGTGACCTCGCATCGCTTGGCGCCTTGGCGATGTCGGCGGTGTGCATCGGACTGGTCGGACTCGCTCCGTGGTCGCTGCTCAAGTACGCCCCGTTCATGCCGTCCAGTGAAGATTCGGAAGGCTTCGGCGATACCGGATCGGCGACCGGACAAGGGCTGGGCGGCACTTTGCAGACCGCGCAGATGGCAATGATGGCCCGCGGCGGTGGTGGCGGGGGTGAGGTCGCTGCGGCCCGCTCCGCAGGGGCGGCACACTCCCATCCTGTCGGCGGAGGGGGCGTTGGTGGGGGAGTGGCCTCCACCTCGAACGGGTCGACGTCCCATAGTTCCGCCGGGTCGACCTCCCACCAGCACTCGGGTATTACCGCAGGTCATAGCGGTGGGGGGCGCGGTGGGGCGAGCACTCGCAAGCTCATGGGGGCAGCCAAGGGCCTCTCCGGAACGGTCGCATCGGCCGGGGTGGGAGCGGCTGTCGTGGCCGGGACCGTGGGCGGCGCAGCGCTGAACAAGGCAGCCCAGGCGGCACAGAACGCTCCTGAACGAGCCGACAACATGGGAGATCAGTGATGAGTGACAGTGAGCAGCGCACCTCGATCCTCGGCTCGGAAATCGCTCGCCGAGGACTGATCCCCGTTCCCGAACCGGTGCTGTTCGCCTATGCAGCGGCGCTGATGCTCTCGATGTTCCTGTTCGTCTTCTTCGGATCGACGATCTGGACACTGGCCGGTGTCCTTGCGGTGGTGGGCGGCACGCTGTGGGCGACAACCGACATCAACGGTCGCCGGTCTTGGGCGGGGGAGAAACTGCACCGGATCCGGGATCGGCGGCGGCGAAAGCACGGTGAACACGTCTACCGGGCGCCCGGTGATGAGTTGTACGGGGTGCTCGGAGCCGATCCGGGCTGGGAGTTCCCGGTGCCGCTCGGAGATGTCGCTCCGCTGGATCTGACCGATACAGGTCTCGATGACATGTTCATCCTCGAGCACCGGACGCCTGGTGACAACAACTACTACTCGGTGGTGCTGTCGATTCAAGGGCTCGCCGAAGGACTCCGCGGTGCAGAGGAATGGGCGGTGACCTCGCAGGCGTTCTCGCGCACGCTGGCCTCGTTCGCGCGCCGATCCTCGCTGCTTCGAGGGCTGGAGATGGTGCACCGCTCGGTGCCGGCCGATCTGACTCCGCACGTGGCGTGGATGGAATCGGTGGTGCGTGCGAATCCTCATGCACACCGGGTGATGCCTGCGGTCGAGTCCTACGGCCAGCTCATCGACGGTCTGGCCCCGGAGTCGGAAGAGCATCGTTGCTACGCCACGCTGATCTTCCCGAAGTCGGTCGAGTTGCTGTCGGCGGCCGGAGCGGTCGCCAAGCGTAAAGGCGTAGAGACGAAGGCCGGTATCGGCCAGGTCATCGTCGAGGAGACCATGCGGGCGGTCGGCGCGCTGACCTCGGCCCGGCTCGGGCAGGTGCAGGTGCTCGGCCAACAGCGTGCCTGTGCGGTCTTCCGCTCGATGCTCGATCCGTCCTACGCACTCGACGCCCACCGGGGCGCGAACTGGGGCAACTGCTGGCCGTCGTATGTCGGCGGAGACCTGTCGACACGGGTGTCCGACCGATGGGATACCCGAGTCGGGTTGATCCGACCCGGTTCGATCGAACCGATCCCGCTGCACGCTGAATGGCTCTCGCCGCTGTTGACCGGCGTCGACCCGGACCCCGGCGATCCTGTTGAGGGGCTTCCGGCCCAGCCAACAATCCGCACGGTGAAGATGCGGATGGATTTCGTCGATGCAGTCAAAGCGCGCCAGGTGGCACGCAAGGACGCGACCGAGGATGCAGCACGCCAGTACAAGGAGCGAAAGAAGGGCCAGGTCACCGACGGTGCATCGGAGGTCATGGCGTCGGCGTCGCTGCGTCGCCGCGAAGACCTCAAGCCGGGATCGGGACACCACGGGGTGATCTGGTCGATGGCAGTGTCGGTCACCGCACCGGATGAGGATGCGGTGATGCGGGCGTGTGCGCGGCTCGAGCAGGCCGCCGACCAAGCCGCCATCAAAGAGTTCACCTGGTTCGACGACAGCCACGATGTCGCGCAATTCCTCACTCTGCCGCTCGGCCGTGGACTCGCGGCCACCAAGTACACCCGGGCCAAGGGGGTCTGATGCCGTCACTACTGAACCGCAAAAAGGGCGCTACGCCTGCGCCGACCGCTCCGGAGGTAGATCAGGCGGACACGCCGGTGGTTCCTCGTCGGCGTCCGCCGAAGCGAAACAAGTGGCTCGACCGGTGGGGATGGTACGAGCCACGCCCGGAAGGGGTGTGGTCGACAACTCGCCAGGCCGAAGCGCTGAATCTGGCGACCACCCGCAAGAACGTGCGGCACGAAGGTCTCGTGTCGGGGCGGAACCTGATGTCGAATGCGCTGGTCATTACCGATCCGTTCGCGTTGTACGGAAGTGAGATCGAGAACATCAACGTCGCGGTGGTCGGTGACATCGGCAAGGCGAAGTCCTCACTGATCAAGACCACCCTGGGACTGCGGCAGATCGCGGCCGGCCGTCAGGTTGTGGTGATCGACAAGAAGCGTCAGGGTGATCGCGGTGGTGAGTACACCGAGCTCGCCAAGTCGCTGGGGGTGCCGTCGATCAGGTTCAAGACCGGCGGTGACGGTGCGCGGTTGAACATCATGGACCCGGCGATTTCGTCGTCGGTGACCACTTCTGGTGGCATCGTGCCGGCCGGTCAAGAAGTGCTGATTGCCGCGGTACTCGAGGACACCATGCAGCGGACGTTGGTGCAGACGGAGATCGCGGCGCTGAACCTGGCGCTGAGACTGGTCAACGAACGTGCCCGCAGCGAGGGCACCGAGCCGATCCTGCGTGATGTCGCCGATCTGCTGCTATCCACGCCGGAGGAAGCGACAGTCACCTTCGGCGAGGTGTGGGAGAAGGAAGCGTGCCGGTGGGGTCGTGATCCGGGCCTGGCGCTGCGGCAGCTCTGCGAAGGAGATCTGCGAGGGTTGGTCGATCAGCCGACCTCGGCCGATGTCCGTCATGCGCTCGACCATCCGCTCGTGCACTTCGACGTGTCCGAACTGCCCAACAAGGGACCGGCGCTGCGGGTGGTGATGACGGTCATCAATACGTGGCTGTCGAATGTCCTCGCCGCTCGCGCATCCGAGCACAAGCAGACCATTCTCATCGTCGAGGAAGGCTGGCACATCGCGGAAGGCTCGACCGGGCGGGTTTTCCGCGACAATATGAAGCTCTCTCGCGGCCTGGGCCTGTCCACGGTCTCAGCGTTCCATCACATCGCCGATCTACCTGCGGATTCTCCGGCCCGGGCGTTGATGCAGGAAGCCGGGATCGTGTTCCTGTATGGACAGGATCGGGTGGACGATGCCGAGCAGACGGTTCGCATGTACCACCTGCCCGAATACTGCGTCGATCTGCTGATGTCGATGCACAAGGGGCAGTGTCTCGTGGTGATGGGCAAGTCCGATCCGGTGCTGATGAAGCACGAGCGGTCCCCGCTCGAGATCACCCTCACCGACACCGATGAGGTCATTCGGGGTGAGGCGAGCACGCTGGTCGGGCAGACCCGGCTCCCGGACACTCTCGATGCCGAGGAATTGGCCGAGCTGGTGGGGGCGGTGCAGTGAACGAGCGGGGTCAGCAGCGGCCGACACATCCGGTGATTCCGGTCGGTACTGGCCTGGTGGTCGTGGTGATCGGCGGGGTCCTGTGGACGGTGTACGCCGGGGGCGCGGTTGCCGGCCTGGTGACCGGGGCGGGTCCGGTGTTCCCGGAAGGGCTGTACGGCACGTTGTCGGTGTTGCGGGCGTTGGTGCTCACGCCGGGTGACCCGACGGTGGGCTGGCCCGAGGACTCGCGGCCGGGTTCGGCGGTTGCGGTGTGGGTGTGCCTGATCGCAGCGATGCTGGTCTATATCGCCGTCGTGCTCGTGATCGACGGGAAGGTTTCGGCACGTCAGCGCGCTAAGCGCACGCGCCAGGAAGGGTTTGCGGACCGGGCGGAGCTGCGGCAGCGCGGCCTCGATCGCAAGAGCGCGGTGAAAGCAGCGAAGACGAATCGGGCGAGCTTGGGTGATACTCCGGCCCGCAAGATCGACGCGCACCAGGTGGCGACCCGGATCGGCACGCTCTACGGCGAGCATGGCAAAGATGCCGAGGTGTTCGTCCAGTACCGGGACGGCACGCTGGTCGAGGGTCCGACCGGATCGGGCAAGAGCTGGCGGTTGGCTTGGCAGCGGATCGTCGAGTCGGTCGGGTTCGTGCTGGCCACGACCACCAAACCTGATCTGCTGTGGTCGACGGTGGGGCAACGGTTGGCCTCCGGCCCGGTCGAGGTGTTCGACCCCGAGGGCATCACGCGGTGGCCGACGCCGATGCGGTGGTCCCTGCTGGCCGGCTGCGATGACCCGGACACGGCGATCCGGCGTGCCGATGCGCTGGTTCAGGCTGTTCCCCTCGGCGATACCAAGAACGGTGGGTACTTCTCGACGAACGCAGCGAAGTACCTGCGGTGCTGTCTGTATGCGGCCGCGGTGTCCGGTGGGGATGTGACCACCTTCTATCGCTGGGCGATGCAGCGGCAGGTGCCGAAGGTCAAGGAGATTCTGGACCGGGACCTGCCGACGTGGAGCGTGGAGTATTCGCAGCTCGGCGGCTCGGGATCGGATTCGGTCGATGATGTGATGTCGACGGTCTCGACACTGCTCGATCCCCTCGCCTCACCGAAGCTGATGGCGGCAGTCAATGTCACCGCCGATGAGTCGGTGAACCTCGCGCAGCTCATCCGCGACGGCGGGACGCTGTATCTGATCTCCGAAGGCTCCTACGGTTCGAGCGCACCGATCGTCACGGCGTTGGCGGCGGAGGCGTATTACCTGGCCAAAGAGATTTCGCGGGAGTACCCGGAGGAGAGAATCGACCCTCCGGTGCGGTTCGTTCTCGATGAGGTCAACAATGTCGCGCCCATCCCGGATCTGCCCGACAAGGTCTCCGACAGCGCCGGGCGAGGAATCTCGATCTGGGCGTTCTGCCACGGTCAGGAGCAGAACATCCGGCGATGGGGTCCGAGCGCGGGGAAAATGTTCACGACGAACTCGCCTGTGCGGATCGTCTTGCCCGGCCTCGGTGATGTGAACGAGCTCGAGCAGATCTCCCGATTGACCGGTGAGCGTGAAGAGTGGTGGTCTCCGACGCAGGCTCCTCGGCAGACGAAGGTGATGACTGCCCCGGAGATTCGCGGAATGCCTGCTGACCAGGCGTTGATGATCTACCGGGGTGCGGCTCCGGCGCGGGTTCATCTCCCGCTGGTGTGGGACATTCCGCACTGGAAAAAGCGGGTGCTCGACTCTCAAGAGGTCTACAACTGGGTCTGTGAGACGGGGGAGCTGCCCGATTGGGCCTGGTCCCGCACGGGCGGGGAAGTGGTGCTCGGATGAGCGGGTACACGCCGGGCCGGCTGTCGTGGCGGCATCTCGACCAGGAACAAGCACAACAGTTGTGGGACGAGTTGATCGAGTGGGTGGAGTGGTTTCGCGGCTGCTACCGGCTCACCGATCGGATCAAGGGTTGCTGGTATCGGCACCCGAAGATGGTCGAGGAATTGACGGCGGCGATGTCGGCGCACAAGGTCGCCTACGAACAGCTCGGCGATGGTCAGGTGCATTCGTGGTCGCCGGGAAGTTGGCACTACCAGGTCTATCAACCGCTTCTGCAACGGCTGGCGGCCAACTCCGACGAGTTCGGCGACTGTATCGACGGGCGCTGTGAGCCCCCGACGGTGCAGGTCACGCTGCTTGATGGGGTGCGGGAGTGGATCGCGGCGGACATCGCGGCGCGGCCGACCCCGATCGCGGCGGCGGTCGCTGCGACCGGATCGCTCCCGGACTCGGGCAATGGGGCGGGGCCAGCGGTGATCGACGCTGCGCGGATGGTCGATCTGATCGACTCAGGCGATGCCGAACCGGTCGAACCTGACGACGAGTTCGGGCCGGTCTCGTATGACGGTCACGTCTGGCAGTGGTCCGACGATACGGAGGGATACGTGCGGACCTAGAGACTACCGGGGAACATCACCAGGCCGGACTCACCACCCGGCCGTTCCTCGGTGTGGTGGCCGGTCGTTGGAAGTGCCCGCTCAGGTACCGAGGGCCGGCCACCACGATCAAATTGAGATCACTAAGAGATCGCGCGGATAAGGCGTGAGTCAAAGGCTGTGGGCGGGTCGTATGTCCCACCTGTGGTGCGTTCGGGAAGCAGCGCTTGGAACTGGCCCACAACGGGTCGGTGATGAAGTTGGGGAGGACAGGCACGGCGTCTTCTGTGTGTTGTCAGCAGAGGGAACAGGCGCGCCCACCCCTGCGGCAGAGGTGCAACTGCGACAGGGGCGAGCGTCGTGGTGTCCGATCTATGCGTCGGCCGGGGCAGCACCCGGAGACCGGCCGATGACCACCGCGCCGAGGACCAGTCCTGCGATCGCCAGGACCGCAGCAACGAGGAACGGATCACCAGCGTGCAGGGCCGGAGCGAACCCGATTCCCACGTAAACGGCCACACCGGTCGCGCCGCCGAGCTGGTCGGCGGCGCGCTGGACGCCCGAGGCGATCCCGGCGTCATCGTCCGTGCTCCCACTGACCGCGATGTACTGCAGGCCGACGAGACCGAAACCCATACCCGCCGCGATCAGCAGCATCGCCGGGAACAACCATGCCGCCCCACCACCGAGGACAGCGGCGACAGCGACCGCGACCATCGCGCCTGCGGCGCAGACGAGCCCGATCATCACACACGCACGCGCACCCCAGCGCTCGAGCAGGTGCGGCACGAGCATCGACGCCGCGATCAGTGCCACCGCCAGCGGCAGCATCGTCAATCCTGCCCCGAGCGGCCCGATGCCGAGCCGGTCCTGCAGATAGAAGGTGAACAACAGGAACGAGGTCGACAGCGCTCCGCTGAGCAGCATGGTGGTCAGGTTCGCCCGCACCCGGGAGCGGTCGGCGAAGAACGCCAACGGGACCATGGGGTTCGGCGACCTCGCCTCGACCTTCACGAACCCGATGGCGGCTGCTGCCGCACCGGCCACCGCGGCCATGCTCAGCCACGGACTCGTGCCGGGTCCGCCGGCCTCGACCACGGCGTAGACGAACAGCAGCGGGCACGCCGTCAGCAGGAGCGCGCCGGGTAGGTCCAACCGAACCTGTCTCCTGGGTGCGGAGCGGTCGGCCGGAACCAGGAAGAGTGCAGCCACGATCACGATCAGGATGAACGGCACCGAGATGAGGAAAATCCAACGCCATCCCAGGTGGGCAGTAATGATCCCGGACAGGGCGAACCCGACGACCAGACCGCAGCTGGCCACGGCCGCCCACACGCTCAGCGCGCGCGAGCGGCGCGGACCCTCGGGGAACAGCAGCACGATGGTCGCCATCGCCGCGGGCAGCGCGACTGCCTCACCGGCCCCCTGCAGGAGACGAGCTGCGACCAATATCGGGAATGAGGGGGCCAGTCCTGCCAGCAGGGACGCCGCGCCGAACAGGATTGTGCCTGCCAGGAGGGTGCGGCGGCGGCCCAGCAGGTCGCCCAGTCGACCGCCGAGCATCAGCAGCCCGCCACCGGTAATCGTGTAGCCGACCACGACCCAGGTCAGGGAGTGGCCGTCGACGCCGTAGTCCGCACCGATCGCAGGCAACGCGATGTTGACCACGGTCACGTCGACCGCGATAAAGAACTGCAGCATAGACATGGCGCACAACACGAGCCATGCGCGTACCGGGGCGGAACTGTGCCCGCGAGAAGTAGAGGAAATGCCTGAAAACATCGGGTGCTCCGTCGCTCTGAAGAGTTACCGAGCAGCACACAGGGCCGCTCCGGACTGGTTCACGAAGCGGCTGGACGTGCCAGATGAAAGTGTTGCTATGAGCTGGTCGTCCCGCCGCTAGCGGGACGACCAGGTCACTGCCGCGCACGCGGCCGAGCACGAAGCGCCGGACATGCCTGAAACCCTATCAGCGAGCATCCACTCTCATGTCACAGCCGTCTGCGTCTGCACCTATCCGCGCAATCTCTAAGGGTGGCGGAACCGAGTTCATAGCAATTGCTCCCAACGAGACTGCGGACTGGCAACGGCTTGAATTCTGACGGGTGAATGTTTGCGGTGGGAGGTCTCTTCGGCTTACCTGACCTGGTGAAGTGTCTTAAGGAGTTGGCCAAGAAGTGGAACGTGGAGCAGTACGCATGGGGGGCTGGTCTTTGCTTCGCAGGAACCCTCCTGATCGCACTGTTCATTGCCGCAGGAACTGCGTCTTTAGGCGAATGGATAACGCGAGCAGTTGCTATCGCTTCGGTCGTGGTCGCGATGCTTTCCCGCCAACAATCAAAGCGTTCGGCCGACGCGGCTCAACAGAATGCCGCTCTCGCTGCTGCCCAAGAGGTTCGGCGACGTCACAGATTGGTCCTAGACCCTCACCCCATCCCGTACAGACATGTACTCCGTAATGCCGGAACGGTCGCGGCAACGCAAGTGGAGGTCGTCAATAGCGACGACTTTGCCCATGTCAAGTTCGTAGGAGTCGACGACCCTGTCTCCATTGCTCCTGGACAGTCACGGGCAGTGGACATGGTGACTACCTGGGGAGGCGGGGGCGTCCAAGCCACCTTCGAATGGATTCCGGAAGGTGAAACTGAGAAGAAGACATGGACTGAAGTGATTTACCCGTCTGCATCAGAAGCCGTAGACCGGGGGAAGGATCAGCAAGCAAAGGATGCTCGCAAGCACAGAGAAGAAGACATCGATCGGGAGTACCGGCGTGAACTCCGCTCGCTGATTCTCCAGCTCGGGGACGCGTACGCCCAGTACAAGGTAGATCCGACTGGCCCGGGAAATCGCCTTCGCGTTCAGCTACTTACGGCCGCGCTGCCGCCGAGGCTTGCCCGAGAAATCGGGTATGAGGTCGACGTTCCGCGAGATGTGTGGGGGCCGGATGAATACCCGTTCCACCATCACCTGGACCCGGCCGACGCTCATCTTATCGAGGACATCGTGCCGGAGCTCGAACTGATCTGGAATATGCGCCAGGTCGAAGGCACTCGCGTATACGGTCCCACCGGTGCACCCGGACCTGAGGAGGAACCCCGAATTTGGTGGGCTGTTCAAGGTTATGTCGATCGAGTAAAGGATCGGGAGGCGGGAGTACGTCACCTCCGCAGGTCACCTAGAGACCAACAACACCACGATGAAGCGATGGCCGACATACGGCGATTTCAGGAGCGCATGAACTCGGTCCATCAAACGGAAAGTGATTCCATTTCTCCCCAAGCCGATGGGAACGAATGACGTTAGATCGGGTTAGACGCGCCAGCTTCTTTCCTTACCATGCCCGAAGTCGGGGCGTGGCTCTGCTTCCATGCCGGGCCTGCGATGCTCGGGTTCGTGATGTTCCTGCTGTTCGCGCAGCTTGGAATGTTGGCGTTCGATGTGTGTCCAGTCGAGTGCGGCGCGGCGGTCCTTGGGGCGGCCTCCGGCGAAGGTGTCTTTATCGGTGATGTGATGGGCACTGCGGTAGGCGGCGGCGTCTGCGATGGTGGCCCGCCACAGGACAGTGTGTTCGGGATCGTCGGGGCAGGCGCCGAGGCTCGCGTGCGCCCAGATCGGTGCGGTGTCGTCGGTGAGCTGGTCGCGGTAGTCGCGGTGGAGCTCGGCGATGGTCTGGTAGTCCTCGCGGATCGTGGCGGCGAGTTCGGGGTCGATGGTGTCGGCGTCGGACACGGGTGCGACGACCCATTCGGGTGCGTCGGGGTTCGTGAGGTCTCGGCCGTCGGCGGCGATGCGGTCGAGTTCGGTGAGGAGCATGGTCGCTGGGGCGGTGGCTCCGGCCCGCTCTGCCAGATCGGCCACGACTTCCTCGATGCTCGCTCCGGTGAGGCGGTGGAGATGTTCGATGCGTCCGGCGATGGCTTGGGCGCGTTCGTCGTCGGTCTGCAACGCGAGCGTGGGCAGGTGCTCGGCGATGGTCTCTTCGTGCTCGGTGAGCCATGCGGTGTTGCGGCGGGCGATCAGCTCGGTCAGGGGCTTGGCCATGTCGGAGCGCAGCGCGGCCGCGGTGGTGTCGACGCCGTTTTCGGCCAGGCGTTCGTGGTGCCAGGTGAGCAGGTTGATCGGGTCGACCCCGGCTTGGGCGGCGCGGTGGAGCTGGCGGGCGAGCAGTCGTGCGGAGGATTCTTCGGCGATGCGGGCACCGAGTTCTTCTCCGAGTGCAGCAGTGGCGAGGGTGCGAACTCTCTGTGTTTCGAGCAGTGCGGAGGTGTCGCGGTAGCGGCGGATGACCTCGCCGATGCCGGTGTCTGCGGCCGCGGCGCGGTCGGTGGTCTCGGTGTAGCGGCGGGCGCATTCGACCGCGAAGTCGTGCATGTCCGCGTCGGTGTGGAGCGGGTCGCGGATCGGTAGCGGCGGCAATGTCGGGTGTTCGGTGAACTGGCCGACGATGGCGCGGGTGCGGTGGGCGAGGACCGCTCCGATGTCTTTCGCTCCGGCGAGGGGGCCTTCGGCAAGGGCGTGTCCGAGGAGTGTGCGGGTGCTGTGGCCGTGGTCGTGGGCATCGGCGAGGACCTGGCGGAGCTGTGCCCATCCTTCGGTGCCTTCGATTGTGGCGGCGATGTGTTCGGGGAGGGTGCGGCGCATCTCGGTCTCGAGTGCGTCGTCGCGGAGGCGGCGTTGGGCGGCCAGATATGCCTCGCGCAGCCGTTCCGGGTCGGTGGCGTGGGCGGCTTGTTCGGCGAGTTCTTCGGTGGCGGTGCGGTGGCCGTTGTCGGTGGCGACGACGGTTTCGAGGATCATCCGGCCGGTGGAGACGTTCTTGTCTTCGAGGTGCGGGCGCTCGGTGTCGAGGTTGACGGGCACGTCGACCGGGACGTAGATCCGGTTGTCGGTGCGGGCGCGGGTGACGGCCACATACAGCCCGGAGCGGTCCATCTCGGGGGTGATGATGGCGTGGGCGGTGTCGACGGTGACGCCCTGGGCGCGGTGCACGGTGGAGGCGTAGCCGAGTTGTACGTGGGTGCTGATGTAGTCGGCCGGCAGGGTGATGACGCCGCCGTGTTCGAGGTGCCGGACGGTCAGTGCGCCGCGTTCGGAGACGACATCGAGCACTTCCCATAGGTCGCCGTTTCGCACGAACGCTCCGGCTTTCTTTCCGCCGGAGGGGTTCAGATCGCGGCGGTTGCTGCGGGTGAGCACGATGTCGCCGCGGCCTGCGGTGAGTTCCTCGGCGAGAGCGACGGTGGTGGATTCGTCGCTGGTTCCGTCGTGGCGGCGTACGGCCTGGACTTGGGTGTTCGCTGCCGTGACGTCCTCGCGGGTGGGCAGCATGACGATGGATTCTTTGCCGTCGGCGAGGTCGTGGAGGTAGTTCTCGACGGCCTGGCCGATCATTTCTTCGCGCGTTCCTTCGCGCACGAGGTCGCGTTCGTAGATCAGGTCCAGGCCGGTGGAGTCACCGGATCGCAGCAGCATCGAGTTTTCGGCTTGGGCGGTGTCGTTGCCGAATCGGACCACGGTGTCGAGTTCGGGAGCGTCGGTGTTCTGCGCCAGATAGCGCAGCATTCCGCCGGTTTCCACAGCGTCGAGCTGGGCCGGGTCACCGAGTAGGCGGACGACTGCGCCACGTTCCTTGGCGATCTCGACGACGGCGGCGAGGTCGAGGGTGGAGGCAAGGGATGCTTCGTCGACGAGCAGCATCGTGCCCGGTGCGATGTCGATGCCGGCCGGAAGTGTGCCGGGGCGACTGCCGACGAGACCGCGCCAGGGGTAGGTCAGGGAGGCCAGGGTCAGGCCGGTGACGCCGACTTCTTCGCCGAGTGTTTCGGCGGCGACTGCGGAGGGTGCGAGGGCTATGACGCCCCGGCCTTCGTTCTGCCATGCCTGCACGACGGCTTTCATGCTGGTGGTCTTGCCGGTTCCTGCGGGTCCGACACCGACGGCCAGCAGTGCCCCGGATTGCAGGAAGTGCTCGGTCAAGGTGCGCTGGCCGGCGTTGAGGTTGCGCCCGGTTTCGGCGCGCATCGTCTCGTACACCTCGTGGATCGGGGCGGTGCGAGCGGTGAAGACGGTGGGTTCGCTGGTGGCCGATACCAGTATCGTTTCGGCGTCGAGGATGCGCTGAGAGCTGTGTTTGTGGCTGCCGTGGTGGGACAGAACGAAGTCGCCGTTACGTCGGCGCAGATGCCTCGGGATCGCGGGCAGCTCGACGCGTGGGGTGGTGACCGACAACTCCACGACCCGGCTGGTGAGTCGATCGACTTCCGTCCGGTAGGTGTCGAGGTCGGGGAACGTCTCACCGCCGAGGTGGGCCTGGACTGCGGAGACGATGTGTGGCAGTTGCCAGCGCGAGCGCTTGGATTCGAGCTTGGTGATCACGGCTCGGGCGTCGTCGTCGAGGCTGCGGCGCTGTGGCCTCGGGGCGTGATCGGCGGCGAAGGCGTCGCGGACGAGCTGGTCGACGGCCTCGTTGCCGCCGAGGATTTCGGCGGCCTTCTCGCGCCATTCTGCGCGCATCTCGGCGAGTGATTTCGCGTCGGCCTTGCCTTCACGGGTGTCGAGGGTTGCTTGTTGATAGAGCTGATACATCGTCTTGGCGTCAGGCATCCGCTGGTACTTGGCGCGGTACTCGGCCACGAGTTCGTCGCGGCGGGCCTCGATTGCGCTGCGGCGGGAGCTGAACATCTCGAGCATGTCGCGGGGAATGGCGGCCAGTTCGACGACGGGTTGCTTGCCCTGCTCGATCTCGCGGTGGGTCAGCTCGAGGCCGAGTTCGGTGCTCAGGCGCTGCATCACTTCGGCGTTGAATCGCTGCGAGGCGGCGACGGCGAAGCGGAACATTGTCGATCCGTCGACGGCTCGCCACTTGCCGTCTTCGGCGGCCTGGGTCTTGATCGACACGACGGCGTGGGTGTGCAGGTTGGGGTCCCCGCAGCGGGAATCGAAGTGCTTGTAGAGGGTCGCGACGAAACCGTTGGTGTCGATCTGTTCCTCGCCGTTGCGGCCAACGCGAGTGAAGCAGGCGTTCTCTTCGAGCCACCGGAGGGTGTCTTTCACCGTGGCATCGACGATTCGCTCGATCTCGATGCGCGTCTCGTTCGGTGCCAGTGCCCACAGGCTCGACACGCTTTTGGGTGGTGTGAAAACCAGGTCGTGGCCGGCTACCGGGTGTCGGACTTTGCCCTTCTCGTGGGCGATCCAGTTCCGCAATTCGGCCTCGTTCGCGACTGGCCGGCCGTGCTTGTCTTGGAACATTCCTCCGGCGATGCGGTCGAGGATCGCAGCGGATTCCTCCGGGCTCGGGGCGTGTCCGTGGGTATCGGTGTACTCGGCGATTTCGGCCGCGTGTCGGTCGAACAGCTCGACGTTGTTCTTGAAGGTCGGGAACTTTCGCCCGAGTCGAGCGAGCCGGATTGCGTCCTCGGAGGGGACGCCTCGATCGATGAGTTCGGCGATCATGGCGTCGGCATTCGGATGGAGACCTTCGCCGAACAAAGCCTTCATTTGCGCCTCGGTGACGACATCTCCGACCGAGATCCGGTCGGCGTTCGCGACGTGGATGTCGTCGAGAAGGTCGTTCAAACCGTCGACACCTGAGCCGAACCATTCGCCGGGGGGTGTGCCGTGTGCGGTGTAGTAATCGGTCAGTTCTGCTCCACGTTCACGCTCGCGGTCGGCTGTGGCGACCTGACGTGTCAGGTACTCGTAGCCGTCCGCTGCGTGCAGGACGTGGAGGGTCATCACGGGATCGATCTTAGCGGTACGAACGTGCAGGTTGGAAGCGAGATTCCCGAATGTCAGTAAAACTGCAAGAGGTGTGTCCCCTTCCTTCTGTTGCTGGTGCCCGGATACGGTGCGATGTAGATCGGTATGGCCGGCGGTCGCAGACCGCTCCGGCGAAGCGACGAGGTTGGTCGGGCTGCTGGTTTAGACTCGGCGTGAGTTGTTGTAGAAGGGAAGGGTGTCGCAGTGAGTGGTTCGGGGGATGCGGTGCACAACGAGACCAAGGTGATCTCGGCACGCAGTCAGGCACGGTCGAAGCTGTCGGAACGGCGCGCTGAATTGCTCAAGCGGATAAGCGACAACCAACGCGACCTCGAGCGCGCGTTGGCGTCGCTGGAGAAGGTGGACAAGGCCGCTGTTCGTCGTGATGCAGCGATCGCCAAGGCGAACGAGGAGTTCGAAAAGAAGAAGGCTGCGGCCGAACTCGCGGCGGGCAGGTCGCTGGCGCAGGTTGCTGGACGTGGCGAGACCGCGACCTCGATCTCCGAACTCGTCGATCTCGACGTGGCGATGGTGCGCCGGTTGGTGAAGCTGGCCGAAGAGAACAACGACTCGACGCCTCCCGCACAAGGATCGAGCGAGGGCGGCAGTGAGGCGAACGAACCGACGCCCGAGGTGCCTGTAGCTGCTTCCGGCTCCTGATCGGGCAGCAAGCAGCGGCGCGAGGTCAGAGACGGAGCCACTGTGCGGTGGGCGCCAGAAGACGAGATCGAACGGACTCGCTTCTTCCAACGCGTGGTGTACGGACCGGACTTGGATTCCTGTCACCTCTGGGTCGGTGCACTCGGTGACGACGGCTACGGACGATTCTGGATAGCTCGAGACGGTCATCAGATCGTGGTCCGACCGCACCGTTACGCGCTCGCTGTGGAGCTGGAACGTGGCCTCGAGGACAACGAAGTGGCGATGCACCGGCGTTGTGACAACCCGCTGTGCGTCAACACGGGCGATGGTGATGCCTTCGCTGCCCATGTGGTGCTCGCGTCGGCCGCTGAGAACATGGCGGACATGGGGCGTAAGGGTCGCGGCGGGGGCCGGCGGTTGTGGTTCGGCGCCGACCGTGCTGAACGTGCTCGACGCTCACGAGCGGTGCGCGAGGCGGTCTTGCGATATGGCTGGGATCAGCACGCGATCGAGACAGCCCTGTACGACGGGGCGCAAGGAACGCTGTGGTAGTTGGCAGGCGATCGTCTTCTGATGTGTCGAGGCGGTTGGTTCGGCCACGGTGGATATTCGATGATGAGAGTTGACCGTTGCACGCGAGTCGGGGCGGTTTCGGAGACGTTAGGGGTTCTTATGCAGCGAAGTGAAGCGGAAGCGGCCTTGCTCGGTGCCGTGCTCGAGGTGATGCCGATTTCGGACCTGGCCCTCGATGCGGCGGTCGCTGGCATACCGGTGTTGGACGTACCCCGTACTCGCAGCATCGACATCTGCTTCTCGGATAAGCCGGACATTCTCTGACGGCTCGCCTGAATCGCACCGTGACGATGCACGGTTGTTGCACTGCGGTTGGGTGTTGTCCCGGCGCGGTGGCGCGGATCCGTGCGCGAGCTGCGGGAGAAGTCGGGCGAAGGGGCTCGATGCCCTGAGCTCGGCCCTGCGCGCTGCGGAAGGTGCGGGCGGGTTCGTTGGTGAGTTGGAGATAGGGCGAGGCCCCGCACCGGTCGGTGCGGGGCCTCGTGGTGTGTTTGTCAGTCCTCGGGGGTGAATCCGAATTCGGGGAGGACGTTTCGACCGGCCTCGAGGACTTCTTGCACTCCCTTGGCGTGCAGGCCGTGGTCGACGACTTGGCGGATGAGAAGCGCGAGCTTGGGGATCTGGGTCTCGTGGGCTACTCCGTTCTCGATGGCGTCGAGGGCGACGGCGGCGCGGACTCCGTAGCCGTGTGCGTAGGCGACGGCGGCGAGGACGGACAGGATCGTAAAGCGGGCGTAGCCGGAGGTCTTGCGGGCGGCGTCGGTCAGGATGGCGACGGCGGCGACGTTGCGGGAGAAGTACAGGGCCACGTCGCGGGCGCGGGGGTTGTCGGTGAGGGTGATCGCGACGGCGACGGCTTCGGGATAGGTCAGCTCGCGGGGTGCTTCGATCGCGTCGCGCAGCGTCTCGAGGTTCGCGGCGTCGGTGATTTCGGGAGCCTGGGCGCGGGCCTGGCGCGCGTCCCACTGGCGCTCGAACAACACTCCGAGGTCTTCGGCGGGTGCGAGTTCGGCGGCGAGCGCGTCGCGGCTGGGGGCAATGGGTGCGCGGCCGTCGATGACTCCGAGGACAGCAACGGTGCTCGCGAGGATGTCGCCGAGTTCGCCGGATTCGGCGCTGGGGAAGTTGAAGAAGGTCTCACCGGCGGTGTACTCGGGCAGGACGGCGGCGATGGGCACGGCCAGACCGAGCGTGTAGGCGTGGCGGGTGGCGGCGAGAAGGGTTTCCTCTGCGGTGTCGCCGTTGGGGTGGATGCTGACGAGTGCGGCGATGGTGGCGTTGAAGTCGGCGGACTCGGCGGCGGCCATGAGCTTGTCGAGAGCGACAACGGCGGTGGCGTTGTCGTGGTCGAGGCGGGCGAAGGGGCCGGTCGTTCCCTGGGGATCGAACAGGGCGATGACGAGGGATTCGTTCGGGACCATGCCGACGAAGGCGGGGATGCCTTCGATGAACTGGGCGGTGTTGAGGCGGGTAACGGGGCCGTTCTCGTTGTTGTTCATGCCTCTAGTTTACATCTGTTTTGATGATTTTTCGATGTTTTGTTGGTGCTTTTCGGGTGCTTTTCTGGT
>NZ_JARDJE010000032.1:0-34484 GCF_048957735.1 Rhodococcus sp. As11
CCATACCCGCACCACCAACGTCATGACCGAATCCGCCCAGCTCAGCCGTTCGATCTCGTACACCCCAGTGTCCCAGGATCGTGCCGACAGATGTCTGGTCAGCGCGGACAAAAAGCGCATATCCTAGTAGTACTTTGTTAGGTTGGGAAGGTGTGATGGCAGGTCGGGCAGGTACCGATCCAATAGGCCAGTGTGCGTTGGAGTTCGCGCACAATGCCGTAGAGGGTCAGTCCCGCCCGATCGCTTTTGGGTCGGTCAGCCGCAGGGTGGTGAGAAACAGGTGTGCGGCGGTGACGAGGATGACGTGGTGGTGCCAGCCGAGCCAGGAGCGGCCCTCGAAGTGGTCGAGTCCGAGACCGGTTTTCAGTTCCCGGTAGTCGTGTTCGATGCGCCAGCGGATCTTGGCCAGGCGCACCAACTCTGACAGCGGGGTGTCCTCGGGCAGGGTGGCCAGCCAGAAGTCGGTGGGCTGCGCCGCGCCCGCCGGCCATTCGGCGAGCAGCCACGCCTGCGGCAGGGTTCCATCCTCGTCGCGGGGAATGGTGCGGTTCGCGGGGCGGATCCGCAGCGCCACGAACCGTGAGCGCATCACCGCGGTCGGGTTGCCCGGACCGGTCTTGGTTCCGCGGCGCCAGGTGACCTCGGTCAGCGCGCCTACTCCGGCCGCCAGAACGAGATCCCTGCAGGTCACGGCCGGTGGGTAGCGTCGGGTCGGAGGCCGCCCGCGCCCGGAGTACGCGGCGGCGGCCGGGACTGCATCGGCGGGGTGCGCGAGGGTGGCGCCCTTGACCGCCACGACATAGACCAGATCGCGGTCGGTCAGGCCCTGCCGGAAGGTCGCCGAGTCGCCGTAGCCGGCGTCGGCGACGATCACCGGCGGGATCCGGCCCCACGCGATCAGCTCGTCGAGCATCTCGAGAGCCATCACCGCCTTGGTGCGATAGCGCTCCTCGGTCGGGATCGCGTTGCGTCGCCGGCGAGCGGTGATCGCCGAGGCCGTCTCCGGATCGTCGCACCGCTGATCGTCCCAGCTCTCAGGCAGATACAGCCGCCAATCCAAGGGTGCGGACGCGGTATCGGTGGCGGCGTGCACACTGACCGCGACCTGGCAGTTTCCGACCTTGCCGAGGGTGCCCGAATACTGCCGGGCCACACACGGCGAGGCGTCACCGTCCTTGGCGAATCCGGTGTCGTCGATCACCCACGCATCCGGGGAGATCAAATCACACGCTTTGCGGGACAGTGTTTTCCGGACCGGTACCGGATCCCACGGTGAGGTGGTGACGAACTGCTGCAGGCGTTGGTGATCGATCCCGAGGCGGTCGGCCATCGGCTGCATCGACTTGCGGCGCCCGTCGAGCATCAACCCTCGCGCATATACCCCGGCCGTTGCTCGCTGGTCCTTGCGTTTGAGCGAGGAGAACACCTCGCCGATGAACGCATCGAGACGTTCACCGACATCGGTCAGGGCTGCGGCATCCACCTGGTTATCGTCTCGGACATCTCGCCGAATCTCGAGGCCTCACACCAGGAAGTGGTGAACCTAACAAAGTCCTACTAGTCCGCTTGTTCGAAGTCACCGTGCCGGACGGTCGGCAGTTCCTCACCGACGTCGCTGGTGCTGTAGTACTCGTGGCGACCGTTGTTTCCGGTGCCTCGGTTCCGGTCCATGGCCGAAGTCTGCCAGGCGGAATTGCCAGGATCCCTACCCTGAGTCGCAGTGTCGCACCATCACACACAGTGGTCCAGAACCCGGTTTCCGACCCCACAGAGGATCCCCGGTAGCAACTCGCACGTGCCAGCGGGCTTGACGGCCTCTCGACGTGGCGTCCTTCGGATCGCAGGATGGCGCTGATTGGCGGGGTCACCCTTGCGCAGTTCCGCCACTGCGATAAATCATGGATAACCCCGATTATCCATCGAATGTGGAAGAGGCGAGAAGGGGCGATCGGTGGTCGCAGCACCCCGGGGGACGGGATGATCCCGCGCCACCAACATGCGCATCGTCCGCGCGATCTGCGGCGCGCAACGCGCACGCGACGACCACACGGTGCTGCCGCAACGCCGCATCGGTGAACCGTGGGTCGGTGCAGTGTGCGCGTCGCTGCGGCATGGCACCCGATGCATGAGCAGCCGAACGCGCGTCGAGCGGATCGGCGGCTCGATCCGGCACGGGCGCCGGCAGGCCGGTCGCAGTCCGGAGGTGGGCCGGACTCGAGCCAGAGGCCGAGTGACAGGTGGGGCCCATCGCATCGATTCGGGCGAACCAGGGATCTCCGAACGCCTCGGACGCCCTGCCGCACCTGTCCGGAGGAGGTCCGGTTCCACTCTAGTTAACATAACTTAGGTTATCGGCAATCCTGCGACCTGCGCCTTTGCCGTCTATCTTGAGATTTGCGCGACTCTCGCTGCTTCGGCACCTCTCGCAGGCTTGTAGTGAGGTCGCTTGGGATCGTTCTACAAACAGGCTGCCGTGCGGAGGGTATAGACAGTAATCCTCGATGTGCAATCTGGTATCAATGACGCACTGTCGTAGCATCACTCGACGGTTTCCCGTCGCTTCGGCGTCCGATGGCAAGATCACTGCCCGCGCACGCTTAGCTCGTGCACCTAACTCTCTACTTCGTAGGTAGCAGAAAATTTCTGCAAGTCCGGCGTGTCTAGAGTGAAAGAACAAGACGAACTGTCATGATCGTCGGCATGTCCGATTGTGTCCGTCGCCGCAGAGTGGGCCGTCCCGCGCTGCCGTATACGCCTGTGCAGATGAACCTTCGTGTGCACCCAAGCGTGCGTCGGTTCCTTCATACCGAAGCGGAACGGCGTGGGCTCAACGCCAACACGCTGCTTATGGAGATCGTTGCGGACGCTATGGGGACGACAGTCGCCGACCTGACCGCCGCAGGGCTGCAGGAAGAGGAGGACACCCAGATCCAACGAAGCGCCTGACCGCGTAGAGCAGGCCTATACAAAAACGAAACCCCCGGCGTGCCGGCCAGGGGCTTCGAAATAAGTCACGTAGAGGAGAAGCGCCAACTTCTTGTTCCTCTACCTCCCCGAAGGGACACTCTTGCCTGAGTGGTCTCAGGGTATCGCACACCCTGAAGAAGGTTCAATCAAATCACCGCGTGTCGCCAGCGATTTAAGTACGGCCACTAAATGCTGCGGTTCGAACACGTCACAGATAAGTGACCCGCGTCTCATAGAGCGCTTGTTTGAGGTGTGTACTCGTAAATGGTCACCGCGACCCCGAGTACGTCTCGACGTGCAGCAAACGCATGACTACCTGGCCACATCAGCGATGCCTGCGACTGCACCGGCCGTGCCGTGGGCTATTCACCTCACTGATACACAGCGACGATTCCGGCTACTCGCGTTCGACTTCGATAGCAGTCGGCACGGTACTGAGACTGCCGTCAGTGATGCAGATCGCCTGTGCAATGTGCTTGATGACCTGGGAGTCGCATATCTGCGTACAGTCTCCGGTCCGACGAAGGGCCAGCACATATGGGTCCGGCTCACCGAACCGGGCACTTCTGCGGACAGTGTGCGCCGCTTAGCGCACGTACTACGCCAACACTACCCAAGTCTCGATCTGTCCCCGCTCACCAACTCCGCCACTGGCGCGGTGCGACCTCCTGGCGCTCCCCATCGTCACGGTGGCTGGTCCCTCCCCCATCTTCGTGGGCAAGCACTGATCGACACGTTGGTGCGCATGGATGCAGGTACTTCGCCCGAGGTGGTGCAATGGCTTCTCGCCCAGCATCCTCACACCGAATCTCATTTGCGAGACCCCCGTCTTCAGAGGGTCCGCATCGTCAAGGACCAGGCCGGACCGCATCTCGATCGCCCGCGCCGACCACTTACCGCCCGAACTCGCGCGCTTCTATCTACGACTCCCCCGCTAGGCACCGACAGATCGGCCCTCGCACACAGCATCCTGCTCGGGATGGCGAAAGCTGGTCGTACCCTGGCAGATGTCGAAGCAGTTGTCGGTTCAGCCCCGGGTCTTGTCCGCCTACGCGAAGACCGTGACCGGGGCCGAGATGAGACGGTTCGCCAGTGGCGGCGTGCCCTCGATACCGCCGCTCGGTTTACTCCGCCCAGTGTCACCGAACGCGAAGTTATCGATGACGAGCTCGACCAAATCGAAGCCGCTATTACAACAGACCCGACTCGTTGGGCACGCGCCGGCGGAGCGAGCGACGAACGAATCCTGCATGCCCTGGTCGTCCTGGCACGTACGGCCCGCACACGGACGCTGGACATAGATGTACGCCGATTGGCCGAAGCAGCCGCCGTTGATGCTTCCACGGTGTCTCGACGCCTGCGAGTGCTTGCACAGGAAGGCTGGATTTCTCGAGTTCGAGCAGGAGCAGGGACTCGAGCCTCCACCTGGGAGTTGAACATTCGGTGTTCTACTGCAACACAAGGGGAACCCGCCCCCCGCTCTGGTTCAGGGCTATCCCTAGAACTGTTGGACCACCACACTCACGATGTCTGGTCGAACGGAGCAGGGCTCGGTGGTGTGGGTGCCCGTGTTCACTGGGCAGTTCTCAAGTTCGGAGAAACCTCAACTTCCGCTTCCTTCGGAAATGACATAATTTCCTGGGTTACATCCTTTACTGGCTACACCCGAAGCACCGTGTCCCGGATCGTAGGAAAACTCTATGAGAAGGGGCTGCTTCCGAAGTTGTCGACTTCAAGAAATTCGCAACAGATGGACCGAGTGGCTGCCTCGCTCGGAGTTAGAGGCGTGGCAGCACAGAGAGCTCATCGGCACCTTGTCGACCGTGAACTGCATCGGTGGTGGCTCGAAGAAATTGAGTGGAGAAGCCGCCGCGGTAAGAAGCACGGCGTCCCTAGGACTCCCCCATCGAATCTGGCCCTCCCCATGGACGCAAGCGCTCGGATGCGATACGGACGATTTCCTGCCAGGGCCAATGGCCGTGCGGACTACCGGTCGGCGCGCCTGATCGTCACAGAAGCGCTTGCTGCGACGTCGTCCAACAGAAAGGCCGCATAAGTCTTGGAGAGGCCGAGCTTTCCCCTGGCAACGGATTCACCTATTACTATTGTAATATCTCCGGCAGTCCTGCGGATGAAGGGGGCGCTACGCCCAGAGTCGGGGGCAGTCGAGGAGGTCGCGTGACGGGGGAAGACGCCCAGCAGGGGGCATTCGGTTCCGAGGATCAGGGAGGACAGGGCGGTGGCGCAGAGCGAGGAATTCACGACACAGGTCGAGGGGATCGACCTGACGATCGCGGCCGAGACCAGGCGGATTCTGGTCGAGTGGCTGGGCGTCGATCCGGCGACCGAGCAGGAACGGATCGATCGGCAGGCCCTGCGCCTGCAGCAGCTGACCGAGGACGCGGCCGAACAGTTCGAGCAGGCGAACCCGCCGGCGCCGGACGCGACGTACCAGGACGCGGTCCGCGCGAAGGAAACGGCGTGGCGGGCAGCACGGGAGATGGTGCTCGAGAACGAACTGTATCCGCAGGTGACCCCCGAGATCCGACAGGACTGGGAGCAGTTCGAGCAGTGGGCCGAGCAGGAAGCCGAGAAGGACTGGGAAGCGGCTCGGGTAGCGCAGGACCCCGACCGGTGGCGGACGCAGAACGTCAGGCCGAACCCGACCGCGGTGCGGGTGGTCGAGCGAGTGTGGCTGGACAAGCCGGCATGGTTCCGGGCGTTGGCGCAGGCCCTGATCGCACAGCGGATCGAGGACAACCAGCCGGTGCCGGCGACCTCCCGCGACCGGCTGACCGAGGAGCTGACGGAGTTGATCGAGGACGAGATGCGGCGCAACCCGCCGGAGGACCCGGATCTGCCGTTCTGATCCAGGCGCAGTGGGCGCAAGTCCGCAGCGAATTCGTAGACCTGGAGCTGCTGGGACGCAAGCTCGCCAAGAGGCTGGGCGCAGCGAACACAGCTTTGGAGACTGCGCAGGAACGCGGTTTCGACCGTGGCATCGAGGTCAACGGTCAGCGCGTCACCACGCTGACCGAACGGCTCGACCGTCTGCGGGGACGCTGGCGTGAGCTGCGGGCGCAGGAAAACCAGCTGCGCACCGAGCTGCACACCTGGGGCATCGACCCGGAGGCCGTCCCCAAGCAGACGGTGCGCGAGGTCGCCGCCGCACAACCGGCCTGGCGGGAGCATCCCGCAACCGAGCGGCAACTGCGCACCATCGAGCGCCTGGCCGCGGAGGCGAACGTGCCGTTCGTCCTCGACGACGACATCACCAAAGGCCAAGCCCACGATCTGATCACGGCGATGCTCGCCGGCAACCTGCCCAACGCCCAGTTCACCGACCGTCCCGCCGGGCCGATGTTCATCCCGGCCGCGACACCGGCCGAGCCGGCCACACCACCTGCCCCAGCCGCTGCCGAGACATCCCAGGACGAAGAACCGCAGGTCGAGCAGCCGCGGCCGCGGCCGCGGATCGACCCCCTGGCCGACGTCGAGCGCCGGGTGCTCGAACGCCTCGCCGAACCGGACACCGACGCCGACACTGCCGCCAACCCGCAGGTCAACACCGCAGCGCAGTTCCTGTCGTGGGCCGACGGGCATTTCACGGTCAAAGCCCAGGTCGCCCTCGCGGATCTGATGGCCGATCGCGACTCGCTCACCGACGAGCAGTTCCTGGTGTGCCGAGTGATGCTGTCCGACCCGAAACGCTGGGGCGAGCTCGGGCACCGCGCTGCCGAGGCGTACTGGCAGGCCCGCACCGGCGAGCCGACACAGCATCCGGTCACCACCGAGGTCGCCGACGCGATCGTCGAGGCCCGCGCCGACGTCGAGCGTCCGTTCACCGAGGACTTCCTCGACACCACCCAGGCTGTACTCGACACCCAGGAGCCGGCCGAACCGGCCACCGCCGAGCAGCGCGGCGAGCACGTCGCCGCAGTGCAGGACGGGATCGACCAGGCCGCCACGGTCGAGGTCGATCAGTGGTGGGCACGAGGCCGCGCCGCCTATGACCCGGCCGATCCGCTGACGCTGCCGCAGCCGGACACCGATCCGCAGGTCGCCGCCGCGATCGGCAAGGTGCGCAGCCGCACGGGCCGCGATGAGATCCGCCACCAGTGGTTCGCCGGTGTCGAGCAGGCACGTCGCGAGGCCACCGCTGGCGAACGGCAGGCTCTGATCGCCGAGGTCGCCGTCGATCCGCGGCTGATCGCTCAGGTCGAAGGCCGGCGCCCGGACTACTTGCCGGCCGTGACCCGTTCCGAGGTCAAGAGCCTGATCGCCGAGGCCGCCCGCAAGGCGCCCCCGCTGCGCCAGGCCGCAGCGAAGGTACTGCTCGAACACCGGTTGCCGGACGAGCTGTATGAGCGGGCCTACGCCGAATGGGAGCGTGTGCACGGTCCCGAGCTGACCTGGGATCAGGGCACCGCCGCGCAGTGGACGGCGTGGATGACCATGCACGCCCGACGGGACCCGCTGCTCGGATCGTGGGTCGGGCTGCCGATGTACCCGCGCACCCCGATCATCGAGATCGGTATCGAGACCGCCTTCGAGGTCATGGCCGAAGAGCGCCCCGATCTGATCGCCGCCACCGCGGACATTCCCACCGAGCGTCTGGCTGCGGAGATGCGCGGGAACATCATCCCGAACCTGCCCGCACCCGACCCGTCGGAGCTGTCCGCCCAGTTCCGGGACGGGGCGGCCTACTGCGCCCTGACGTTGAAGGACCATCCGAACAGCAAGGTCGCCTACTTCCCGATGCGGGGCTGGGACTACACCCTCGGCGGCGAGAGCAGCTCCGTAACCTGCGGCCGCAACGCCCGGGCGGCAATCGGTGCGCTGCTCGAAGCCCGCAACATCGCGCTCCCGGAGTGGATCGAGCGGGCCTACCGGCCCTACGCCCAGGCCCGCGCCACCGTGCTGACCAGGGCGATCGCCTACGCCCGCAACAACGAGTTCTACCACGCTGCCGCCAGTGCGGACCTGCTGTGGCGCTACAGCCAATCCGGTTCCGCGGTTGCCGACCACGCACTCATCAAGGATGTGCGGCGCGGCATCATCGACCAGCTGCGCAGCGACTTCCCGGCCGAAACCGCCCTGCTCGACCGCTACGGCATCGACCTGGCCTGGACCCTTCAACACGATGTGGACCCGAAGGTTCTGCGCGAGCTTCGGGCAGCCGGGGACGACCTCTACAGCCTCACCCCGGCCGATCTGACCTTCGCCGGGGCCGGAGATGTGGTCATCGGCGACCCGGACGGCCGGCACGTGACGATCCGCTTGGGGCGGACACCGGGCAGCAAAGAACGCATCACCACCGTCGACGGCCGGCCCCGACCCGAGCTGACCCTGCGGGACGCGATCGCCGAAGCCCGCACCGTGCTCGCCGCCGAACACGACGGCGAGCAGCTCGACCCGCAGAACACCGCCGAGATCGGCCCACAGGCCGAGGCCGATGTCGACGCGGGAGCAGAACCGCAGCGCGAGGAGGCCGAACCGCCGTCCCCCCGAGTCGTAGCGCCTGCGATCGACGACGCAGGCGCGGTGATCTTCGACGAGGTCGACCCCGCTCCCACCGAGCCGTCGACCCCGACCGTCACCGACCCTGCCCTCGAGACGTCCGCAACCTCGTGGGTGCTCACCGAACACCTGATGGTCGGCCACGCCAGGCCGATCACCGATCCGGCCCCCGAGCCGGTTCTGGAGCAGGAAGAACCTGCCGCGCCCGCCGCGACCCCTCCGGCGGCGACCGTCGAGCCGGAGGCTGCCGCCTCGACCGATGAGGCGGCGCCCAGGACCCCGGCTGTGGACACCGACGAGCTGGTTGTTCCCGAGACCGAGTACGGCGAGCCGCTGTCGAGTCCCCTGTGGCGGGACAAGCGCCAGCTGGTGCGCGTCCGTAAGAAATCCGGCGCACACATCTGGGTTTCCCGCACCGCCGCCGCCAAGTACACCGCCGCAGCCAGCAGCGAGCTACCGGCCACCGCGGCCGCGGACCAGCCGACCGCGCCCGAGATGGTCGCGGAGACCGGCCTCGAGGAAAGCGCGCCGGCCGCCGAACACGGTGCCGACGCCGCGGTGGCCCGCCCTGCCGCCCCAGCCGCGGCGGTGCAGGACTTCGCCCTCGGAACCGAGGTGCTCGTCCCCAGCGGGGCGAAGGCCCGGGCACGGGCGAACATCGCCGCTCTGCGTCTGGTGCAGCACCTCGACCAGCAGCAGCGACCGGCCACCGCCGACGAGCAGGCGGTGCTGGCGCAGTGGTCCGGCTGGGGAGCGATCCCGGAGATCTTCGACAACCGAGCGAAGATCCTCGCGCAGTGGGGTAACGAGCACGCCGAGCTGCTGGACCTGCTCGGGGACAAGGGCTTCGCCCAGGCCCGTCAGACCACCCTGAACGCGCACTACACCGACCCCGCGGTGGTGGCGGAGCTGTGGCGGGCGGTGGCGCGGGCCGGGTTGCCCGACGGCGCCGTGGTGCTCGAGCCGGGCTGCGGGGCCGGCCACTTCGTCGGCACCGCACCGGAGTCGGTGCGCATGGTCGGCGTCGAGATCGAGCCGATCAGCGCGAAAATCGCACACTACCTGTATCCCTCGCAGCAGATCCGCAACCACGGCTTCGAGCGCAACTTCGCCCCCGAGAACACCTTCACCGGGGCGATCGGCAACGTCCCGTTCGGCAGGTTCGCGCCCGTCGACCCGATCCACAACGCGGACGGTCTGTCCATCCACAACCACTTCATCGCCAAATCGCTGGCGTTGACCGCTCCCGGTGGCTACGTCGCGGTGGTCACCTCGATGTTCACCTCCGATGCCCGCCGCGCCGAAGAACGCGCCGCGATCGTCGCCAAGGGGGATCTGATCGGGGCGGTACGCCTGCCCACCGGAGCATTCGACCGGCAGGCCGGCACCGACGTGGTCACCGACGTGCTGGTGTTCCGCCGCCGCAACGACGGCGCCACCCCCACCGAGGACACCCTCGAATGGGCACAGCCCGCCGTCCAGGTCGACGCGGTCGACGCCACGACCGGCGAAGCCGCCCACACGTGGATCAACCCGTACTTCAAGAAACACCCCGAGCGGGTGCTGGGCACCCTGACGGTGGGCAACGGCATGTATGCCGGGTCGTCGCTGCGCGTTGCCCCCACCACCACAAAGCCGCTGGCGACGCAGCTGCGCGAGCAGCTCGACCCGATCATCGACCAGGCCCTCGGTCGCGGACTCGGATTCACCGCCCCGGCCCCCGATCCGGCGCAGGTCGAAGCGTTCACCACGCCGGGGCTGCGCACCGGAGCCGACCTCGATTCCAACGAGGTGCTGCCCGGTGCGATGCGCTTCAACGAAGCCGAGGACCGCTTCGAGCAGTTCACCCTCGGTCGCGGCTGGGCCGAGGCCGGCTGCCGCGGCAAGGACCTGGCCGAGCAGTGGAAGGTCATCATCGGTCTCGGTGAGACGGTGATGGAGCTGGCCGAGGCCAGCCGCTCGCGCACCGCCACCGTCGCCGAACGCGACGTCATCCGCGCCCGCCTCCGTGGCCTCTACGACCGCTACGTGGCCACATGGGGGCCGCTGAACCGCTTCAAGCTCACCGAACCGACCCCGCTGTCGGAAGACAAGATCGCCGCCCGCCTCGACAAGGCGATCGCCGAGTGGCGGATCAAGACCGGTCGCGAGGAGGCCCTCGCCGACGGGCTGGATCCGAAGGAGGCCGGCCCCTACACCGGGTCGATCCCCGACGAGGTGTACGAGGAGCTGTACGAGCAGGCATCGGCGCAGCCGCAACCGCGCCGCTATTCCGCGCATCTGCAAGGCGCGATCGCCCGCGATCCGCGCCTGGGCATGGTGCTGGCCATCGAGAACTTCCAGTCGACGTTCGACGGCAGCGACGCGGTGGCGACCAAGACGGCGATCTTCACCGAGGACACCACCCCGTTCAAGGACAAGGCCGCCAGTGCCGCCGACATCGACGAAGCGCTGGCGATCAGCTTCGACGAACTCGGATACATCTCGCCGCAGCGGGTCGCCGAGCTGCTCGAGGTGTCGGTCGAGGACGCACTCGATCAGGCCCGCGGCAAGATCTATCCGTCCCTGCACGATGCCGACCGGTGGGAACTGGCGACGGTCGCGTTGTCCGGGCAGGTCCGCGACAAACTCGCTCTTGCCCAGATCAAGGCCAGTGACGATCCGCGCTACGCCCCGCTGGCGGGCGCCCTCGAGGAGGTGGTGCCCCCGGATGTGGACCCCGCCGAGATCGGGGTGCGCATCGGCGCGACCTGGGTGCCGATCGAGGACTATCGCGCGTTTCTGGTTGCCGAGTTCGGGCTGCGCCCGGACCGGCTGACCGTCGAACACGATCAGGTCAGCGGAAACTGGCAGATCAAAACCGATCAGAAAAGCCGCCACGAATTCTCCGGTGGCTACCCGGACAAGTACGGCAGTGCCCGGCTGCCGGGCGTGAAGATGGTCGAACTGCTCGCCAACAACAAGCCGGTCCAGGTCAACAAGACCGGCGACGAGCTCGAACGCTCCCCGAAGCCGCGGTTCCACGTCAAGCTCACCGAGCAGGCACAAGCCTCGGCCGCAGCCCTGCAGGAACGGTTCGAAAAATGGCTGTGGGAAGACGGCGACCGCTATGTGCGCCTGGCCCGCATCTTCAACGAGCGCTACAACTCCTACGTCAAGCCGGTCCACGACGCGACCGGCAAGGCGTTTCCCGGTATGAACCCGAAGTACACGCCGTACGACTATCAGGCCGCCGCCGTGCAGCGGTTCCTGCACGACGAGACGATCCTGCTCGACCACGTCGTCGGAGCCGGCAAGACCCTGACGATCACCGCCTCGTGCATGGAAGCCAAACGGCTCGGGCAGATCCGCCAGCCGTGGATCGTGGTGCCCAATCACCTGCTCGGACAGTGGTCGACCGAGGCCCGCGACGCCTACCCGAACGCGAACATCCTCGTCGCCGCCGACCTGGACGGGCGCGACGACCGGCAACGCTTCGTCGGGCAGAGCGCCGTTGGGGACTGGGACCTGGTGATCGTGCCGCAGTCGGTGTTCAGCCGCATCCCCATGCGCCGCGAAGCGCAAATCGAGTACCTCGAAGGCGAACTCGGTGAGCTGCGCGACGCCCTCGACGCCGCCAACAGCCAAGGCGCGGAGTTCACGGTCAAGCAGATCGAGCAGGCGATCAAATCCACCGAAGCCAGGGTCGAGAAGATCATCGCGGCCAAGGCCACCGACGAAGGACTGACCTTCGAACAGTCCGGGGCCGACTTCCTGTTCATCGACGAGGCCCACGACTACAAGAACCTCACCCGCCCCTCCAACAGCGCCGATCTGGCGGTCACCAATGGCTCCCAGCGGTCCACCGACCTGGAGATGAAGGCCAAGCATCTGCGGGAGAAGGCCCGCGCCCTGGGCGCCGAGCAGGGCATGGCGCACGCGCCGGCCAAGGCGATCGCCTTCGCCACCGGCACCCCGATCAGCAATTCGCTGTCGGAAATCTGGGTGATGACCAAGTACCTGCGCCCGGACCTGCTGCACGAGGCCGGCCTGGGACGCATCGACAACTGGGCGGGCACCTTCGCCAAGCCGGTGTCGGTGCCGGAGATGAACACCACCGCCACCCGCATCCAGATGAAAACCCGCATGGCCGAATACGCCAACGTCCCGCAATTGGTGGCGATGCTCGACCAGTTCCGCGACGTGGTGACCTCCGACCGGATCCCGGTGCGCCTGCCCGTCCTCGACGGCGGAGCCCCGAAGATCGTGGAGTTCGACATGGGACAAGACGCGATCGACGCAATGGCCGACCTCGATGTGCGCATGTCCCAGATCCAGGGCGATCGGATGGACCTGGACAACAGCCTCAAGATCGCCACCGACGGGCGGAACCTGACGATGTATCCGGCGCTGGCGAACCTGGGCGCACCGGACCCGCAGCACAGCCGGGTCGAGCACGCCGCCGACCTGATCTGGCAGGTCCACCACGACCACGCCGACCTACGCATCCCGGCCGACAAGTACGGCCCCGAGATGACCGGGGTGTTCCAGCTGGTGTTCTGCGACCGCGGCACCCCCAAGGCCGGTGCCGGCCCCAAGGCCCGCAATCTCTACACCGAGCTGCGCGACGCCCTGGTGGCCCGAGGCATGAAACCCGAGCAGATCGCCTTCATGCACGACTACGACAACCCCAAGGCCAAAGCCCGCCTGGTGCAAGCCTGCGCCGACGGGCGGATCCGGGTGCTGCTCACCTCCACCAAGAAAGGCGGCACCGGCCTGAACGTCCAACGGGCACTCAAGCAGATGATCAACCTCGACCCGGCGTGGACGGCCGCGGACATGGAACAACGCCTCGGCCGCATCATCCGCCAGGGCAACGTCCACGAGACCGTCAGCGTGGTCAACATGGTCGCCCGCCGCTCCTACGACGCGATGATGTACCAGTACGTGGCACGCAAATCGAACTTCGTGGCGATGATCCGCAAGGCCGACGTGCCGCCCACCATGGAAGACCTCGGCGGGGACCTGACGGTCTCGTGGGCGCAGAGCAAGGCCGCCGCCACCGGTGATCCGGTCTTCGTCGAACAGGTCGAAGCCGACCAGAAGGTCGCCGAACTCGAAGCCCGCCGCGATGCCGTGCTCAATGCCAACGCGGCCCGCAACGCTGCGATCCGGGCACTGAGCCGATCGATCACCGCCGACGAGAAACGGCTGCCCGAGGTCCGGGAGGTCGCCGGCAAGCTCGCAGCCTGGAGCGCCGTCGAGGACCGTGCCCGGAAGATGTGGGCCTTCCCCGACGGGACGATCTCCGACTCGCAGACTGCGGAGCTGGCCGATGCCCTGCGAGGGTCGTTGATCCGGCTCAAAGACGAGGTGACCCGCAGCAGCGACGAGCAGGTCTTCGGTGTCATCGGCGGGGTGCCGCTGAGCCTGGGCTACAGCCAGACCCTCGGCCAGTTCTACGTCACCGTCGGTGAGGAAACCGCCTGGTACGAGCGGGATCGGTTCTTCAACGTCCTCGAACGCTCCACCGGAGCGCAGGGAATGCTGTCCACCATCCGCAAGATCGCCGATCGCGCCGACCGGCACATCACCACCATCGAGTCGCGCATCGAACACAACCGTCGCCGGCTCACCGAGGCCGAGGCCGAACCGGAACTCGACTTCACCGACACGGCCGAACTCGAGGCCGCGAAGCTGCGGGCCGAGGAACTACGGCTCGAGGTCAACGCCCGCGAGAACTCTCCCGAGGCGTTGCGCCGCGTCCGCGAAGACCAGCAGCGACGGGCTGCGGACGGCCAGTACCCGCAGTGGACTCTGGATCTGAACCCGACCGATGCGTGGGCCGAACACCGGAACATGAGCAAGGCCGAGCTCATCGCCTCGGTACCCGAGCGCATGGCCGCAGCCCGGCAAGCCTGGCTCGACGGCACCGAGATCCGCGAACAGAACCGCAAGGCCGATCCCTGGGTGGCCCTCGACGAGAGCGAAGCGATCTGGCAGTACGGCTTCGACTCGGGCAGCGGTAGGCCCGGGGCACGAGTGTCCTGGGACGATCGGCAATGGCACCTGCAAGCCTGGGACGGCAACGGCAGTGTCGACCGGGAGGCCGTGAACACCCGCGGCGAAGCCTTCAGCATCGCTACCCGAGCGGTCGAGAAGTTCGCCGCCGAGCAGAACATCGGCCGTGAAGCGATCCACCAGGCCAGTATTGAACGCCGCGAACGTCTCACCACCACGCCGGAAACCACAACGCTTGCCGAAACGGCAACCAGAGTTGACGGCGAGATAGCAGTGGGTGTCGAAGTGGACACCGATGTTGTCGTCGAGCCGACCGAGGCGGTGATCGGCCCGGACGAGGCGGTGACGCTTGCCGAGGACACCTTCGTGCTCGACGAGATGCTCGAGAAGGGACTGCGGGCAGCCGCCGGCGACCGGCGCCCGCTACGTCCGATCGATCCGCGCCGCACCGGGCCGGACCAGCCGCGGTACACCGACCCGCTGCCGCAGTACGAAGCCGGATACGACGGCGGATACGACGACGGCCGCGCCGTCTGACCCTTCCCCCTTCAGAATCGATACCACCGGTGGGGCAGGACCGATCGACAGTTCTGCCCCCCACCACCACCCGACCAGAGGGGAACTCGTGACACCACGCAAGACCGAAGCAGAAGCCCGCGCCGCCCTCGCCGCGATGGAACCGATCATGGCGATCGAGGGCCGACAGATGAGCGAGGACGACAAGGAAATACTGGTCGAGCTGCTCCGGGGCACCAAGACGCTCAAGGACGTGGAGAACATGCTGCTCCGCGAAGCCGGCTACGAGACCGACTGATATGGGTCCGCGCTACTCCCGCGAATGGTTGGACTACTTCATCCCCGAGACGATCGACTGGAGTCCCGGCCAGGTGCCCGACACCAGCCGGGCGGTGATGAAAAACCTGCTCGGCCCACGGTCGACCTACCCCCACGGAGTCCCCGACTCCGAGACTCTCCGCCGCTACGAAGGCTTCGCGTCCTACACACGGATGCAACAGCTGGCCGACACTCCGATCCCCGGCCGATTCGATCTGCCACACTTCCAGCGCATCCACCACCACCTGTTCCAAGACGTCTACCCCTGGGCCGGAGACCTGCGCACCGCACCAAGGGACTGGCCGATGGTCAAGTGGGGGCCGGACGTCGCCGCCATCCGCAACGGGCAAAACCACGTCACCGAAATACCGCACAAGTATTTCAAGGCCCGCGAAGTCCCCCAGGCCGCTACAGTCGTTCTCGACCGCATCTCCGCCAAAGACAATCTGCGCGGACTTGCCCGCAACGACTTCATCGGCGAACTGGCCACAGTGTGGCTGCGGATAAATTTCGTCCACCCCTTTCGTGAGGGCAACACCCGCGCCCAATTCTCCTTTTTTCGGCAACTGTCCGCCGAGGCCGGCTACCGGCTCGACACCGACCGCTTCCACGCCGTCAGCAAGACCGAACTGAAACAAAACCCCCTGGTTGGGGACCTGCGTGAGCAGTTCGTCTGGGGACGCTTCGAATACATGCAGACCGGCGACACCCGCCTGATGCGCGACGTGCTCGACCAGGCGATCACCGACACCACCGATCCGCTGCCGGTCGGCCCGATCATCGACCACGGCGTCGATCTGCGTGCCATCGCCGCCGCCATGTCCGGACACCCCCGCACCGTCCGTGTGTACCCCCGCACTACTACTCCGGAGGCCACCGCACCACTGCCGGAGCAGTCCGTCGGCTACCGCTCCGGAACGGAACTCGACCTATGAGGTAGATACCGTAGGGAACGGAAAATAGGATTATCCAGAAATCTGTCCGGTGTCGCCTCCGCAGGTCGAGTCCGCGGTACGACGCCCATCTTTCCCTCCTTCCCCTGTGCGCCGATCGCGCCCGGTTGTGTTGCCCAGCCTGGCACGAACACCGCCCCGAACTGCGGTAAATCAATTTACCGAACTTGGTAACAGCTATTGACAACGCGGGGTGTGGGTGCATACCGTCGAGTGAGACGACGAACACGACGGGGGATGCAGATGAACGCGACGGACCACTTCGACACCGTGATCGACTCCGACGACGTCGAATCGACTCCGATCGGGGATCTCGAAGAACTGCTGATCGGGGCGCTACTGTGGGCACACCCTGCCGCCGCGAAGCAGGTCACCGAGCACATGTGCAGGGACGACTTCGCGATTCCGCTGTACCGCGAGCTGTTCGAGGTGATCGCCGGACTGGTCACCGAAGGGGCACCGCACTCCACTCCGATGGTCGCAGCCCGCCTCGAACGCGACGGCCGACTCGGAGGGCACGCCGGTCAGCGCCTCAAGGCTGCTCTTGTCGCCGCCGCAACCGTGGGAGCGGACGGCGGCGCGGTCGGGCACTACGCCCGCGCCGTGGCATCAGCGGCGTACCGGCGCAGCTTCCACGATGCCGGTCTTGCGATCGCCGAAGCCGCCCAAACCCTGCCCGAATCCGATCTGTTCGAGCACATGGTCATCCTCGGGCGTCGGCAACGTGCCGCCACGAAACGTCTGGCTGCACTGCGAGCTGCGGGCCTATGAACCCCCGTCCCCCCACGTACTGTCCCCTACAGAGAAGGAAACGATGACCCACTACGCCCTGACCATCACCCGAGCCGACGCCGACGACAAGGCATGGACCGTGGTCATCGATGATCGCCCCGACTGGGGATTTCGGGAGAAAAGCTTCACCGCGATCGACACCCGCGTGCGCAAGCTGGCTCAGCAGCACGACGGCATCGACCCCGACACCGCCGACATCACCTACGCCTGTGTGCGTATCGGCGACGTCGAGATCACCGCCCAGCTCAACCACCTCGACCGGCTACGCCACCAGTCCCGCGAGGTCGCCGACCAGATCGACAACATCACCGACGACCTGATCGCCGCCCTACGCCGCGAGGCCGGCCTGTCCACCCGCGACACCGCCGCCGTCCTCGGCCTATCCCACGCCCGAATCAGCCAACGCGAACACAACAACTGACCAGGCCACGGCCACCGCCCCGGCGCGACAACAGAACCGGCCGCACCACCGCCTACGAGGAAGGGGAACCATGCTGGCACTCCCGGCGCAGACCATCAACGATCTGGAGACCACCCTGATGGCGACAGAACCCACGGCCGAAACCGCACCCATCGACTCGGACCCGTTCTCCTGGGCCTTGCCGTTCTTGGAGGAGGTGTTCCGGCAACAGTGGCCGCTCCTTGTGGCGCTTGTCGTGCTCGGCGTGGCCTATGCCCGCATCAACGTCGACGACGAATACCTCCCTGTCGACACGCAGCCTGATCCGCCGCCGAAAGGCCGACACAGGACACCGGAGGAGCCGCCCACGATTCACCCATCCGAGACATCCCCGGCCCAAGACGAACTCGCCAAGGTCATCTTCTTGAAGCCGCGCCGCAACGACGCCTGCGACCAGGCGGCCCCGAAGTCGCACTCCCGCCGCAGCAGACCCGGTGCCGCCGACACCGAATAGACGGTCGCTGCCCGAGCGCGACCAGGTGATGCAGGCCGGGACGTCACTACCGTCCCGGCCTGCACCGGTCGGAGCCTCCCTTTATCCTGATCGGCTCGAGATCCGACAGAAAGGCTTCATTCGTGAGCATTCCGACCCTCATCGCCGTTGTGCTGAGCGTGCTGCTGCTGGCCGGAGGCCAGTTGTGGCTGCGCCGCAACCGCGGCGATGACGCGCGCACCGCAGCAGGATTCGGCATCCAGGGCCTCGGTGCCCTACTTCTCGGCGGAGCGGTCATCCTCGACGGCACCAGCATCTACCTCACCGTTGCCATCGCCGCAGCCGCGCTCGTGCTGGTCGCGGTACTGGTGTGGCGCGCCGGTCAGGCCGCACAGCACCGCCGCACGGACGGAAACACTCAGTAAGCAGCAGGCCCCGACGGCGACCGTCGCCCCTTCGGCGACGACGCTCTGCGAGATCACCCTCGCCCAGAACATCCGAGCCAGAGCCACGGTAGACACCAGCGCCGAGACCGGTCGTACCGAACTGTCATGATCGGCGGCGCTCACCACAACACCGCCTTCGACGAAGGAGACGAGAGTCTGTGACGAAGATCGACGGCATGTTCAGCGGGGCCGATGTGGACGACGAAAACCTCCCCGGCCCGCGCGCTGACGCCACGCCGACGCCGGCCGCACCCGCCCACACCCTGCCGCCCACCGTGAGTCGTCGCACCTTCACCCTCGCCGAAACGGTCATCGACGCCGCCACCAACGCCCAGAAGCGCCTGCGCGGTGTCTATCCCGGCGCCCACGGCTCGCTCAACTCCTTCATCGAAGCCGCCATTGCCGACTACACCCACCGACTCGAACACACCTACAACGACGGACAGCCCTTCCCCGACGTCGAGAAGGTCCGGCGCCGCAAGAAGCGCACCGTCGGGCAGTGACGGCACCGACCGCCACGAACCAGCACGAACCGAGCACGACCGGATGATGTCCGCGAAGGGAACGCCATGCCCGACAAGCAAAGCCGCACTCAGGCTCTCTGCGAAATCTTCGCCTCACATGGCGAAGAAGCTATCAAGAACCACATCGCCCAGAACATCCGCGCTGCCAATGCAATGGCAGGAAAGTTCGACATCGAAGATCCCCGTACGATCATCGACAGGCTCGAGGCCGGTGAAACGCCCGACGATCTGATCAATGAGCTGCTCCCGCCCAGCGGGGACGCGGAGTAACCCCGCAGGGATCAGCGTCGTCGACCTTCCAGGGTGGACAGCAGAACGAACTTCGTGCCCATCAGATCGAACGCCGCCTCGCTGTCCCCGGCGACGAGAAGCTCCCGCTCACGGCCGTGCAGCGCCGCAATCGCGGTCTCGAGCTCATCGTCGGTCATGGCATCGGCGGCATTCCCGACAGCTCGCGTCCTGCCCTCCACGCGGCCGAGAGTAGCCACGGTGTCGTCCGCTGCACGCACAGCCCAGCAGCGAAAAGGCGATGGTCCCCGGCGGGGGGCGCCGGGGACCATCCTTCGACCCGTCAGGGAATCACTCACCTGTCGGGGAACTCGGGTGATTGCAGCGGTCACCGTAGCGGACGGGCGGATCGGCACCAAACAGGTGAAGCGGAAGCGACCGTCACAGGAGGAAGAGCCCTCGCAGTCAGTCCTCGACAGGCACGAGATCGCTCACGCGCGCCGGCCACGGATACGTGAGCGGGCTGTCGGCGTTGACCTCGATCATCGCCATGCCGGCGTCCTTATCGACGTCCTTGACGGTGAACACGAACGTGCCGAGTGCGCCGACCTCCACCTGATCGCCAGGCTTCATGGTGGTGCTTCTCCGATCGACACGACGGAAGGGGCGTGTCGTTTTCCCAGTTCAAACCATAATTTTAGCGAAGCTAATTTTCTGGATCACGGCGGGTCGCCCCATCTGCGATCCGGCCTGCTCGTTCACCTGACGAGCCGGGCCGCGGCGGCTCCTGCGTCTGCCTCGGCGGCCACTGCACCCCGGAGAACGGTGGCCCCGTATGGGGCGGAATGAGGATCTCCGCATCGCAGACGATGCACAGATAGGTGCGGTGTCCGGTGGCTCCCGAGGGGCGCAGGGCTGTCGCGCAGGTGCACGGTGTCCAGCCCACGACCACCCGGTGCGGTCCCAGTCGGTGCCCGTTCGGGCACCGTTTCGGTGCGCGTTCGTAGGACACCACACCACCGATTTTCGCACATGTGTTCGACTCGGGCGTTATAGTCGGTGGGCGGCAGGTCGATGGAGGGACGCGAGAGCGGACTTCGGGAAGCATCGGCCTGCCGCATCGTTTCCGCAGGAAACTCGGCATCGAGAGCGGAAGAACCTCCGATGCCGGGCACCCCGTTACCTTCTTCGTAGTCCCGCACCGCGGGGCCACGGTCGCCAAGTTCGGTATGACTTCTTGCCCCTGTCTCTCGAATGATCCGGGGGTGGTGTCGCCGAACCTGGTGGCGTCGATGGACCGCTGATAGGGACACGGCCGACTGGGCGCCTCGAGCACCAGGAAGGTCTCTTCGTAACGTGGGTGCCGGGTATCGACGTCGGATCGGTGACCGTCCGGAGCGGAACGAAAGGCACGCTTCATGGACCCGACCTACGCCGTGTTCTGCGGCATCGAAGTGGGCAAAGGCGAACACCACGCCGTCGGACTCGACCCCGCCGGCACCCGCCTGTTCGACAAAGCCCTGCCCAACGACGAGACCAAACTCCGCGCCGTGTTCGACCGCCTGGCCGAGCATGGTCCGGTGCTGGTGATCGTCGATCAGCCGAACACGATCGGCGCGCTGCCGGTCACCGTCGCCCGCGACTGTGGCCATGCCGTGGCGTACCTGCCGGGGCTCACGATGCGCCGCGTCGCCGACCTCTACCCCGGCCAGGCCAAAACCGATGCCCGAGATGCGTTCATCATCGCCGACACCGCCCGCACGATGCCGCACACGCTGCGCCGGGTCGATGTCGGCGACGAGGCCCTGGCCGAGCTCGGGGTCCTAGTCGGATTCGACGACGACCTCGCCGGCGAGGCCACCCGAATCAGCAACCGCATCCGCGGATTGCTCACCGGCATCCACCCCGCCCTCGAACGCGTCCTCGGCCCCAGGATCGCGCATCCGGCCGTGCTCGAAATCATGTCGAAGTACGGTGGACCGGTCGGCATCCGCAAGGCCGGCAAGCGCCGGCTCACCTCCCTCGCGACCAAGCACGCCCCACGGATAGGCACCCGACTGGCAGAGGAGATCCTCACTGCCCTGGATGCACAAACCGTGACGGTTCCGGGCAGCAACGCCGCCGAGATCGTCCTGCCGAAACTGGCCGACTCGTTGAAAGAAGTTGTGCACCAGCGCAGGAGCATCGCCGACGACGTCGAGAGGATGCTCGACGACCACCCTCTTTCCCCGGTCCTGATGTCGATGCCCGGCATCGGCGTCAGGACCGCAGCTCGCATCCTGCTAGAGGTCGGCGACGGTTCGGCGTTCGCGTCTGCGGCGCACCTGGCCGCCTACGCTGGTATCGCACCGGTGACCCACCGCTCCGGCTCGTCGATCCGCGGTGAGCATCCCGCTCGGTCGGGGAACCGCAAACTCAAACGGGCGTTGTTCCTGTCCGCGTTCGCCGCGTTGCACGACCCGACCAGCCGTGCCTACTACGACCGCAAACGGGCCGAAGGTAAGAAACACAACGCCGCCCTGATCTGCCTCGCACGGCGACGTTGCGACGTGCTCTACGCGATGCTCAAGAACAAAACCTTCTACCGGTCACCAACCGCAGAAGCGGCGTGAGCGCAGACCACGCGTTACTGGCGCACTCGTTTGGCCAGGTGGACCAGCGCATAGCCACGTGGAGTCGGAGTGCGGTGCGTCTCCTGATACCCGAATCGGGAGTACAGCCGCAGGTTGCCGAGGCTGTGCTCACCCGTGAACAGTTGCAGATCGGCGACCTGCTCAGGTAGTCGCTCTTCCACCAGCTCGAGCAGTCGACTACCCCGGCCCTGACCCTGCATGTCCGGAGCCACGACCAGCCGCCCCAACTCCGCGGTCCGGGGATCCGCCGAGATTCGATACACGCGCACGGCAGCGACGAGACGCCGGGCTTCATCGCGCAATCCGAACGCGGTCACGTCGGGCCGCGCCAACTCGATCACCAACTCGTCGAAGGACTGCGTCAACGGAGGAAGACTCAAGTCGTTGTGAGCCTGCGCCTCAGTCACATACGCAGCCCGCTGCAACGTCAGCAGCTCACCCGCGTCACCACTCGACAGCGTCACAACCGTTTCCATGCGTGTCGACTATTCCAGGCCCAGCCGGATCGCACTTCAGTGGCGTCCTCCGCGTGGTTGACACCGACATAGGGACACCCCCCGCACCGGCCTGAGTACCCGCCTCGGTCGCGGTCACTGCCGTCCCACAAAGCGGGGGAAGTGGGTCCGCCGGCACCGTCCTGCCCCTCGAACGACCGACCCGGGGGATCGACCAGGCTGCCACGGCGCCCTCGCGGGCGATGACATCACCGATGACCACCGCGGCCCCCGTCCATGGCGAGGGAGCAGTCGACGAGGTGCCCGGGGCGCAGAAGCCTCGGGAGGTACGCCGACGGCAGGGGCCGATCGCCTGGTCCGAGCATCGATCCCCCCATTCATAACGTACGTATCATGATACGTACGTTACGAACGGTGTTACGATGCCGGATACGGAACATCATCGGGTCGGGAGGGCGAGGTCATGGCCGAGGAAGCCAGAGGGGGACGGCGCCGCGAATACGCCACCGACGCCGACCGGGTACGGGCCTGGCGGCAACGCCAGAAAGACAAGGCCCGCGCCCAGCAACAACAGGACGCACTGCCGACCGATCCGACCTCGGCGATCGGCACCCTCGCCGACGCGGTACCACTGCTGCGCCGCGAAACCCAGGCGATGCTCGAGACGCTGACGACGATCGCGTCGTCGATCACCACCGCGACCGATCTGCTCACCGATCCGGCGGCGATCGATGCGCAGCTGCGGCGCGTGCAGGCCGAGGCCGACAAGGTCCGGGCCGACGCCGCCGCCGAGATCGCGGCACTGCGGGACGAACTCGACACCGCGCGCACCGAACGCGCCGACGCCGATGCCGCCGCCACGGCCGCCGACGCCGAGGCCACCGAGGCCCTCGCCCAGCTCACCGCAGCCCGGGCCGACCACGCCGCAGCCCACGACCGCTGGCAGCAGCAGCTCGATCAGGCCGCCGCGACCCACCGCGAGCAGATCGCCGGCCTCGAGCACCGGATCGAGCTGCTCACCGGGCAGCTCGACAAGCACCGCGAGCGGCTGACCCGAGCGATCGCCGCGAAAGACGCCGCGGCGGCCACCGCAGCCGAACACACCCGCCGGCTCGACGCCGAACTCACCGCCGCCCGCACCGCCGCGGCAGCCGAACGCGACCGCGCCGAGACCGCCCGCACCGACGCCGCCGCCGCACACGCGCAAGCCGAAGCCGCCCGCGAACGTATCGCCGAACTGCGCGCCGAACTCCAGGACCTGCGCACACCCCCGGCCGGCCCCTGAACCCCCCAGCCGGCTCCCTGTTCTGCCGACTGCCGCAGCTGGTCGACCTCGAGGTTCGAAAGGGGTCGACCTGGCATACTTCGATCCGGCCATCCCCGCCGTACCCCTTGCGGCGGGGATGGGTTCTGCGGTCAGGCACTCACTCATCGCCGACCAGGGCGGCGACGTCGTAGACACCCCTGGGGTGTCGTCTGCCCACCTGAACCCGGGGCCCTGCGGGAATCGCATCCGTCCAGAGTCGATGCATGGTCGAATCGTCTCGGGTGGCGTGCATGATGAGAGGCCACCGAACACGCACCGAGGACAACGATGTTCACCGTACTACGCGGGCTGATTCCGCACACGATCGACCACAGCCCACGCGCCAACCACCGAATCACACCGGCTCGGCACCCCCGCGCAGACGAAGGCCGACGCGGCAGCGCACACCCACGCCCAAGCGCAGATCGAGACATTGGACAGCTACCTCGGCTCGCTCACCGAGCAGGACCGCGCCGAGTACATCACCGCAGCACACGACCTCCACGATGCGATGAACGAGACCGGCACCGAGGACTTCCGCGCCTGCCACCGAGGGGGACGACCACCCGCCGACGACAACGTCCCCGACGGAATCCGATCGCTGCAGCAGCTGCGGGCACTCGCTCGCACCATCCGCACCTCGAGCCGGCCGGACCCGACGGAAATCCGTACTGCAACGAACGCAGGCACGTCCGCCGCGACTCCACACACAGACCCGGGAAACAACGACACCGACCCGGACCCGGCGAGGCGGCAGAAGCTATGAACCGCACCGGGAGTGAGGCCACGGCCACCGCGTTGGTGATCGCCGGCCGCAGCATCGACATCGACACCGCGGTCGCCAAGACCCACGGCTATCCGGCAGTGACCGTGACCCGCTACGACCTGCCCGGACCCGGACCCGCCGCGGTGATCACCGCCGACGAGATCGCCCGCACCCACAAGGTGCGCTCCCGCATCAGCCACGCCCAACGCGACTGGTTCATCCGCACCGCCGTCGACGCCCCATGGGCGCCGGTGCCGATCGAGGCACAGTTGGTCGACGCCGACCCGAACCTGGGCGGCGAACTCTACGACCATGCCGAAGCTCTCTACGAGCATTTCCGCACCGCCGCTCCCCGGCACGTGGGCTTAGCCAAGATCAGCAAGGTGCTCCACCCTCAAACGCCCAGGATTGTTCCCCATCCTCGACTCGAAGGTCATGGCGTTCTACCGGCCCCACGCTCGTGCCGCAGCTGCCCAATATCCCCACCGCGGCAGGCAAAAGATGTTCTGGGCAGCCATCCGCGACGACGTGTGCACCAACCTCGACAGCGGTGCCCTCCCGCTGCTGCGCCGCCGCCTGGAGCAGTCCGAGACCGAGCAGGTACGCCGGATCGCGAGCCTGACCGATGTGCGTCTGCTCGACCTGCTGACCTGGGCTGTCGCCTGAAATCCGAGTCCGGCAGGTATCAGCTCCTATGTCGGGTGGCCGACTGCAAGGTCATGCGGTCGAGGAGTTACGCAGTCGACCAACCGGAATGGCAGGACCGGTCATCGAAGCGCAGATCCGCCACATGAGCCACGGCCTCCTGATACGACGTGTATCCCTTGGAACGGTCCACCAAGCGGAGATCTATCTCGCCTTGGGTGTACCGATCGATGAAATAGACATCTCGGACCGACTGAGGGACCAATCGAGCGGTGTCGAACGAGCGCGTTCCCAGGTGGAGGGGGCTACGCGCCCGGTGCTCGGGACGGGGTTCGTTCTGGTAGAGAAAGCTCTGCGCGCTCCGACGCTGACATGCCCACCGAGACTCCCTTTCGTCAAGACAGGACGGTATAGGTGACCACCGACGGAACGGTCTCGAAGCTACCTTTGTGAGGCGGTGCCGGGCGCAGGACCTGTGTGCCGCATACACGAGCTGACCCGGCCGACACCACCTCCCCTTTCACCATGCAGTCGGACCCTCATGCCAAGCTTGATGGCGTGACCGCAACCCCCGTGTCGACGGACATCGTCGCCAAAGCCCAGCAGTTCCCTCGACTGCGTTATATGGGCTCGAAGTACCGGCTCCTGCCCCACCTCGAGCGCACTTTCGCCGATATCGGGGGTACTACGGCCGTCGACGCCTTCTCCGGCTCTGGTGTCGTGTCCTATCTGCTCAAGGCTCAGGGCTACCAGGTCACGAGCAACGACTTCCTTCACTTTCCCTCAGTTATCGCCCGCGCCACCGTCGAGAACTCCACCGTGCGCCTCGAAGCCGACCTCATCGACCAGATCTGCGGACCACCCGCCGATGACCGCGACTTCATCCAGTCCACTTTCGACGGCCTGTACTTCACCCCCGAGGACCGCAAGTTCCTCGACTCCGCCTGGTCTCACATCGACCAACTCCGCGGCTACCGCCGCGATCTGGCCATCTCCGCCCTGGTCCTTTCTGCGGCCCGGAGGCAACCCCGCGGGGTATTCACCTTCACCGATTCGACCCGCTACGCCGACGGCCGACGAGATCTACAAATGTCGCTGCGCGAGCACTTCCGCGAGCGGGCCGCCGAATACAACGCCACTGTGTTCAGCAACGGCACCAAGAGCCGCGCCGTCAGCGGCGACGTGTTCGATCTGCAGACCAACACCCCTGATCTGGTCTACCTCGACCCTCCCTACGCCCCGCCCAGCGACGACAACGACTACATCAAGCGTTACCACTTCCTCGAGGGGCTGAGCCTGTACTGGCGCGGTGTCACGATCATGGAGAACACCAAGACCAAGAAACTCGAAAAGCGATTCACCCCCTTCGCTTACAAACGCACCATCGAAGACGCCCTGCTGCGCACCTTCGAACACTTTCAGAACGCAGGCACAATCGTGCTGTCGTACTCGTCGAACGCCATTCCCGACCGCGACCGCATCGTCGACTTGCTCGGCAAGGTCAAAGAGTCGGTCGAGGTCATCGCCATCGACCACAAGTACAGTTTCGGCACCCACATCGCGGCCACACGCCGGGACGTCAGCGAATACCTGTTCATCGGGCGGGACCAGTGAGCCAAGCCGTTCCGTTCGAGCAGTACCTGTCCACCCTGGGCCGCCTCACCGCCCACGTCGACCCCACCGCCTCCACCCCCGAAGCAGAAGAGATTCGCGAAGCCGCCGAATCTCTCGCCTCACACCTGCCTGACAACTTCACGACCCAGCACCTCGCCGAGTGGATCGCGAACCATCCCGCACAGGTGCCGGTACTCGGTCTGACGGTGGGGCTCTCCCAGGAGAAACTGAAAAACGCCCTCAAAGACGCATTCGATACGTCCGGCTGGGTCACTCTCGCCCGCACCCGCCCTGCACAGCTCATCGACTGGCTGGAGGTCCACTTCGATCTGCTGAGGATGTTACGGGTCCAGCTTCACCGTCAATACGACTTCGGGGACGTGCTTGTCGCCCGAGCCGGCACCCGTGTCACGGCCACTCGCGCCGGCAAGTCCGGCCGCAAAGTCGAAGACGAGATCGAAGCCATCGTCAAAGATCTCGGCATCCCCTACAAGACCCGCACACGATTCACTGGACGTCAGGGGCGAACAGCTCCCTGCGATCTTGTCGTTCCAGATGGAAACTCCGCCGAAATCGTAGTTGCGGCAAAGGGGTTCGACTCCACCGGGAGTAAACTCACGGACGCTGTCCGAGAGATCGAGGAGATGGCCGACGTGCGCCTGCCTCGACAGTTCGTCATCGCGGTCATCGACGGCATCGGCTGGAAATCCCGCCAGGCGGACCTGCGCAGCATCCACCAACTATGGGTCGACCAGCAGATCGACGGCATGTACACCCTTGCCACCCTCGACCGGTTCCGTCACGATCTCGACGAGGCCGCCCGGCTTCGCCGACTACTCTGACCAACGGCTCACGCAAGCACCAATACGACTTCTTCGCTAGGTTCAGCCGGTCACTGCGTCCGGGCATCGTATTGGAGGGGGTCTCGACGGAGTGAGATGCAACTACGCACGCCCGGATCGAATCCCGAACGCCGATCTATGCCCCACCGGAGCCGGCACCGCCGCCGCTCGAGTTGAAGGGAAAGATCGGTCCACGGGTGCCGTCCGGACGCCGTGGCGCGATGCTCAAATATCCACTGGGCTTCCGATCATCCATGAGGTGGCGAAGGTGAAAACTCAGCCATCGGATCAGCCGTCCGATTCGCGATCGAGTCTTCGGCCCTTCAGCGCTTCCCGTATCGAGGGACGGGTTCGATCGAACATGACGTTCCATACCTCATGGTAACGACCAGCTCGTGCGACGCTCGTCGAACACGATGACTGGCCGCCGTGCCGTCCGGTCGATACCGCAGGACCTCAAAAGTTCGCAATCGCCGAAGTGAGCGGCTCGGGGTTCCTATCGCGCATTCCCGGCGGGGCCATTGGAGACTTCTCCTCAAGATCGAAGCGGCGACATCTTCGTTTTCGACGGTGGTAGGCGGGCCGAGGTAGGGTGTCAGGTCACCGACGCGGAGACGATCACGTCGATGAGCTCGTTGACGTTCGACAGTATGCGGGTGGAGTAGCGCTCGTGGATCTTGCCTTGCCGCATCTGGTGGATCCATTGCTTCTCGGTGACGACGACGTCGCAGTAGACGGCGGCGACCGGCAACGCGACGATGTCGACGAAGTCGTGTGGTTCCCATTTCTGTTGCTTCTGGCGGTGTTTGGCGCTGCGGAGAACGTTGGTGACATAGCGGGTGGGGAGGTCGTCGACGAAACGGATCCGATCGGAAACGGTGTGGTCGTTCTCGAACTGCTCGTAGGTGATCCCGATATTGCCCAGCGCAGTGGTCAGCGCGGGGCGGATGTCGCTGAAATCGGTTGCGCGAACGGCAACGTCGATGGCCTCGCCAGTGATGTTGTGGTGCTCGAGGGTGTCAGCCACCAGATTTTCGAAATCGACGAATTGTTCGCCGAAAGACGAGTCGGTGAGGTCGAAGCCGAGTTCACGGTAGGTCGAGGGTCCGGCGCGAAGCAGCGCTTCCTCAAGGTACTGGGATACGACGGTGCGCAGCTGATCTCGGACGCCGGGCGGGAGCGCGTTCGCTTCATCCGGGACGTTGTCGAGGTCGGGCCAGGTAATGCGGTTGCCCGCAATGTGGCGTATGCCTATGCCGAACAGCTGCGGGGTGCGCGGACGAGAAGGATACCCGTAGCGGCGTTGGAGCGCGCAGTCGAGTTCGTAATCCAACACGCTGAACGGTGTCGTCATCGTGTGCTGCCGGGAGAGTTCGCGCATGACATCGACGAGCTGGTTACGGGAACGATCGGCGCCTCGCCTGCCGGTTTCCCAGTATCGGTAAAGATCCAGAGGAAACGAAACGGCCCCGGACTGGACGGCTGCGCGGCACACCGCCAGTGCGTCTTCGAAGTCCTTGCCCCGCGGGTGTCCGACTGCCGCGCGTGCCAGATCGATCCATTTGTTCTGGTCGAGATAGATGCGCAGCATGTTCCATGCTTTCTGCCGGGCGGAATCGAGACAGTAGACCGGCGGAGTGAGTTTCAACGGTTGATAGAAATAGGTGATAAAGTAAAGCGTACACGGTCGATGTGGTCGATCAACTGAGCCGGTAAGGGGCGGATCTTGGGAGAAGCTGAGCTTTCCGCATACGCGGTCGAACGGTTCGGAGGCGTCGCCGCGCTTGTGCACAACGCGGTGATCGAGACCGTCCACGAGGCGCAGGATGCTGCCTTACGGGTCCACGCCGAACACGGACTTCCGGAGCGGGACCCGTACGGCACGGCGCTGCGGGGGCACCTGAATCGGCGGCTGCTCCGGAAACTGCGGGACGTCCCGGGAATCTCGGCCCGCAAACCGGCCGGGCATCGCGCGCGCTACGAGTTCCCCGTCATCGAGGAAACCGGAGTGGTGTTGTACTGGTGGCGAGTCCCCGGCGAGGGACGAGTTCCGTTGCCCGAGGTCAGGCTGCCGAGAGTGTCGCACTTGCAACAGCACCTGATGACGCTGACTCCTACCACTGTGGAGTCTCAGATGACGCTCGACCACGCCTTGATGAGCGAGGAGGAAATCGACCAGCTCTTCACCGACGAAGAACAGTTCCGTGCGCAGATGACCCGGGTCGGCGGCCGCACCGTGACGTTGTGGGTGTCGGCGTCCCCTGACGGACTGTTCGACTTCGGCTGGGGCGATGCGGAATTGGTGAACGCGAAGACCGGGCAGCTGGCCTGGCCGCGATGGGAATCGCTCGCCGATGCCGCCATTGTCGCCCCGGCACTGCACCCGGTCGGCCACAGCGGCGCGAAGGCGGACAGGTTCGATTCGGACGTCGAGGACGACACAGGATTCGATTTGTCCGTGCGCACGCCCACCGAAGCGGTCGTCCCGGAACAGCAGCACACCGACGAACGGATCTCCGGTAGCGAGGAGCGTTGAGTACACGCGAGGCAGGGCAGCTGCATCTTCTGCAGGATGGTGATCTGGCCGCGACCGAACTCGGTCGCGGCGCGTTCGACGCAGCACGTCTGACTCAGGCCCGCCGCCTGGTAGGGATGACCAAGAAGGCCGTCGCGGATCGGATCGGAGTCTCGGCGGTGGCAGTCGGCCAGTGGGAGGCCGGCACCGCGAGCCCCCGACCGGACAACGTCGACGCTTTGGCCCGGGTCCTCGACGTCCCGGTCGCCTTTCTCGCCGCTGGCCGCCCGTACGCGCGCCTCGATGCTGCCGACGCTCATTTCCGCAGTCTGCGCCGGACCCCGGTCAGTCAACGAGACAAAGCGATCTCCTTCACCGAACAGGTCTGGGAACTGACCTATGCCCTGGAAAAGCGGGTGCGGCTCCCAGCCGTCGCCCTTCCCGGATTCTCCGCCGGAGAAGTCGAGCAGACCGATTTCCCCACCGATCCGGTGGCCGCGGCGCGAGCACTGCGCCAGCACTGGGGCCTGGGCACGCGCCGGATCTCCCGCATGGTGCGCACGATGGAACAGCACGGCATCATCGTCACCCTGGTGCCGTTCGCCGGCACAGCAACCGCAAGCGTCGACGCCTTCTCCACATCCAAGCTGCCGCGGCCCATCGTCGTGCTCACCCCTGACCGCGCAGACGATGTGTATCGGCACCGGTTCAGCGCTGCGCACGAACTCGGACATCTGTTGATGCACAGCGCTTGTCTGCCGGGAGACACCCAGCAGGAGCGGGAAGCGGACCTGTTCGCCGCCGAGTTCTTGACACCGCAAGCCCAGATCACCCCGCTGCTACCGCCGCGACTCGATTTCGCCAAACTCGGCGAGTTGAGTGTGCAGTGGGGTGTATCGGTCGATTCGCTTCTGCGCCGATGCAAGGAGGTTGGGGCAGTCTCCGAAGCGACCTATCGACGCGCACACCAACGGCTGGCCGCACTCCGTTCCTCGGGCCTGTTCGTCCACGAGCCGGTCGACAGTTATCCAGGGGAAAAGCCGGCACTGCTTCGGTCGGCGTTCGAGGTGGCCGAATCTCACGGATTCACGCTCAAGGAGCTCGCCGCCGAACTGCGAATAACCCTTCCCCGTCTGCGACTTCTCCTCGGCCAGGGAGACACCCGACCGGAACTGAAGCTCGTCTGACCACGTGGGGGTCACCATTGTTGGTCTTCGGCATCGAACGGGACTGCAGTCCCAGGTCCCGCAGATGCACCTCAGCAGAAGGGTGTCTCCGTCGCCGGAGCGCGATACCTCGGGTCCGCCGAGAAGTGCTCGGGACCCTTCACATCCACTACCGCCATCGGAAGGTACGTACCGGCGAGACTATCCATTTTCCCTGCTCGGATCTCTGACATCTCGACATCTCCAGCGTGATCCAACGGACGACCTCGATCCTCAGAGCGATGCCCTTGCTGTCGGTCACCACAAGCGCGTGCCCAAGGGCTCAAGATGGGCATCGAGGCGATTCAAGTTTCATGTGCTCACCCTATGCCCGCTAGCAACGAACCTGTCGGTGCCTCATGACAATCTTCAGTACAGCTACTTTAACTCTGTGTGAGAGGAGGTGCCCGGTGGGCGATCCACACCCAAGGTCTCACCTGCAGGCCGCCGCTTGGGTGCCCGATGATAATCCCGAGCGTCCGTGGGATGAGGCTGCAGGTCTTGCTGCCGACTGGATCTGGGAGCGCAGTGAAACTGAAGGGGTCGAGCCGCTCCTGGTGACCAACACCCTCCAGAAGGCTTGGGGCATCGAGCGTCTGGAAGAGATTATTCAAGCTGGCGGTCAGGCAACGCCACAGAGCAAGAAACGATTCGATCGTGGTCCGGTACTGGCCTACGTGCCGGACGAGCGGACCTTGAATCTCGCACTCGACCTCGCTCGCGGTTACTCGATCGCTGTGGTCGAGACCGTGAGCTTCCCGCTTGCTGAGTGGGCAGCAGGTGTCGGAGCGGTCAATCTGCTGGACGGCAGCGCCAGCGCTGGCAATCTGTCGGACGTTGTCATAGCGGACCTTGACCACGCAGTGTTCTTCGGTGGAAATAACGGCTGGACCGGGTCGCACGAGAAAACGCACGCTCGCAATCACTTGGTACGTCATGTCCAGGCAGGTCTCATCACGCCGGAGCAGGCAGCATCCTACGTAATGGCCGTGGGAGTCTCGGGCCGCGGCGCCACGCGCCTACGCCGGCTCCTCGAGAAGGTTGGGTGAGATCGCGCTATGGCAGGAACGAAGTTCTACCGGTATCACTGGAACCGACTCGAGAAGGGTTCCACCGTCGTAGTGCGCCTGAGCACGGCAGCCAATGTCCGCCTCATGGACAGCACCAACTTCAACGCCTACAAGAACGGTCGGAACCATCGTTGCAGCGGTGGTCTGGTCACGAAGACGCCGTTCCGCATTCGCGTTCCACGTACCGGTAGTTGGTACGTAACAATCGATCTCATGGGACTCAAGGCCACGAGTGTCCGGCACTCAGTGGAGGTGGAACCCCCGCCGCTGCCTGCTGCGAAGTCCGATCCACTGCAGTCCCTAGACGGAATCCGCCACGAGCGCCCCCCGCTCGGGCCAGACGACAACGGCGAGACCTGGGATGTGTTCATCTCCCACGCGAGCGAGGACAAGGAGCGTGTCGCGGAGCCGCTCGCCGAAGAACTGCGCGTCCGTGGGCTCAGGGTCTGGCTCGATAAGACCGAGCTGCGGATCGGGGACAGCCTGCGCCGCAAGATCGACTACGGGCTTGCGCACAGTGCGTTTGGAGTCGTCATCTTGTCCAAGTCCTTTTTCGCAAAGGGGTGGCCTCAATACGAGCTGGACGGAATCGTGGGAATGAGCGTCGATGGCAACCAGCGGATGCTGCCGATCTGGCACGAAATTTCGAGAGACGAGATTGCCAGGCAGTCGCCGTCCCTGGTCGACAAGATCGCCCGCAACACCTCTGTGAGCACCGTGGCAGATATCGCGGCCGAGATCGCCGAGGTCGTTCAAGACGCCGTCGATGTGTAGCGTCATTCGGGAGCTACACCCTCATCTGAAACTGGCTGCCACATCGTCAGGCGGTTGATCCGCGGGGCTGTTCACGTTATCGTTTGTGTCAACGATGCCCGCCAAGGCTAGAGCGCAAGCTTCCTCACTTCGGCGGGCTCTTTACTATCATTATTCCGGTGAAGCCGTTTCTCACCGTTGAGCAGCAGGTACAGAAGCTCCGGGACAATGGGCTCGCTCTTGCCGGTACCGACTTGGCCCTGGTCCAGCAGCTCCTCTGTGACCACAACTACTACCGACTGAGCGGCTACTTCCGGTATTTCCAGATCAACCCAGCCGCCGGCAACAATCGGTTCGATGTCAGCGCTACGTTCGCCGACATTCGAGCGGCCTATCTTTTCGACCAGCAGCTGGCCAGAAAGCTCCACGAAGGACTGGCAGAATTTGAGGTAGTTTTCCGCTCCCAGCTTGCGTACCTGATGGGCCAGTCCACCGGGCCCGACGGCTACCTGGAGGAGACGGCGTACGAGTACCGGAACGGGGCTCGCGATACGCTGTTCAAGTCCATCCAGGAGGATCTCGGTCGCTCTACCGAGCGGTTCTCCAAGCACCATGAGACCCGTGGCGAACCCATGCCGATCTGGGCAGCTGTCGAGGTGATGTCTTTGGGCACCACCTCGAAGATGTACGGCCTCACAACTGATGTCGAGGGCGTATTGAAGCCTCTGGCAACCAGGTTCGATCTCAAGCACAGTCACGCAGCTCGCACATTTCGCGCGATGACCGTGCTGCGAAACGTCTGCGCGCATCACGGTCGGATCTGGAACCGAAGCCACGGCGTCGAGCTCGAGGCGCCCCGCAAGGTGCAGACCGATCGCGATAAATCTATCTACAAGAACACGCCCTGGGCCTGGATCATGACGCTTGCCCATCTGGTCGACACCGTCCGCAACACCCATGACTACTCCGACGCCCTCTGGGACTTTATCGAAGCCGAACCCGCCTGGCTCTGCGATGGACTGACGCATCCGTCGCTAAAGTAGCCCTGTGACAACTGTGGCTGGCTGACGAAAGTCGGTTCAGTGACACCTGATGGGGACTGGATCTGCACATCGGTCCTGCTCGGTGAAGGTGTGCATCCAGATGTGTGGCACCGAGAGTCTCAACTAGGGTATCAACCTCCCAGCTCCGCTGTCATCCGAAGGACGGCCGGTTGGGCTCACCGCCACGGAAGTCAGATCCCCGAACCATCCTGAGGTTGGACGCGACCGGCCGCCAGTGGGGACCGCAGCACACCACTGCAACAGATGTGCTGTTTGACGATCCCCAAACAGCACACCCCGAAACGGCCCGGCACTCGATCGTGTCCTGCGGAAGACGGCCGTCCGACCGTCCTGTTTAACCGTCCTGCATATCGGTCTCGTATAGCTGACCCAAACAGCACGATCGTCGCCTCATGGACGGAATCCTGATCGGCTATGCCCGATGCAGCACCGCGGGCCAAGACCTGCGAGCGCAACGCA
>NZ_JARDJE010000033.1:0-29561 GCF_048957735.1 Rhodococcus sp. As11
GGGTGTGGGAGAGTAGGACACCGCCGAACACCCGTTCCGAAAGGGGACCCACAGCAGTGGGTCCCCTTTCGTGTTTCCTGAGCAAGGTTCTGCGCGTCCTATTGTCTTCCGGTTGTCTTCCGGGTATGGCGTGCCGCTGCCGGCTTCCCGGGGATCACGACCTCGTAACAAACACGCTCTGTTCCAGGTCGTGCCTCCTTATGTCGGTAACGTCCGCTCATGCACGATCGCACGGTTCGTGCGGGTTCGGCGTGTGAGCGCCTGTCGGGGGCGTTCTCGTCGACGACGAGGAGGGGCGAGACGATGACGAATCGATCGACTACGGGTACCGCCGGCAGGTTCACGGCGGTGATCGCGGGACTGGGACTCGTCGGCGCGGCCGTCACAGGATGCACGAGCGTCGATACCGGCAGCGAGGGATCGACTCTCGACCGGCTCCGGGAGGAAGGCACCGTCACCGTCGGTTTCGCGGGCGAGGCACCCTACAGCTTCATGCTGGACGGCAAGCTCACCGGCGCCACCGTCGCACTCCACCGCGAAATCTTCGAGAATCTCGGTATCGACAATGTCGAAGGGGTGGCGACGGACTTCGGCGCGCTCATCCCGGGCCTGCAGGCAGGACGGTTCGACGTCGTCAGCGCCGGTATGTCGATCCTGCCGCAGCGGTGTGAACAGGCGCTGTTCAGCGAGCCGGAGTTCAACTACACGACCGCCCTCATGGTCCCGCAGGGCAATCCGGAACAGCTCGACGACATGCAGTCGATCGCCGAGAGGGGCGTCCGGATGGCGGTCATGACCGGCGCCATCGAAGCCGACTATGCCTCCTCGCTCGGAATCGACGCGATGCAGGTGGCGTCTCCCCAGGACGGGATGGACGCGGTCGTCAACGGACGTGCGGACGTCTTCGCGCTGACCGGCATCTCGCTCAATTGGATGAAGCAGAACAACGAGGACGCGCCCGTCGAGGTCACCGAGTCGTTCGTCGCGGAGATCGACGGCGTACCCCAGGTGGGTGCCGGCGGAACGGTGTTCCGTAAGGAGGACACCGAACTGCGCGATGCCTACAACGAGGAACTGGCCAAGATCACGTCCGACCCGCAGAAGTATCTGTCCATCGTCGGCGAGTTCGGTTTCACGGAAGCGGAGATGCCCGATCCGGAACTGACGACCGAGATGCTCTGCGAGGGCATTTCCTGACCTCGGCTGCGTAGTCATGGATTTCGGTTCCAAGATCGATCTGCTGTGGAACTCCCTGCCGCAACTGTTCGACGGTCTGCTCGTCACCATCGAATTGACTGTGGGGAGCGCGATCTTCGCGTTCCTGCTCGCCGTCGCGCTCGGACTGGCGGCAGGCGCGAAGAACGTCGCCCTGCGTGGGAGCGCGCGGGTGTTCATCGAGTTCTTCCGCGGCACATCGCTTCTCGTGCAGCTGTTCTGGCTCTTCTACGTCCTGCCGTTGTTCGGATTCCGGCTCGAATCGATCGTGTGCGGGATCCTCGCGCTGTCGCTCAACTACGGTGCCTACGGTGCCGAGGTGGTGCGCGGTGCGATCGCGTCGGTGCCCACGCCGCAACTGGAGGCGGCGACCGCGCTGAACTTCGGTTACTGGCAACGCATGCGACGAGTGATCTTCCCCCAGGCATGGGCCGAGATGATTCCGCCGCTGACGAATCTGCTCATCCAGTTGCTCAAGGGAACGGCGTTGGCGAGCTATATCCTGCTGCAGGACCTCACGTTCCAGATCGAGCAGCTCCGTCGGGGAAGCGGCGACACCATCTTCGCGTTCGGTGTGGGGCTGGTGCTGTACTTCGTGCTCGGCTACGTGCTGACCCTGTTGATGAACGCGCTCGAGGTACGCGCCAAGAGTCGCCTGGGGAGCGGTCCGACACTACGTGAGATCTTCGGACTCGCCCCGGTCTTCGACCAGCCGGTGGGGGCACGATCATGAACGTCGACTGGAGTTGGGAACGGGCGGCCGAGGCGCTACCGGTACTGCTCGAAGGATTCCGGATCACCTTGCTCGCCACGGTCCTCGGGTTCGTGGTGGCAGCGGTGCTCGGGCTGATCGTTGCAGTCGCGCGCCGTTCGCTGCCGAAGGTTCTCGCGACCGCGTTGTCCGCCGTCGTCCAGTTCATCCGGCTCACGCCGCTCGTGGTGCAGTTGCTGTTCGTGTACTACCTGCTTCCACAATTCAGCGCGCTGCAGATCGGCATCGCGGTGCTGGGTATCCACTACGCGACCTATATGGCCGAGGTGTACCGGGCGGGTATCGAGGCGGTGCCGAAGGGGCAGTGGGAGGCGTGCCGGGCGTTGTCGCTGTCGCCGCTGCGCACCTGGCGAGCGGTGATCCTCCCGCAGGCCGTACGTCGTGTCGTGCCCGCATTGGGCAACTATGCGGTGTCGCTGTTCAAGGACACCCCGTTCCTGTTCACCATTTCCGTCGTGGAAATGGTGACGGCCGCCCAGCAGTTCGGTGCGCGCAACTTCCAGTATCTGGAGCCGCTCACCCTGGCCGGTCTCATCTTCCTCATCGCCAGCTATCCGACGTCGTTGCTCGTCCGCCGATTGGAGCGTCGCCTTGCCTATTGAGATGAACAAGGAAGCCGGCGCGGACGGCAACTTGCTGCCTGCCGCCACCTCCGACGGATCCATGATCCGATTCGATTCCGTCGTCAAGAGATTCGGCGATCACGTGGTCCTCGACCACCTCGACTTCACCGTCTCTCCGGGAGAGCGGGTGACGTTGATCGGTCCGAGCGGCTCGGGCAAGACGACCATACTGCGCCTGCTCATGACCCTCGAGAAGATCGACGACGGTGTGGTGTGGGTCAAGGGGGAGCCGCTCAGCCACGAACGCAAGGGGTCACGTCTCGTTCCGGCCTCCGAACGCTACCTCCGATCGATGCGTCGCAGCATCGGGATGGTGTTCCAGCAGTTCAACCTGTTCCCCAACATGAACGTCATGGAGAACCTCACCGAGGCTCCGGTCCACGTGCTCGGCCGCAGCAAGGCCGACGCGCGCGACCGTGCGCGGGAACTGCTCGCGATGGTCGGCATGTCCGACAAGGAGAACGCGCACCCGACGCAATTGTCGGGTGGTCAGCAGCAGCGGGTCGCCATCGCTCGTGCGCTCGCCATGGATCCGGAGATCCTGCTGCTCGACGAGGTCACCTCGGCCCTCGACCCCGAACTCGTCGCGGACGTGCTGGACGTGCTGCGGACGATTGCCGACACGACCGACATCACGATGCTGATCGTGACGCACGAGATGCACTTCGCCCGCGACGTCTCCGATCGCGTGCTGATGTTCGATCGGGGCCGCATCGTGGAGGAGGGACCACCCGAGCGCATCTTCACCGGTCCGCGGGAGGAACGCACGCGCAAGTTCCTCGACGCGGTACTGGCGGGGGAGTGAGACCGGCCGTCAATCCGGGCGCGGAACGGCCAGCCGGGTCGGCTCGGAACGGCCGCGCAGGGTGATCTCCTCGCCCTCCTCCCACCGGGAACGTTCGTCGTCGGGTGCGAGGAGCACGGTGCGTGCCGACGCCGCGACACAGCCGGGAACGGTTTTCGCGAGATCCGACAGTCGCGCTGCTTCGTTGACCGGATCGCCGATCACGGTGTACTCGAAGCGTTCCTGCGCGCCGATGTTCCCGGCGACCGCGCGACCTGCCGTGACCCCGATTCCCGCACGGCACTCGGGCACTTCGTCGGCGAGGCGTCGCGCCATCCGTCTCGCGGCGCCGAGCGCGGAGCCGGCGGCGTTGTCGAGGGCGACCGGCGCACCGAAGATGGCCAGCGCCGCATCGCCCTCGAACTTGTTGACGAATCCTTCGGCGGCATGAACCTCTTCGACGACGACCGCGAAGAACCGGTTGAGGAGGGCCACCACCTCGGTCGGTGGGCGGCCGGCGGCCAGCGCGGTGGATCCGACGATGTCGACGAACAGCACCGCGACATCCCGTTCCTCCCCGCCGAGCACACTCGGATTGGTGAGCGCGGCGGCCGCGACTTCCCGTCCGACATGTCTGCCGAACACGTCGCGCAGTTTCTCGCGTTCGCGCAGGCCTTCGGCCATCCGGTTGAATCCGGTCTGCAGTTGCCCGAGTTCGGTTCCGTCGTAGACGACGACGGCGGTGTCGAAGTCGCCCGACGCGATGCGTTGCATCCCGGCCCGTACCGATTCGATCGGCGCGATGGTCGACCGGATGGTGAGGAACATCAGCAGCGAACCGGTGAACAGACCGAGCCCGCCGATGGCGAGGATGGTGATCGCCAGTCGGGTGGGGGTGACGGGACGGATGAAGCTGAACACCGCGATGAACAGCAGGCCCACGACGGGTACCGCGCTGCCCAGGGTCCATGCGAGCATCACCCGCCCGGTGGTGCCGGCCAGGCGCGGACGGCGCGGCGTTCCGGCCTCGAGTGCGCGCGCGGCGATAGGGCGTAGCGCGAAATCGGTGAACATGTACGCGAATCCGCACACCGTGATGCCGGCCAGGGTGATGGTCAGCGCGACCTTCGGGATGGTCTGCGGATCGATGATCCCGAAGCCGACGGTGAACAGGATCAGCCCGATGAACCACAGTGCTCCCTGCTGGAGGGTGGTGCGCCAGGGCATTCGCAGCGCGATCCGTTGCTCCTGCGATGTGGGAGGGCGGCTCTCGAGCGCCCAGCGCAGCCGGCGAAGTGTCGCCCGGGTGCCGAGGACCGAGCCGATCACGACGGCCGAGGCCACGTAGACCGGGGCGAGGATCGCGGTGATCACGAGGAAGTCGGAGGTCAGCACGGACGGGCCCGGGATGACGACGTTGATCAGCGCGGCCACGATGAGAGCGCCGACGAGATGCGTGCCGATCAGGGAGAATGTCAGCAGGGTCTGGATTCTGATGCGTTGCCGTCGGATCGGTTCGGCAGGCTCTCCCAGGATCGCCGATCCGAGCGGGGCCGTGCGGTGACTGCGTGCGGGCATGGTCGTTCGAGACTAGTCGAGTCGATCCTCTAGGGTGGCTGTGTGCGTCTTGTGATTGCCCGTTGCCGTGTGGACTACATCGGACGCCTGACGGCTCATCTGCCGACGGCCCGACGTCTCCTTCTCGTCAAATCCGACGGTTCGGTGAGTGTCCACGCCGACGACCGTGCCTACAAGCCTCTGAACTGGATGAGCCCACCCTGCTGGCTCGAAGAGGAATCGGCCGAGGACGCCGAGGCCCTGTGGGTGGTCACGAACAAGGCAGGCGAACAGCTCCGGATCACTCTCGAAGAGATCGACCACGATTCGAGCCACGAACTCGGTGTCGATCCCGGTCTGATCAAGGACGGCGTCGAGGCACACCTACAGGAACTGCTCGCCGAGCACGTCGAGACCCTCGGGACGGGTTTCACTCTCATCCGGCGCGAATACCCCACGGCGATCGGGCCCGTGGATCTGCTGTGCCGCGACGCCGACGGTGTGACCGTCGCTGTGGAGGTGAAGCGTCGCGGCGAGATCGACGGTGTGGAGCAGCTCACCCGTTACCTCGAACTGCTCAACAGGGATCCGCTGCTCGCTCCGGTCAGCGGCGTTTTCGCGGCGCAGCAGATCAAGCCGCAGGCACGGACATTGGCCACCGACCGCGGCATCCGCTGCCTCGTGCTCGACTACGAGGCGATGCGGGGCACCGAGAGCACCGAGTTCAGATTGTTCTGATCGTGCCGCGCCGCAACAGATCCCGCACCGACCGCAAGCGCGGCGGGGCGTCCGGCGAGGCCCCGACCTATTTCGGGGCGACGGTGCGCACCGAGAACGGACCCGCGGGGGCAGAGGGGGAGCGCTTCACCGTGCGCACCGTGCCGGGCTCGCGCGCCACGAAGCCGTACCGGTGCCCGGGATGCGATCACGAGATCGCGCCGGGAACGCCCCACGTCGTCGCGTGGCCGACCGATGCGCTCGGCGGGACGGAGGACCGGCGGCACTGGCACAGCGGATGCTGGGCGGGACGCGGCACCCGCCGACCTACCCGACGCTGGTCCTAGCCACGACGGATCGCTGGGGTCCGGTCGTAGCGGATCCGTCAGCGGGCGGTACCGGGTGCGGACGCTCGCGGCGCGGTGTCGCGGTCGGTGATCGCCTGCCGCACCTCGTGCAGGGCTGTGCGGATGGTGTCGCCGTAGGGATCGTCGGGGAGCGCGGACATGTGGTCCTGCGCGCGGTCGAGATGTTCCGCGGCCGCCCGGAACGATCCGAGACGGCGGAAGTCGTCTGCCAGGTTCAGGTGCAGGCTCGGATGGAAGCCCGCGACGCGGAGGGTGTCGTGGTGTTTTCGGGCGCGCTCGTCGGTGAGGACATCGGCAGCGTCGAGGGGGAAGTGGACATGGCGGGGCTCCTGTCGAGGTCTTCGGCGGATCCGGGTGTCGCTGTTCCGGAGGGCACTGCTGAGGGGGAGTGCTTCAGGGGGCGCCGCGCGGCATGATGAGTGTGGTGAGATCCCCGTCGTCGGCCGACCGGACGGTGACGGGCAGATCGGTGCCGCGAATGTCGAGCAGCAGGTCGTCGCCGGCGAGTGTGCCGGCCCAGGACGGGCAGGTCGGATCGGTGGGCACGAGCGTCCGGGTGGCGAGCCGGTACCGGTCGGTGGCGGTCAGCCTCACGCAGCCGGATCCGGTTTCCATGTGCACGCCGTTCAGTACCGGGATGTCGGGGTCGTGACCGGTGGAGGCGGAGACCTGATCGACGGCGCCGGCAAGGACGGGTCCCGGCACCGTGCAGATCACGCGGCGCGATTCGGCACGCAGGGACGCCGCGAGGGTCTCGGCGGCCCGTCGGAGCCGCTCGGCCTCCGTGGTCATCCCGGTGACGTGGTCGTCGAGCAGTCGCGCGGCCTCGTCCGTGTCGGCGGCGAAGAACTCACCGATGGCGGGCAGCGGCATCCCGATCTCCCGTAACTGCCGCAGCCGGCACGCACGCGGGACCTGGGAGCGGCTGTAGAACCGGTATCCCGTCGACGGATCGACCTGCTCGGGACGCAGCAGGCCGGCGTCGTCGTAGAACCGCAATGCGCTCGCGGTCAGTCCGACGAGTTCGGCGAACACGCCGATCGACATCATCTCCGGGTCGGTCACCGGCCCATCATGGAGCTTCGACCGACTCGAAGGTCAAGCCCGACGGCCGGCGACCGTCAGTTGCGGACCTTGCTGGCCACGGCAGGGGAGCGACCCTGCACACCGGCACCGACCGAGGGCGAGCGATGCGGCGCCGAGGCGTTCGGCGTACGCGGAGTGGACTGGGATCCCTGTGCGCCGCTGTTCGGCTGCGCGGCCGAGTTCGGGCCGGAGGCGTCGCTCTTCGGGATCCGCACCGTCCGGTCGGCCTGCGGCATGGGCGTGGTCTTGTCGGTCTGCGGCAGCGGCGCGGTCTTGTCCGCCTTCGCGTCGGCCTCGGGGGATGCCGGCTCCTTCGGACTCTCGTCGTCCGAACTCTGCTTGTCGCCCCCCTGCTTGTTGTCGCGCGCCGTACCGAGGACGGTCGTGCGGGGCTCGTCGAGGGAGATCTCCCGGTCGAGCAGTTCGCCCTCGCGGGTGATCGCTGCGAGCAGGGTGGGGACGTCGTCGAGCTGTTCGCGAACGGCGTCGAGCTGGCCGAGGATGCGCCCGCGCAGCACACGGAGTTCCTCGGTGAGGTCGCGCGCGTTCGACACCTTCCGCTCGGACTGTTCGGTGGCCTGGGTGAGTCGCCGTTCGGCTTCCTGCGTGGCTTCCTCGAGACGGCGCTCGGCTTCGGCCTTGCTCGTCCGTTCGAGTTCGTCGAGGGAGCCGAGCACCTTGGTGCGGCGTTCGGCCATCGTGATCTCGAAATCCTGCTGCACCTGCTCGCGCTTGGCCTCGGCCTCGGCGGCAAGTCGCTCGGCTTCCGCGCGGGCCGCAGCGACGATCCGTTCGGCCTCCGCGCGGGCCGCGGTCATCGTCCGCTCGTGCTCGGCCGCGAAGGCGACGCGGGTGTCCTCGAGTTCGGCGAGCTTCTTCTCGTAGTCGCCCCGGAGGCGGATGCCCTCCTGCTCCGCGAGCGAGATCATCTCGGCGGCGTCGGCCTCGGCACGGGCACGCAGCTCGGAGGCCTCGTCGGAGGCGAGCCGCAGCATCCGTGAGATGCGGTCGCTCATGCCCTCTGCAGTGGTGGGAGGCACCGACAGCCGGTCGACGTCCTTGCGGAGTTCGTCGATTTCGTTGCGGGCGTTCTCGAGCTGACGGGCCAGATCGCGGGCCTGCGCGGCGGCGGCGTCGCGGTCGGTGGCGGTCACGCGCAGCTCGGCTTCGAACCGGGCGAAGTAGTTGGTCACCTCGTCGCGGTCGAAGCCCTTCCGCACGATGGAGAACGGCAGATGGCTGGGTGCGCGATCACGATCGAAGACCATGGAGACAATCTACCCGTTGGATGCGGGTACGACCCGGATGCGCTCCCGCCCCATCCGTGTTCGGGAGCGCATCCGGAAGAGTCGTCAGTGAGCGGAATGCGCTGCGGGCTCGACGAGCTCGACGAGGACGCCGCCCGCGTCCTTCGGGTGCAGGAAGTTGATGCGCGAGTCGGCGGTGCCGCGACGGGGCGCGTCGTACAGCAGCCGGACGCCGCGCTCACGAAGCGCCGTGGAGACGGCGTCGATGTCGGAGACGCGGTAGGCGAGCTGCTGCAGACCCGGGCCGTTGCGGTCGATGAACTTCGCGATGGTGGAGTTCTCGTTCAGCGGGGCGAGCAGCTGGATCATGGTGGACCCTTCGGGGGTCCCCGGAACGGCCAGCATCGCCTCGCGCACCCCCTGCTCTTCGTTGACTTCCTCGTGGGTGGACACGAGGCCGAGGTTCTCGGCGTACCAGGTGAGAGCGGCATCGAGGTCGGGAACTGCGATGCCGACGTGGTCGATGGCGGTGACGAGCCCGGAAGCGAGAACGGACGCTGCCGGAGAGGATGTGGGAGAGGTCTCGGTCATGCTCTAGACGGTAGCGGTACCGTTGAGTGCACTCCTACCGGGATTCAGGTGAATACCGGTGGAGTTTTCCGATCACATGCCGATCTTTCGGAGGAATGTCCCGTGAGCAGTTCTGTCATCGTCGCCGGAGCCCGTACGCCCATGGGGCGCCTGCAGGGTTCGCTCAAGGATTTCTCCGGATCGGATCTCGGTGGCGTGGCGATCTCCGGTGCGCTCGAGCGCGCCGGTGTGGCCCCTGAGCAGGTCGAATACGTCATCATGGGCCAGGTGCTCACCGCCGGCGCCGGCCAGATCCCGGCCCGTCAGGCCGCCGTCGCCGCCGGCATCCCGATGAACGTGCCGGCGCTGACCATCAACAAGGTGTGCCTGTCCGGTATCACCGCGATCGCGATGGCCGACCAACTGATCCGCGCGGGCGAGTTCGACGTCGTCGTCGCCGGCGGCCAGGAGTCGATGAGCCGGGCCCCGCACATGCTCGAGGGGTCCCGCGCCGGCTTCAAGTACGGCGATGTGACCCTGCGCGACCACATGGCCTACGACGGCCTGCACGACATCTTCACCGACCAGGCGATGGGCAACCTCACCGAGTCGGCCAACTCCGGCGATCGCTTCGTCTCCCGCGACGAGCAGGACGCCTTCGCCGCCGCCTCGCACCAGAACGCCGCCCGAGCCTGGAAGGACGGCCTGTTCGACGACGAGGTCGTGCCGGTGTCGATCAAGCAGCGCAAGGGCGAGCCGATCGTCTTCGCCGCCGACGAGGGCATCCGCCCGGAGACCACCGCCGAATCGCTCGGGGCGCTGCGTCCCGCTTTCTCGAAGGACGGCACCGTCACCGCCGGTTCGGCCTCGCAGATCTCCGACGGTGCCGCGGCGGTCGTCGTGATGAGCAAGGCCAAGGCCGAACAGCTCGGCCTGAGCTGGATCGCCGAGATCGGCCGCCACGGTGTCGTCGCCGGACCGGACTCGACGCTGCAGTCGCAGCCGGCACGGGCGATCGCCACGGCCTGCGAGCGTGAGGGCATCGACCCGGCCGATCTCGACCTCGTCGAGATCAACGAGGCGTTCGCCGCCGTCGGCATCGTCTCGGCCCGCGAGCTGGGCATCGATCCGGCGAAGGTGAACGTCAACGGCGGTGCGATCGCGCTCGGCCATCCGCTCGGCATGTCGGGTGCGCGCATCGTGCTGCACCTCGCGCTCGAGCTGAAGCGCCGCGGTGGCGGCGTCGGTGCGGCCGCCCTGTGCGGTGGCGGCGGCCAGGGCGACGCCCTCATCGTGCGGGTGCCCAAGGCCTGACGTATTCCGAGAGCACGAACACGGCCCCGGCGCGTCGCGTCGGGGCCGTGATGTCTCTCACGGCACTACGGGCCGTCGTAGAAGCTCCTGCACAATGGGGCTCATGACGAACATCTTCGACCTGTCCACGCCCGCGAAGCGTTTCCGCCTCGTCGCGATCTGGGAGGCCGTGACCTGGCTCGCCCTGCTGATCGCGATGTTCTTCAAGTGGGTGCTCGGATACGAAGAGGCGATCGCCATCCCGGGCATGGTGCACGGAGTCGCCGGGTTCATCCCGTTCGTCGCCCTCGCCCTCCTCACCGCTCTGCAGCTGAAGTGGGACCTGAAGACCACCTTCCTCGCCCTCGTCTCGAGTGTTCCGCCCTTCGGCACCATCGTCTTCGAGCGCTGGGCCGTGCGCACCGGCCGCCTCGGGGAGCTGTCCGCTCCCGCGACCCGCGAACAAGCCACGGTCAACGCCTGACCTCGCGGTCGCACCCTCGGACCGCGCAGCACGATCCCGGTCGCTCGTGACAAACTGGTGGACGTGACTCGACCCGGTTCCCGTCCAGCACCTTCTGCCGCCGTCGCCGCGGCGATGTCCGGCGCGGTGGATCTCTCACCGCTCAAGGAGAGGGCCACCGCGCCGCCTCCGCCTCCTGCCGGTGGCGACGGCGCCGCGCCCGGTGCCCTCGCCCCGATCGTGGACGTCACCGAAGCGACGTTCGAGACCGAGGTGCTGCAGCGTTCGATGCAGGTGCCCGTGATCGTCGACCTGTGGGCCACCTGGTGTGAGCCGTGCAAGCAGCTCTCACCAGTCCTCGAGAAGCTCGCGAACGAAGCCGGCGGTGCGTGGGTCCTCGCGAAGGTCGACGTCGACGCGAGCCCACGCATCGCGCAGGCGTTCGGTGTGCAGTCGGTGCCCACGGTCGTCGCGATCGCCGCCGGGCAGCCGCTCGCCGACTTCCAGGGCGTCCAGCCCGAACCCGCGCTGCGTCAGTGGCTCGATGCCATTCGGAACGCGGTCGCCGGCAAGCTGTCGGGCCCGCCCGGCGCCGAGCCGGAGGAGCAACCCGTCGATCCGCGTTTCGAGGCTGCCGAGCAGGCGCTCGAGAACGGCGACTTCGAAGGCGCCGAGGCTGCCTACCAGCTCGTCCTCAATTCCGAGCCGGGTAATACCGAGGCTCAGGCCGCTCTGCGCCAGGTGCGTTTCCTCGCCCGCGCGAGCATCCTCCCCGAGGATGCGGTCGAGCGGGCCGATGCCGCGCCGACCGATCTGGAAGCACAGTTCGCGGCGGCCGACGCCGAACTGTTCGCGCAGCAACCCGAGGCGGCGTTCGGTCGTCTCATCGAGTTCGTGCGTCGCAGCGCCGGGGACGAACGAACCGCGGCACGCACCCGGCTCCTCGAACTGTTCGAGTTGTTCGACGCCGCCGACCCGGTCGTAGTGGCGTCGCGTCGCAAGCTCGCGATGGCGCTGTACTGATCCGTCATCGACCCGTCGTACCGGCCGCTCACCTCCCGGGTGAGCGGCCGGTGTCGTCTCAGCGGTAGCGCCCGCTGCAGGCCGCCTCACCGCCGAGGACCCCGGTGCGGAAGGCGTCCACCCGCGCGAACCCGCTCGGCACCGTGTTGCCGTTGACGTCGCTCGCCGCGAGACCGTCGGTGAGCAGACCCGAAACCGCTTCGTCGAGGTCGCCGGGGGACAGCCACACCAGCACCCGGCTCGGGTCGACGTTCGACGCGACGGTGCTGTCCGGGCTCAGCGCCGCGCTGATCACCCCGGACAGGCAGGCGGCCCGCAGTGCCGTGCGCGGCTCGGTGAGCGACTGCCCCGCCTCCTTCTGCACCGCGAGGGCGTAACGCGACGCGACGAGCACGTAGGCGTTGTAGTCGCCGCGGACACCGGAATCGAACCCGCTTCCCGACGGGGCGGCCGTCCCGCGCTCCGAGAGTGCTTCCATGTCGACGCCCACGGTGTTCGTCGCGGGGCAGTACGACACCGGTGAGGTGGTCTGCGCGTCCGCGCAGGCGAGGTCGGCACCCGACAGATCGAGCCGCGGCAGAGCCCCGAGATCGAAAACCTGATGGAACGACTCGAAGATCGCCTCGACCGATTCGCCGGTGACCGGCAGCTCGCCGTCGTCCGCGCTGTCGTAGTACTGCGGCAGGTCGGCGCGACGCGACTCGATCTCGGCGGCGTCGATGCGCGCACATGCGGCGGCCCCGTCGGTGAAACCGATCTGCACGGCCGTCACGCGTTCGAAGGCGGAGCCGTGGATCGAGTCGGGATCGTTCGGGTCGACGTCGCGGAAGAGCACCATCGACGCGAGCACGTTGTTGAGTCCGTCCGAGGTGTCGAGCTGGAAGTGCGTCGCGCGTCCCTCCGCGACGTGCCGCATGAAGGCGCCGGCGAAACAATCGGCCTGCTGCTCGAACACGATGCCGGGATCGTCCTCGGCGACCAGACCCGCCGTGTGCTGGACGGCATGCCCGTACTCGTGGGCGAGGACCGTCACCGCAGCCATCGGACCGAAGCTGTCGATGAGCTGCGGCATGAGGAAGGTGCGGTCCCAGCCGATCTCGTCGCCGCCACTGCAGTAGGCCGCATTGATGAAGTCGTAGGTGGGTTTGCCGCAGAACCGCGGACCCCGTCGTTCGGACGGATCCCACGACACGATCGTCTCGACCGGGCGGAAGGTGCCGCGGGCGACGGACGCGAACTCCTGACGCCAGTACTCCTCGATGTCGGCGATCGCGTTGCCGGCGAGGACGTCGACGGGGCCGCCGTCGGTGTTCTCGATCTCCACGGCCGCATCGGGCACCCCGCTGCGCGGACCCGACGCCCCGGAGGTGACGGGCAGACCCGCCACGGTGAAGGGGTTGTCGTAGATCGACACCGCCGTTCCTTCGATCTGCTGGGCGCATCCCGCCAGCAGGACGACGGTCAGTGCGGGCACCACCAGTCGCGTGAACCGGTGCGTCCGTCGCATGTCGTTGTGCTCCTGTCGTCGGGCAGCGTCACCTCCGCAGCGACAACCAGATCGCGCCGTGCGCAGGCAAGGTCACCCGAGCCGATGCGGGGCGTCCGTGCCACGAGTGCTCGCCCGCCTCCACGGCACCGAAGTTACCTGCTCCGTTGCCCTGGTAGTCGGTGGCGTCCGTGTTGAGGACTTCCTCCCACGTGCCCGGTTCGGGCAATCCGACACGATAGTCGGCGTAGGTCGTGCCCGAGAAGTTGTGCAGGCACGCTACCACCGAGCCGTCGCTGCCGTAGCGCAGGAACGACAGGACGTTGTTGTGGGCGTCGTTCGCGTCGATCCACGAATACCCGCCGGGTGTGGTGTCGAGCGTGTAGAGCGCCGGATGCGAGCGGTAGATGCCGTTGAGGTCGCACACCAGACGGTGGATGCCGGCGTGGAGCGGCTCGTCGAGCTGCCACCAGTCGAGCCCACGTTCCTCCGACCACTCGGCGACCTGCCCGAACTCCTGGCCCATGAACAGCAACTGTTTGCCCGGATGCGCCCACATGTAGGCGAGCATCGACCGCAGACCGGCGGCACGCGTCGCGTCGTCGCCAGGCAGGCGCGTCCACAGCGTGCCCTTGCCGTGGACGACCTCGTCGTGGCTGATGGGCAGCACGAAGTTCTCGCTCCACGCGTACACGAGCGAGAACGTGATCTCGTGATGGTGATAGGTACGGTGCACCGGGTCGCGGCCGAGATAGCCGAGGGTGTCGTGCATCCAGCCCATGTTCCACTTCATGCTGAACCCGAGCCCGCCCACATTCGTCGGGCGGGTCACGCCCGGCCAGGACGTCGATTCCTCGGCGACGGTGACGATCCCCAGGTAGTGCTTGTGGACGGTGGCGTTGAGTTCCTGCAGGAAGGCCACGGCCTCGAGGTTCTCGCGTCCGCCGTAGATGTTCGGTGTCCATCCGCCCTCGGGACGCGAGTAGTCGAGGTACAGCATCGAGGCGACCGCGTCGACACGCAGACCGTCGATGTGGAACTCCTCGATCCAGTACAGGGCGTTGGCGACGAGGAAGTTGCGCACCTCCGGCCGGCCGTAGTCGAAGACGTAGGTACCCCAGTCCAGCTGCTCACCGCGGCGCGGATCGGGATGTTCGTACAGGGGGCTGCCGTCGAACCGCGCGAGGGCCCACTCGTCCTTGGGGAAGTGGGCGGGCACCCAGTCCATGATCACGCCGATCCCGGCGGCGTGGAGACGGTCGACGAACGCGCGGAACTCGTCGGGGCTGCCGAACCGTGAGGTCGGGGCGTAGTAGGAGGTGACCTGGTAGCCCCACGACCCGCCGAAAGGATGCTCGGCGACCGGCAGCAACTCGACGTGGGTGAAACCGGTCCCGAGGATGTACTCGGCCAGCTGGTCGGCGAGTTCGGCGTAGTTCAGGCCCGGACGCCACGAACCGAGGTGCACCTCGTACACCGCCATCGGTTCCTGCCAGGGCTGCGACTTCTCGCGGGTCGCGATCCAGTCCTCGTCGTTCCAGGTGTAGCGACTCTCGGTGACCTTCGACGCCGTCGCCGGCGGTACCTCCGTGGCGAACGCCATCGGATCGGCCTTGTCGCGGATCGACCCGTCGCGGCCGTGCACCCGGTACTTGTAGAGCGCGCCCGGTTCGATGCCGGGCAGGAAGACCTCCCAGACACCGCTCGATCCGAGCACCCGCATAGGGGCGGTGCGCCCACCCCAGCCGTCGAAGTCGCCGACGACGGTGACTCCGCGTGCTCCCGGCGCCCACACGGCGAACGAGGTGCCCGTCACCGGGCCGTCGGGGGTCTCGTAGGTCTGCGGATGTGCCCCGAGCACTTCCCACAGACGTTCGTGCCGGCCCTCGCTCAGCAGGTGCCGGTCGAGTTCGCCCAGCGTCGTCATGAAGCGGTAACCGTCCGCGACGACCTCGACGTGCTCGAACGGGTAGGTCACCACCAGGCGGTAGTCGGCGAGATCGAAGACGGGGATCAGGGCGCTGAAGACGTCCTCTCCCACGGGTTCGAGCGGATGATCGCGGCCGCTGATGCGGGCGGCGACCTTCTCGGCCCCGGGCCGCAGCGCTCGGATGACCGTCCCCTCCGGGTGCGGGTGGGCGCCGAGCACCGCGTGCGGATCGTGGTGCTCACCGGCGGCGAGCAGCGCCAGATCCTCCGGTCGCGGGCTGTGGCGCCGGCGCGGCACCTCGGCGCCCGGCGTCTGGGGCGGCACGGTCACGACTGCCTCCTGTAGGCGAGCGTTGTGCGGGTGGGGATGCCGATCGGGGGCAGTGTCAGGATGTGCGCCACCGCCCGCCACGGCTCGAGGCGCACATAGTTGGCCTGTCCCCACGAGTACTGTTCCCCACTCACCTCGTCGTAAACGGGGAAGTGGTCCTGCCAGTCGTGTCCGATCGCCGGCATGTCGAGCCAGACGGTGCCCTGCTCGGCTCCGTAGGGGTTGAGATTGATCACCGTGAGCACGCAGTCGCCGGTGGACGGATCGAACTTCGAGTAGGCGATCAGGGCGTCGTTGTCGACGTGGTGGAAGGTGATGTTGCGTAGTTGCTGCAGAGCCGGATGAGCCCGCCGGATGCGGTTGAGGGTGGTCAGCCACGGTTCGAGCGACTCGCCGCGCCGGCGCGCCTCGTCGAACCGTCGCGGCCGCAACTGGTACTTCTCCGAGTCCAGATACTCCTCGCTGCCCGGCCGCACCGCGAGGTGCTCGAACAGTTCGTAACCCGAGTAGACACCCCAGGACGGCGCCAGGGTGGCGGCGAGCGCCGCCCGCAACGCGAACATGCCCGGCCCGCCGTGCTGCAGGGTTTCGTGCAGGATGTCGGGGGTGTTCACGAACAGGTTCGGCCTCGCCTCGTCCGCCTTCGCGGCGATCTCGGTACCGAACTCCGTGAGCTCCCACTTCGCGACCCGCCACGTGAAATACGTGTAGGACTGGGTGAATCCGCGCCGCGCGAGCCCGTACATGCGGGCCGGACGGGTGAACGCCTCCGACAGGAACAGCACGTCCGGATCGGTGTGCTTGACCTCGGCGATGAGCTGCTCCCAGAAGCTCGGGGGCTTGGTGTGCGGGTTGTCGACGCGGAAGATGTCGACGCCCAGCCGGATCCAGTGCCGGACCACGCGCAGGACCTCGGCGTAGATGCCGTCCGGGTCGTCGTCGAAGTTGATGGGATAGATGTCCTGGTATTTCTTCGGCGGGTTCTCCGCGTACGCGATCGTGCCGTCGGGCAGCACGGTGAACCACTCCGGATGCTCCCGCGCCCACGGGTGGTCGGGAGCGCACTGCAGAGCGAGATCGAGGGCGACCTCGAGATCGAGTTCCTTCGCGCGGGCGACGAAATCGCGGAAGTCCTGTTCGGTGCCGAGTTCGGGGTGGATCGCGTCGTGACCGCCCTCGTCGGAGCCGATCGCCCACGGCGACCCGACGTCGTGCGGACCGGCGACGAGCGTGTTGTTCGGTCCCTTGCGGTTGATCTTGCCGATCGGATGGATCGGGGGCAGATAGACGACGTCGAAGCCCATCGCCGCGATGCGCGGCAGATCGGCGGCGGCGGTGGAGAAGTTGCCGTGCCGCGGGGTTCCGTCCTCGTGCCACCCTCCGGTGGACCGCGGAAAGAACTCGTACCACGAACCGAACAGTGCGCGGCGACGATCGGCGAACGCTGTGAACGCCCTTCCACGCGTGACGAGTTCGCGGAGCGGATGAGCGCGGAGGATCTCGGTGACGTCGGGGGAGAAGGCGGGGGCGACGCGGTCGGGCAGCGGACGGTCGGACCGCAGCGACAGCGCGACCGCGAGCAGGGCGGGTCGGCTGCCGCGGGGAGCGCCCTTCGCGGCCTTCTCGAAGGTCCGTGCCCCGACCTCGAGATCGTTGGCGAGTTCGGTGGCATCCTGCCCGGCGTCCATCTTCGCGGTGACCGCGTGTCGCCAGGTCGCCACCGGGTCGCTCCACGCCTCGACCCGGTAGGTCCATGGACCGACGCTCGTGGGGGAGAAGGTGGCGTGGAAGGTGTCGGGTTCACTCCCGGGGACCATGGGGATCCGCACCAGTTTGCCCGCGGAGTCGGGGTCGTCGGCCGGTCCTCGGACCGCGAGTGTCGCGGCGATCGCGTCGTGGCCCTCGCGCCATACGACGGCGGAGACCGGCACCACCTCCCCGACGACCGTTTTCGTCGGATAACGCCCTCCGTCGATGGAGGGTTGTACGTCGTCGATGGCGAGCCGACCTGTCACACTAGCTCCGTTCCGTGCGGGTCCGGGTGGACGAGCAGGGCCGATGGGGGCAACGACCGTGTCTCGCACCACCGTAATGGAGGTCGCGGCGCACGGCTGTGCATGCGGCGGGACCCGCGAAGGATCCCCGGTGCCACACCGAAAATATCTGTAACTCGGCGTTCACTTCTGGTGACCGGGCCGTGGGAGTGAAGGCCACGCGGTGTGCACGTCGCGAGGCCTTCCCGTCTGCCGGGGGATCTCTGCGCGACCGGCGCGGATGCCGGTACGTGAGATCCGCCCGTCCGTCACGGAGCGTCCCCGGTGGGTAGTGTGCACCCCGTGAAAGCACTGCGCCGGTTCACTGTACGAGCCCATCTTCCCGAGCGGCTGGCCGCGCTGGGAGCCCTGACCGCGAACCTGAGATGGTCGTGGCACCCGCAGACCCAGGACCTGTTCGAATCGGTCGACCCGGAGCTGTGGCGCCGGTGCAGCAACGATCCCGTCCGGCTGCTCGGCGAGGTGCCGCCCGCCCGCCTCGATGCGCTCGCCGAGGACGGCGACTTCCTCGCCCGTCTCGACGCCGCGGCGGCCGACCTCGAGCACTACCTCGCCCGCCCCCGCTGGTTCCAGGAACAGCAGGAACGCGGCACGACTCTGCCCGCCGGCATCGCCTACTTCTCGATGGAGTTCGGTGTCACCGAGGTGTTGCCGAACTACTCCGGCGGCCTGGGCATCCTTGCCGGCGACCACCTCAAGGCCGCCTCCGATCTCGGCCTGCCGCTCATCGGCGTCGGCCTGCTCTACCGCTCCGGTTACTTCCGGCAGTCGCTCAGCGCCGACGGCTGGCAGATGGAGCACTATCCCTCCTACGACCCGCAAGGTCTGCCGCTGCGCCTGCTCACCGAGGCCGACGGCACCGCCGCGCTCGTGCAGGTCGCCGTACCCGGCGGACGCACACTCGACGCGCGGATCTGGATCGCCCAGGTGGGGCGGGTGCCGCTGCTGCTGCTCGACTCGGACATCCCCTCCAACGACGAGGAGTTGTGCGGGGTCACCGACCGCCTCTACGGCGGCGACCAGGATCACCGGATCAAGCAGGAGATCCTCGCCGGCGTCGGCGGTGTTCGCGCGGTGCGTGCCTACACGCGCATCCACGGCCTGCCCGACCCCGACGTCTTCCACATGAACGAAGGGCATGCGGGATTCCTCGGAGCCGAACGCATCCGCGAACTCGTCACCGGCTCCGGACTCGACTTCGACGAGGCGCTCGCCGCGGTGCGCGCAGGCACCGTCTTCACGACGCACACCCCCGTGCCCGCGGGCATCGACCGCTTCCCGATCGATCTGGTGCGCCACTACTTCTCGGGAACCAACGGTGAGAACGAGTCGGCGCTGCTGCCCGGCCTCACCGTCGATCGCATTCTCGCCCTCGGGCGCGAGAGCAACCCGAACGTGTTCAACATGGCCCATCTCGGCCTGCGTCTCGGCCAGCGCTGCAACGGCGTGTCGAAACTGCACGGCGAGGTCAGCCGCGGCATGTTCGAGGGACTGTGGCCCGGATTCGACGCCGCCGAGGTGCCGATCGGCTCGGTCACCAACGGCGTGCACGCCCCCACCTGGGCCGCACGCGAATGGATCGCACTCGCCAACCGCCTCGCCGGACCCGATCGCGTCGAGGAGGCCCGCGGCTGGGAACTGCTCCAGGCCATCGATCGCAAGGAACTGTGGTCCACCCGGAACGCGCTGCGCGCCCAGCTCGTCGCCGAGGTGCGTCGCCGGTTGCGCGAGTCGTGGATCGAACGCGGTGCCACCGACGCCGAACTGGGCTGGATCGAGTCGGTCTTCGATCCGAACGTGCTCACCGTCGGGTTCGCGCGGCGCGTGCCGACCTACAAGCGCCTCACGCTGATGCTGCGCGACCCCGAACGGCTGCGCACCCTGTTGCTCGACGACGAACGACCCGTGCAGCTCGTCGTCGCCGGTAAGAGCCACCCTGCCGACGACGGCGGCAAGGCGCTCATCCAGCAGGTCGTGCGGTTCGCCGACGAGTACGACGTGCGGCACCGCATCGTCTTCCTGCCCAACTACGACATGTCGATGGCCCGCTATCTGTACTGGGGTTGCGACGTGTGGCTGAACAACCCGCTGCGCCCACTCGAGGCGTGTGGCACGTCGGGCATGAAGTCGGCCCTCAACGGCGGCCTCAACCTGTCCATCCGCGACGGATGGTGGGACGAGATGTTCGACGGCGAGAACGGCTGGGCCATCCCCACTGCAGACGGTGTCGACGACACCCGTCGCGACGACCTCGAGGCCGCCGCCCTGTACGAACTGCTCGAACGCTCCGTGCTGCCGCGTTTCTACGACCGCGACCCCGACGGTGTGCCGGCACGTTGGATCGAGATGGTGCGCCACACGCTCGAGAATCTCGGTCCGAAGGTGCTCGCCTCGCGGATGGTGCGCGACTACGCCGTCGACTACTACATCCCCGCTGCCGCCGCGGCCGCGGAGGTGACGGCCGACGACTACGCGGGGGCGCGGGCGGTGGCCGAGTACCGGCACCGCATCGACGCCTCCTGGCCGGGAGTGCGTGTCGCGCAGGTGGATTCGACTCCGATTCCGGAGGTTCCGCAGATCGGTCTGCCGCTGGGGCTGACCGCGCACGTGCAACTCGGCGACCTGGCCCCGGAGGACGTGGAGGTGCAGGCCGTGGTCGGACGTGTGGGCTCCGACGACGTGCTCAGCGACCCCGTCACCGTGCCGATGGAGCACATCGGTTCCGATCCGCTGGGGGAGGAGTTCACCGCGACGGTGCCGTTGCCGCTCGCCGGCGCCGTCGGGTACACGGTGCGGGTGCTGCCCCGGCACGGACTGCTCGCCTCGCCCGCCGAGCTCGGCATGGTCGCGCTCCCGTGAGAGCCGAGGCCCGCCGGGTGCTCACTCCCGCAGACGCGTGAGTGCCCGGCGGACCACCGCAGGATCGGCGGTCTCCCAGAAGGGCGGCAGCGACGCGCGCAGATAGCCGCCGTACCGCGCGGTCGCCAGGCGCGAGTCGAGTACCGCCACCACACCCCGGTCGTCGGTGCTGCGCAGCAATCGCCCCACCCCCTGCGCGAGCAGAAGGGCGGCGTGGTTGGCGGCGACCGCCATGAACCCGTTGCCACCGCGGGCCTCGACGGCGCGCTGCCGGGCGACCAGCAGCGGATCGTCGGGCCGGGGGAACGGGATCCGGTCGATGATCACCAGCGACAACGACGGGCCCGGGACGTCGACGCCCTGCCACAACGACAGGGTGCCGAACAGGCTCGTCGCCTCGTCGGCCGCGAACTTCTCGACCAGCGCGCCGGTGGCGTCGTCGCCCTGGCACAGGATCGGTGTGTCGAGGCGCTCGCGTAGCGCCTCCGTGGCGGCCTTCGCGGCGCGCATCGAGGAGAACAATCCGAGTGTCCGGCCCTCGGCTGCGGTGACGAGTTCGGCGATCTCGTCCAGATGCGAAGGCGGCAGGCCGTCGCGGCCGGGTGGTGTCAGATGCTTGGCGATGTAGAGGATCCCGGCCTTCGCGTGGTCGAAGGGCGAGCCGACGTCGATGCCGTTCCACGCGAGATCGCCCTTGTCGGACGGTGGTTCGGCACCGGACGCGGCGGCGGTGTCGCTGCGCGCGGGCGACTGCGGCGGTAGACCCCAGTTGACCGCCAGACCGTCGAACGATCCGCCGACCGTGAGGGTCGCGGAGGTGAGGACGACGGTCGACTCGCCGAACAACCGGTTGCGCAGGAGCCCACCGACCGACAGCGGCGCGACCCGCACGGTGCGGCGGGCGTTGCCGCGGAACTCGTCGACGGCCAGCCACACGACGTCGGGTCGCTGCGAGGGATCGCGCTGCTCGAAGGTCGTGAGCACCCGGACCGCGCAGTCGTGTACCTCGTCGATCTCCGCCAGTGCCTGGCTGCGCGCGGCGGCGACCTCGGGATCGGTGCCGGGCTTGGCCGGTCCGATCGCCGTGTGCACGGCCCAGGCGGCGTCGCGGATCGAGGCCAGCGCGGCTGCGGCACCCTCGGGCAGGTCGTCCCAGCGACCCGCGGGAAGCTCGTCGAGGAACGACTCCCAGTTCTCGGCGGCGCCTTCGAGCCGGTCGATCTCCTCGTCCTCGACGAGCTTGACGCAGCGCCGCGCGGCCGCCGACACCGTGCCCGACGACAGTTCGGCCGTGGCGACGTTCGTGACGCGGTCGACGAGTTCGTGGGCCTCGTCGACGACCACGACATCGTGCTCGGGCAGGATCGAGATGCCGGTGATCGCGTCGATCGCGAGGAGCGCGTGGTTGGTGACGACCACGTCGACCTGTGCGGCCTCCGCGCGCGCGATCTCGGCGAAGCAGTCTTCTCCCACCGGGCACCGCGACTTGCCGAGGCACTCGCGCGCGGTGACGCTGAGCTGGCGCCAGGCCTGATCGGAGACGCCGGGGGAGAGGTCGTCGCGGTCGCCGGTCTCGGTGGTGGACGACCACTCGGTCACCCGGCGCACCTCGCGGCCGATGCGGGAGAGGGCGAACGCGTCGAACAGTTCGGCGTCGGGGGTCTCCTCGGCGAGGCCGGTGTGGATCTTGTTCAGGCACAGGTAGTTTCCGCGCCCCTTGAGGATCGCGAAACGCGGGCGCCGGCCGAGGGAGCCGGTGAGGGCATCGGCGAGCCGCGGCAGGTCGCGCTCGACGAGCTGCCGCTGCAACGCGATGGTCGCCGTGGAGACCACCACCGTGCGGCCCGTCTTCACCGCATACCGGATGCTCGGCACGAGATAGGCCAGCGACTTGCCGGTACCCGTGCCGGCCTGCACGGCGAGGTGTTCGCCGGTGTCGATGCTGTGCGCGACGGCCGAGGCCATCGTCAGCTGATTGCGCCGCTCCCTACCACCCAGCGCGTGTACCGCGGTTCGCAGCAATTCTGGGACTTCGGGGAGATCCGGCACCGGCACAGGGTATCGGTCTCCACCGTCACGTTCGGTCTGCGGCCCCGCGACCTGTGACTTCTGTGATATCCGGGACCTCGGTGAGCAGCTCGACGCCGGCCTGCCGCATCCGCTCGAGCGCGTCGCGGATCGTCGTCTCCGACACCCCTGCCGTGTAGGGCAGCAGCACCCGGACCCCGAAACCCTCCGCGATCGCGTCGAGCGCGGTGGCCCGCACGCAGTGGTCGGTGGCGATACCGACGATGTCGACATCGCTCACGTCGCGGTCGCGCAACCACGACACCAGCGCCGTGCCGTCGTCGTCGACTCCCTCGAATCCCGAATAGGCCGCGTCGGAAGCACCCTTCGAGAAGATCGCCTCGAACCGGTCGGTGGTCAGCTCCGGATGGAAGTCGGCGCCCGGCGTGCCCGCCCGGCAATGCGGCGGCCACGAGTCGACGAAATCGGGTTCGGGAGAGAAGTGCTCTCCCGGATCGACGTGGTGGTCGCGGGTGGCGACGATGTGCGCGTAGTCGTCACCGCGCACCTGCAGCAGACGGGTGATGTCGGACGCCACCTGCGACCCGCCGACCACGGCGAGCGAACCGCCCTCGCAGAAGTCGTTCTGGACGTCGACGACCAGTAGTGCGCGCATCGCACTCACCTCTCACGGACGAAACGGGTGGGGATCGCGGGATCCCCGGCCGAGAGCGTCAGACCCTCCCAGGGCAGACTCACCATGCTCCGGCGGAGGAACTCCCGGCTCTCCTCCAGGGTAGGCAGATCGTCGACCGGCTCGCCGCCGCGGATCAGCGGGATCATCAGCGGGTGGACCTGCGAACCCTCGCCCGGCGGAACCTGCTCGGCCCGCGCGGGATAGACGACCTCCTCGACGAGCGTGCCGGTTCGCCGCGCGTACCGCACGGCCTTCTTCGCGCCCCCTCGGGACTCCTTCGCCGCGCTGCGCTTCTCGACCGGGAGACCGTCGACCTCCACGAGCTTGAAGACCATCCCGGCGGTCGGGGCACCGGAACCGGTGACCACCGACGTGCCCACCCCGTACGCGTCGACCGGCTCCGCCCGCAGACCCGCGATGCCGTACTCGTCGAGATCACCGGACATCACGATCTTCGTGCCGGTCGCGCCGAGCTTGTCGAGCTGCTCGCGCACCTGGCGCGCGAGCACACCGAGATCACCCGAATCGATGCGCACTCCGCCGAGTTCGGGGCCGGCCACCGCGATCGCGGTGTTCACGCCCTCGGTGATGTCGTAGGTGTCCACCAGCAGGGTCGTGCCCACACCGAGGCTCTCGACCTGGCTGCGGAAGGCGGACGCCTCGTCGCGGCCCTCCGTCGTGGTGTGCAAGAGGGTGAACGCGTGTGCGGCAGTGCCCGCGGCGGGAATGCCGTACCGCTTCGCGGCCTGCAGATTGGACGTCGAGTCGAAACCGGCGAGATAGGCCGCGCGCGCCGCTGCGACCGCCGCTTCCTCGTGGGTGCGTCGCGAACCCATCTCGATGAGGGCGCGGCCGTCGGCGACACTCACCATGCGCGCCGCCGCCGAGGCGACAGCGCTGTCGTGGTTGAAGATCGACAGGGTCAGCGTCTCGAGCAGCACGCACTCGGCGAAGGTGCCTCTCACCGCCAGGATCGGCGAACCCGGGAAGTAGAAGTCGCCCTCGCGGTAACCGTCGATGTCGCCGGAGAACCGGAAGTCGCGCAGCCACTCGACGGTGCCCGGCGCCAGGAAACCGGCCGCGAGTTCGAGTTCGGCCTCGTCGAACCGGAACGATTCGAGCGCCTCGACCAGCCGTGCGGTGCCCGCCACGACGCCGTACCGCCGACCTGCGGGGAGGCGGCGGGCGAAGACCTCGAAGACACACGGGCGGTCGCCCGAACCGTCTGCCAGGGCAGCCTCGAGCATCGTCAGTTCGTATTTGTCGGTGAACAGTGCGGTGCCGGAGCGACCGGCACGGAGAATGGCTTCGGGCACTCGATCACTGTAGAGCCACGGGTACCGAGGCGGGTTTTTCGCGGTGCTCCGAAGTCGTACCCTGGGAACATGGCGCCGTGTAGCACGACCACTCCGCTCGACGTCCAGTCGATGGCAGGACAGGCCGTCCCGGCCGAAGCCGAAATCGTCGAGGAAGTAGAAGCGGTCGACAAACCATGGGTGACCGTGGTCTGGGACGACCCCGTCAACCTCATGCACTACGTGACGTTCATCTTCCAGAAACTGTTCGGGTACAGCAAGGCCAAGGCCACCGAGCTCATGCTCAAAGTCCACAACGAGGGCAAGGCCGTCGTGTCCAGTGGTTCGCGTGACAAGATGGAACACGACGTGCAGCGTCTGCACGCCGCCGGACTGTGGGCGACGATGCAACGCGACGAATGATCCCCACAGGAGGGCCCGACCGACGTGCGGCAGTGGACCAGGAAGAACTCGCTCAGCGGCCCCAAGCTCCGGTCGGAGATGGACGCCCACGAAGCGTCGGTGCTGCGCTCGCTCGTGTCCTCCGTGCTGGGCATGCTCGAGGAACGCGCCGGGCAGGCCCCGCAGGACGACCTCGCCGCCCTGACCGGTCTGCGCACCGGTAACGCCGTCCCCCCCGAGATCCCGGCGCTGCGCCGCCTCCTGCCCGACTTCCACCGCCCGGATTCCGACTCCGCCGCCAACGTCGGCGACGACGCTGCCGACCTCAACGGTGCGATGCGGAGCCTGCACGAGCCGAGCATCATCGACGCCAAGCTCGCGGCCGGCGCGGTCATTCTCCGCACCGTGCCCGAAAGCGGTGGCAAAGTGGTGCTCAACCCCGAACAGGCCGAAGCGTGGCTGTACGGACTCAACGACGTGCGGCTCGCACTCGGCACCACCCTCGGCATCGACGCCGACACCCCCGACGTCCTCGACGACGACGATCCGCGCGCCCCGCATCTCGACGTCTACCACTGGCTCACGTGGATGCAGGACTCCCTCGTCCAGGCGCTGCAGCCGTGATCGTGCCGGGACCGACCGACTCCCTGCTCGACGTCGCGGGGCTGAGCGTCGGTCACTGGCACCGCCTCGACTCCGAGGTCACCGTCGGCACACCCGAGATTCCCGGCGAGGGTGCCGCCACCGGATGCACCGTCGTACTCGCCGACCCGTCGGCCGTCGCGTCGGTGGACGTGCGCGGCGGGGGACCGGGCACGCGGGAGACCGACCTGCTCGATCCGAGCCACTCGGTGCAGCGTGTCGACGCGGTCCTCCTCACCGGAGGCAGCGCGTACGGGCTGGCCGCCGCCGACGGCGTGATGCGCTATCTCGAGAAGAACGGCAGGGGGATCCCGATGGGCGCCCCCGGCGCGGTCGTCCCGATCGTCCCCGGCGCCGTCGTCTTCGATCTTCCCGTGGGGGAGTGGTCGGTGCGGCCGACCACCGATTCCGGATGGGCTGCCGCGGCCACCGCGAGCTCCACGCACTTCGCCCGGGGGAGCGTCGGCGCGGGCACCGGTGCCCGCGCGGGGGCGCTCAAGGGCGGACTCGGATCGGCGAGCGTGCAGATCACGGACGGTCCCGCGGCGGGAATCACCGTGGCGGCGCTGATGGTCGCCAATCCCGTCGGGTCGGTGTTCGACAGCGTGACCGGCCTGCCCTGGGGCGTCGACGCCGCGCGCGCCGAAGAACTGGGACTGTCGTCGCCCTCGGCATCGGACCTGGCAGCAGCCCGGGCGCTCGGCGACAAAGGCACCGTCCTCAACACCACGATCGGCGTGGTGGCCACAGACGCGCCGCTGTCGAAAGCGGCGTGCCGTCGGGTCGCGGTCACCGGTCACGACGGGCTCGGGCGCGCGATCCGTCCCGCGCATTCCCCGCTGGACGGCGACACGATCTTCGCTCTGTCGACGGGCACCGCCGACGTATCGGACACCCTGCGCGCCGCGCCGTCGATCCCGGCCTTCGCCGCCGAACTGCCGATCCTCGCCGCGGTCTGCGAGGCCGCGGCCGTGGTGGTCGAACGCGCAATCGTCGACGCGATCCTCTCCGCGACCTCCGTCGCCGACATTCCCGCCTATCGCGACGTGCTGCCATCGGTCTTCGGCCGCTGACCGATATATGACGGCAGAATGGTTCCATGACCATTCCCAGCGGTACCGGCGCCGACACCCGTCTCCGGCCGATCTGGCAACGTGCCGGACTGTGGATCGGGGGATTCGTCGCGATGCTCTACGGCGTCGAAGCCGCCGACGCGGTGCTCCCGGCCGATCTCGACGCCGCCGGTGTCGAGCCCCGCACCGCCGACGGACTGTGGGGTGTGTTGTTCGCGCCGATCCTGCACGCCGACTGGGCCCATCTGACCGCGAACACCGTGCCCGCCCTCGTCCTCGGGTTCCTGGTGCTGCTCTCCGGTATCGGCCGCGGGCTGGCCGCGACCGCGATCATCTGGGTCGTCGCCGGATCGGGGACGTGGCTGATCGCCGGCTCGGGCGAGACCCACATCGGTGCGTCGAGCCTGATCTTCGGTTGGCTCACCTACCTGATCGTGCGCGGCGTGTTCACGCGTAAGGCGGGGCAGATCGTGCTCGGTGTGGTGGTGCTGTTCCTCTACGGCGGCATGCTGTGGGGTGTGCTGCCGAGCGAACCGTGGATCTCCTGGGAAGGGCACTTCTTCGGCGCGGTCGGGGGCGTCCTCGCGGCGTGGGCGTTGTCCGCCGACGCGCGTCGTGCGCGCCGCACCACCACGACGTCGGCCCTCCCTCGCTGAACTCCACCGACCGGCCGCGGAAGGTGGCCGAGCGATCCGCGCGTCACACCGTCACGGCCACTGTGAGTCTGCGCCCGTAATACGCGCGTTGGCTTCATCGAGGGACCTTCGGCATGGCAGCATGGCGTGTATGCGCATGACCGTTCTGGGGTGCTCGGGCAGTGTGGCCGGGCCGGATTCCGCAGCCTCCGGCTACCTGCTGACGGCACCGGACACCCCGCCTCTGGTCATCGACTTCGGTCCCGGCGTCCTCGGAGCGCTCCAACGGCACGCCGATCCCGGTGAAGTATCGATCCTGCTCTCCCATCTGCACGCCGATCACTGCCTCGACCTGCCCGGTCTGTTGGTGTGGCGCCGCTACTCGCCGTCCCGCCCGCACGGCCGCGTCCTCACCTACGGCCCCGCCGGGACCGCCCACCGCATCGGCGTGGCGTCCGCCGAGATCCCCGGCGAGGTCGACGACGTCAGCGACACCCTCGACGTCCGGATACTGGGCGACGGCGAGCCGATCCGGTTCGGGAGCCTGACCATCTGCCCGGGGCGCGTCCATCATCCGCCGGAAGCCTACGGTTTCCGTATCTCCAGCGATTCCGGTCGCACCCTCGTCTACACCGGCGACACCGGGATGTGCGACGAGGTGGTCGAGCTCGCGCGCGGAGCCGATGTGCTGCTGGCCGAGGCATCGTGGACCCACGCACCCGGGCAACGCCCGGAGGGGATACATCTGTCCGGAACCGAAGCCGGTCGCATCGCGGCTCTCGCCGGTGCCGGCGAACTCCTCCTCACCCACATTCCGCCGTGGACCTCCCGCGAGGACGTCATCGCCGAAGCCAAGGCCGAGTACTCCGGACCGGTCCACGCGGTCTCGGCCGGAGACGTGTACCGCATCTGAAACGCCCGTCCCGCGATCGCCTAGGCTCGGACGGGTGACGACACGAGAAGACGGCAGAGCGGACGACGAACTCCGGACCATTCGCATCACCCGCGGATTCACCAATCATCCGGCGGGCTCGGTGCTCGTCGAATTCGGGCAGACCCGCGTGATGTGCACCGCCAGCGCCGAGGAAGGCGTCCCGCGGTGGCGTAGGGGATCCGGGCTCGGCTGGTTGACCGCCGAGTACGCGATGCTCCCCGCCGCCACCCACACCCGCAGCGGACGCGAGTCGGTCAAGGGCAAGCTCGGCGGCCGCACCCAGGAGATCAGCCGCCTGGTCGGCCGGTCGCTGCGCGCGTGCATCGACCTCGCCGCGCTCGGCGAGAACACCATCGCGATCGACTGCGACGTGCTGCAGGCCGACGGAGGCACCCGCACCGCAGCGATCACCGGCGCCTACGTCGCCCTGGTCGATGCGGTCGCCTACCTGCGTGCCGCAGGCCGCCTCGCCGACCCGCAGCCCATCTCGTGCCAGATCGCCGCCGTCAGCGTCGGCGTGGTCGACGGGCGTGTCCGCCTCGACCTGCCCTACGAGGAGGACGTGCGCGCCGAGGTCGACATGAACGTCGTCGCGACCGAGACGGGCACCCTCGTCGAGGTTCAGGGCACGGGCGAAGGTGCGACCTTCCCGCGCTCCACGCTCGACGCGATGCTCGATTCGTCGCTCGCCGGGATCGCGGAACTGTGCCGGATCCAGCGCGAGGTGCTCGCCGACCCGTACCCGGGTGCTCTTCCCGAGCCGGTCGAGTCCGAGACAGTCAAGAAGAAGTTCGGAGTCTGACGTGCGGGTGCTGGTCGCAAGCCGCAATGCGAAGAAGCTGCGCGAACTGCAGCGCGTGCTCGACCGCGCAGGGATCGAGGGCATCGAGCTCGTAGGCCTCGACACCGTCCCGCCCTACCCGGAGGCCCCCGAGACGGGGGAGACCTTCGAGGCGAACGCCGGGGCCAAGGCGCGCGACGGCGCCGCGGCCACGGGCATGGCGTGTGTGGCCGACGACTCCGGTCTCGAGGTCGACGCCCTCCGCGGCATGCCGGGAGTGCTGTCCGCGCGCTGGAGCGGACGTCACGGCGACGACGAGGCCAACACCGCACTGCTGCTCGGGCAACTGCAGGACGTGCCGGACGAGCGGCGCGGGGTCGCCTTCGTGTCGGCCTGCGCGCTCGTCGTGCCGTCGGACGACGGATTCGTCACGACCGTCGTGCGCGGTGAGTGGCGCGGCAGTATCGTGCGCGAACCGCGCGGCGACAACGGTTTCGGATACGACCCGGTCTTCCGCCCCGAAGGCGAGGAACGCACCGCCGCCGAACTGTCCGCGGACGAGAAGGACGCACAGTCGCACCGAGGACGGGCACTCGCCCAGCTCGTACCCGCCCTCGCTGCGCTCGCCGCGACCGGTTAACTGTTGCGGGTCATGACGTTGTAGACACCACCAGGGGCTGACGAAGGCGGACGGGCCTTCCGACGGCAGGATGGGAAG
>NZ_JARDJE010000034.1:0-28780 GCF_048957735.1 Rhodococcus sp. As11
CCGCATACTGCCGTCGGTAATCGGCCGCCCGCGAGCAAACTCCGGACCGGTGTCACCAACGTCATGGCCTCATACAGTTAGCAGGCTGTACTACGCAGACCATGCAGGCCCTGCCCCTCAAAGCGAGTGGTGCGCAGGATTGATCGAGCTCGTGACCAAAATCGAATCATTCATCGATAAGTGATTCCTCGGATGGAGTAGCGATGCACGACCACACACGACTACAACCTGACGTTGTGGACGAGATCGTCCGCATTTGTGGCGTCATGCTCGCCGAGTTTGAGCAATCGCTGCAATTTGCAGACAGACTCACGAGAACTGATGGTTTCGGCGACTTCGACTCAGCCCAGCAACTCGCCGCGGGATACCGACGGAAGGCTGCGGGCACTCCGGAATCGGCGAAGGAGCGCGTCGAGCAGTTCATCGATGCCCTCACCCAACTCCGCGACGCATTCGCCACCGGCGGGGAAGCTTTCCTCGACACCGAATCCGACTGGACCCGCCAGCTCGCCGCCACCGACCCCGACAGCGGAGCGCCAAATAGTCATCAGGGCGCGCAATAACGCGCACCTCTGACCATTTCGCGCTCCGGAGCAGTGCCCGGGACGGTTGTGTTAGCGTCTGCCCGACAATCGATCGGGGGGTCGCATGGGCAGGTGGGGCATCGTTGCGCTCGCAGCACTGGCTGTCATGGGGACGGCGTGCAGTCCGGGTTCAGCTGATGATGTCGCTGTAGGCGACGAAACTGCCACCACGACAACCCGAACCCCGCGCATCACCGACGACTCCGGCCGCCCGCCCGTCGCTTTCGATCCCTGTTACGACATCCCCGATGACGTCATGAATGCGGCCGGGTACGACGCGAGTGAGAAGAGGATAGCGGACATGCCCATGGGGACGTACACCTTTCTGGGGTGTCTCTACAAGAACGACGACTACGTCCCTGGCGTCAGGCGTGGATTCGGGCTCAACATCCTGTCGGGGAACGTCACCCTCGAAGAGGAAGTTCAGAAGAACGGGCACATTTCCGAACCGACATCGATCAATGGCCGGGCTGCACGCCTACGAGTCGACCCCGCGGCGTCACTCGCCTGCACGTATGTCCTGGAAACGAGCTTCGGAATCGTCATTTTCGACAGGCTCTACCATTCGGACTCCGTAACTCGTCCGCCCATCGAGGTGTGGTGCGACGGGTTCGAGGAACTCGTCGCGTCGATCGAACCCTTTCTCAGCTGACCTACGAGGAGTGCTGTGCCACCCGATTTCACCCGACTCGAGCCGCATGTCGTGGACGAGATTCTCAGGATATGCAAGGTCATGCTCGATGAGTTCGACGAGTCCCAAGAGACAGCACGTAGGCTCCTCAATATCGAGGGGTTCGGGGACCTCGCGTCAGCGCAACAGCTCGCGGCCGGTTACAAGCGCAAAGCGTCCGGCACACCGGAATCTGCAGTCGAACGCATCGAGCAGTTCACTCTCGCCCTCCTCCAACTCCGCGACGCCTTCGCAACCGGCGGAGAAGCCTTCCTCGACACCGAATCCGACTGGGGCCGCCAACTCGCCATCACCGACCCCGACAACGGAGCGGGAAACGGTCATCAGGGCGCGCAATAACGCGCACCTCTGACCATTTCGCGCTCCGGAGCAGTGCCCGGGACGGTTGTGTTAGCGTCTGCCCGACAATCGATCGGGGGGTCGCATGGGCAGGTGGGGAATCGTCGCGCTCGCAGCACTGGCTGTCATGGGGACGGCGTGCAGTCCGGGTTCGGCGGAGCCGGCCACGAGCGACGAGGCTTCCACGTCGGCCACCCAGACCCCGCGCATCACCGACGACTCCGGCCGACCCCCAGTCACCTTCGACCCCTGCTACGACATACCCGACGACGTCATGAACGCGGCCGGGTACGACGCGGGGAAGAAGGAAGTCGCGGACATGCCGATGGGGACGTACACATTCCTCGGGTGCACCTACCGAGATAGCAACAAAGTCCCCGACATACGACGCGGATACAGTCTCAACGTTCTTGCTGGAAACGTCTCCCTCGACGAAGAACTCGAAAACAACGGGCACGTCGCAACGGCAGTGACTGTCAACGAGCGTCGTGCGCTGCTCGAAATCGACCCGAACCGGAACAATACGTGCAAGTACGTCCTCGAGACCGAGTTCGGAATCGTCATGTTCACCAGGATCCTTCATACCGAGCGCACCGGATACGCACCTGTCGAGGAATGGTGCGCTGACTTAGAAGGTCTGGTCGCCGCGGTCGAAGGGCACATTCCTAGCTGATTCAGCTGTCACGCCGAGAGGTCACGATGCCCGAATTCACCAGACTGGAACCACATGTAATCGACGAGATCCTGCGGATCTGCGAGGTGATGTTTGCAGAGTTCGACGGTGCACAAGCAACGGCAGCGAAGCTCATCGACGTTCGCGGGTTCGGGGACTTCGAATCCGCCCAACAACTCGCTGCCGGTTACAGGCGCAAAGCCATGGGCACTCCGGAGTCAGCTATGGAACGCATCGAGCAGTTCAGCGAAGCCTTGAAGCAACTCCGCGACGCCTTCGCCACCGGCGGGGAAGCCTTCCTCGACACCGAATCCGACTGGGCCCGCCAACTCGCCGCCACCGACCCCGACAGCGGAGCGGGAAATGGTCATCAGAGCGCGCAATAACGCGCACCGCTGACCATTTCGCGCTCCGCAGCGCTCAGGCGATCCCCGCCCGCGCGACGAAGCAGAGGTCAGTCGTCGACCTCCACCCCGTACCGGCGTGCGAGGGCCGCGAGGTCGTCGTCGTACCCCTGCCCCACGGCGCGCAGCCGCCATGTGCCGGCGCGACGGTAGATCTCGGCGAGCACCATGGTGCGTTCGGTGGTGCCGGCGTCGAGCACGAAGGTCGCGGCGGTGCCGGCCTCGCTGTCGACGCCGACCGATACCGCGCCGAGTTCGCCGAAGGTGCGGTTGCCGTCGATGGCTGCGGCGATGGCGATGCGTTCGCATTCGGCGGGGAGTTCTGCGAGGTCGACGCGGATGCAGTGCTCACTCGAACCGTCGATGGTCAGTTCGACGACGCCGTCGTCGTAGAGCGGATTGTTGTAGAAGACGAAATCGTCGTCGGTGTCGACCTTCTCGTCGGCGTCGAGCAGGAAGGCCACAATGTCGAGATCGAATTCGTCGCCGACGGCTTCGGCTTTCCAGGCGACGTTCACGGCCCAGCGGTGACTGTCGGACGGCAGGTCGATCACCTCACCGCGGGACAGCACCGGCGCCGTCAGCCGCGACTCCGCCCGCATGTGCGGGGGCACCACTCCGTTCTCCACCGCGGCATCGACGTCGTCGGGTCGCAGGACGGGCAGCTCACGCGCCGCGACCCGCGCCATCCGCTTGTCGGCCTCTCCCCCTTCGAGGACCAGCACGTCGGTGACGGCGGCCGTGAAGTTGAGGGCCGGCCGGGCACCGAGCTGAGTAAGGCGCGAGCGCATCATGACGGCTTGCAGATGCGTGCCGCCGAGCAACAGCACCGTGCGTCCGGTCCACATCTTGGGCTTCTGCCCCGTCAGTGTTCGGACCTGAGGCACCACCGCGACCTGCGGTTCCGGCGGTGGGATGATGTCGACGACGGTCGCGACCTTCGGTTCGCCCGGCCGCACTCGCGTCAACAGGTCCTCGAGCTGGTGTTCGCTGATCACGGGAATGCCTTCGGACATCGCCTTGCGGACCTTGGCGGTCTGCACCGTGGGGTCGTTGCACACCACGACGCTGGTCTGCTTGCTCGCGTTGTTCATCACGTCGAGTCCGGCGTCGGTCAGCCGGTTCGCGAGCGCGACACGCGGAGTGACGGTGGAGCCGCTGATCACGACCTTCATGCCCTGGACGAGGCCGTCGTCGCCGAGACGACCCGGGTTCTTCCACTGGCACGCGACCCGCGGGATGGATGCGGGATACACCGACTTGCGACTGCGGCAGTTCACGACGGGTAGCGGCAACTGCAGGTTGTCGGCCATGGCGGCGCTGCGCAGGAATATCTCCGACAGGACGCGCGCGTCGTCGTAGGCGTCGTGCTCCTGCAACTGCTGGACCTGCCAGTGCTGCGCGAGGGTGGCCAACCGGTAGTTGGGGACGTCGAGTTCGAGCCGGCGCGACAACGCGAGCGTGCACAGGCGGTGCTCCGCCGGAAGCGAGGTGCCGGCCCGACGGAACTCGGCGTCGAGGAACCCGTAGTCGAACGACGCGTTGTGGGCGACGAGTGTGGCGCCGTCGAGAATCCCGGCGAGTTCGCCGGCGATGTCCTCGAAGCGCGGCGACCCGGTGAGGCGCTCCCGCGTGAGGTTGTGGATGTGCACCGGTCCCGGGTCGCAGCCGGGGTCGACGAGAGTCGAGAACTCTCGCTCGACGGACCCGTCCTCGCGCAACACGAGGGCGGCCACGCTCAGGACCCTGTGGGCGTTGGGACGTACACCCGAGGTCTCGACGTCGACCACCACCCATCGATGGTCGCGGGGCAACGTCACGGACCCCTCCGCCGGTGCATGCACTTCGATCACGTACTCCTCCGATCGCTTCGTCCCCCGACGAGAACCACCACAATCGGACATTCTCGACCAGTCGACCGACAGGATCGACACCGCCCTCCCGATGTACCACACGCTCCGGCTCCGTCGATATCGTCCGTCTCCCCGAGGGGTTATGGTGCAGCGGACCGACCCCGCCGAAGGAGCAGCATGACCGACCGCTCACCTCTCGAGATCGTGGCGCGACTGACCGTCGAGGAGAGGGCGTCGCTCACCAGCGGCCTCGACTTCTGGCACACCGAACCGGTTGCGCGCGAGAACATCCCCTCGATCATGCTCACCGACGGGCCGCACGGTGTGCGGAAACAGACCGCCGAGGGCGACCATCTCGGTCTGCACTCGTCCGTGCCCGCGACCTGCTTCCCGCCTGCCGTCGCGCTGGGGTGTTCCTTCGACCCGGAGTTGCTCGAGCGCGTCGGCGCGGCGTTGGGAGCGGAGGCCCGCGCACTGCAGGTCGGTGTCCTGCTCGGGCCCGGTATCAACATCAAGCGCTCCCCCTTGTGCGGCCGGAACTTCGAGTACCTGTCGGAGGATCCGCTGCTCTCGGGTGTTCTGGGCGCTGCGCTCGTGCACGGCATGCAGTCGCAGGGTGTCGGTGCGTCACTCAAGCACTTCGCGGCGAACAACCAGGAGACCGACCGGATGCGGGTCTCCGCCGACGTCGACCCGCGGCCACTGCGGGAGATCTACCTGCGTGCCTTCGAGCGGGTCGTGCGCGACGCGCAGCCGTGGACGGTGATGTGCTCGTACAACCGGATCAACGGGGTGTACTCGTCCCGTAACCCATGGCTGCTCACCGACGTCCTGCGCGACGAGTGGGGTTTCGAGGGTCTGGTCGTGAGCGATTGGGGTGCTGTCGACGACCGCGTCGCGTCCCTCGCGGCAGGTCTGGATCTCGAGATGCCGTCCACAGGAGGTCGTACGGACGCCGAGATCGTCGCGGCGGTACGGGCGGGCACGGTCGACGAATCGGTCCTCGACACGGCAGCCGCGCGGGTGATCGAACTGGTGCAGAAGGCCGTCGCTGCGTCCGATCCCCGCGCGACCTTCGACGCCGATGCCCACCACGCACTCGCCCGCGAGGTGGCCGGGCAGAGCATCGTGCTGCTCCGCAACGAGAACGACCTGCTTCCCCTCGCCGCCGCCGCGAACATCGCGGTGATCGGTGAACTGGCCCGCACGCCGCGCTACCAGGGCGCCGGATCGTCCCGGATCGAACCGACGCGCCTCGACAACGCGCTCGACGAGATCCGGTCGCTGTCCGGCCGGGACGTTCCCTTCGCCGCCGGTTACGCGCTCGACGGATCGGATTCGGCCGCACTCGTCGACGAGGCGGTGAAGCGTGCCGCTGACGCCGATATCGCGGTCGTGTTCCTCGGTGTACCCGCCGAACTCGAATCCGAAGGTTTCGACCGCGACGACCTCGAACTCCCGCAGCGTCAGACCGCGCTGCTCGATGCTGTGCTGACGGCGAACCCGAACGTCGTCGTCGTGTTGTCGAACGGCGGTGTCGTGCGGCTCAGCGGCTTCGCCGACCGTGTTCCGGCGATCGTGGAAGGGTGGCTGCTCGGACAGGCCGGTGGGGGCGCCGTCGCCGACGTGCTCTACGGGCATGTGAATCCGAGCGGCCGCCTCGCGGAGACCGTCCCGATCCGGCTCGAGGACACCCCGGCGCACACGAACTTCCCGGGCGAACACGGCCACGTGCGGTACGGAGAAGGATTGTTCGTCGGATACCGCTCGTACGACGCGCGTCGCCTCGACGTGTCCTTCCCCTTCGGTCACGGCCTGTCGTACACGACGTTCGAATACTCCGATGCCGCTGTGGAATCCGACGGCGATCTCACGGTGCACGTCACCGTCACCAACACGGGTGGGCGTGCGGGCGCCGAGGTCGTGCAGGTGTACGCCGGTGCACCCGGTTCGTCCGTTGCGCGGGCGCCGCGAGAGTTGAAGGGCTTCACCAAGGTCCGTCTGGATTCCGGCGAATCGCAACGTGTGGCCGTGAGTATCCGACGCGACGACCTCGCCTACTGGGACACCCGCGTCGATTCCTGGGTGGTCGAAGGTGGCACGTACAGCATCGACATCGGTGCGTCGAGCCGCGACATCCGGCAGACGCTCACCGTCGACGTGACGGGCGACGCGGTGCGAATTCCGCTGACGATGGAGTCGTCTCTCGGAGAACTGTTCCAGAACCCCGCGGCCGCCGAGATCGTCCTGCAGGCGTTCGGTTCGCTCGGCGGCGAGGTCGGGGTCGACGAGAGTGTTCTGAAAATGGCGGCGTCGATGCCGCTCGGTCGTCTCGCCGGGTTCGCTCCGGGGGTCGAGCCGGAGCAGATCCAGCAACTTCTCGATATCGCCGATCAGCAGGAATGAGCGTCACGACCCGGCCGTGAGGAGTACTTTCAGCGCACCGGTCTCGCCGGCACGGGAGAACACGTCGTAGGCCTGTTCGAACTCGTCGAGCGCGAACCGGTGCGTGATCATCGGCGACGTGTCGAGCTGACCACTGCTCACGAGACCGATCAGTGTGGGCGTCGAGTAGGTGTCGACCAGGCCGGTGGTGATCGTCAGGTTCTTGATCCAGATGTCCTCGAGGTGCAGGGTCGCAGGTTTGCCGTGCACGCCGATGTTCGCGACGTGTCCGCACGGCCTGACGAGCGCGACCGCCTGCTCGAACGTTTCGGGATAGCCGACGGCCTCCACGGTGACATCGGCGCCGAGACCTCCCGTGAGATCTCGGACGACGGCCGCCGCGTCCTCGCGACCGCTGTTGACCACGACGTTCGCCCCGAACGCCTTCGCCGCGTCGAGGCGACTGTCGGCGAGGTCGACGGCGACGATGCGGCTCGGGCTGAACAGTCGTGCGGCGAGGATCGCGGCGAGTCCGATGGGTCCGGCTCCGATGACGACGACGACGTCGGCCGGTCGAAGACAACCGTTGAGTACGCCGACCTCGTAGGAGGTGGGCAGAATGTCGGCGAGCATGAGCATCTGCTCGTCGCTCACGCCGTCGGGAATGCGGTGGGTCGAATTGTCGGCGTACGGAACTCGGACCAGTTCGGCCTGGGTGCCGTCGATCAGGTGCCCGAGGATCCAGCCGCCGCCTCCGAGGCACTGCCCGTACCGGCTCTCGCGACAGAAGCGGCACGTACCGCACGCGGTGATACACGAGACGAGCACTCGGTCGCCGGGAGCGAGTGTCTGCACTCCGTCCCCCACCTCGACCACGGTGCCGACGGCCTCGTGGCCGAGGATCCGGCCGTCGGTCACCTCGGGCACATCCCCTCCGAGGATGTGCAGGTCGGTGCCGCAGATGGTGACCGCGTCGACCCGCACCACCGCGTCGGTACTGTCCTGGATGGTTGCGGCGGGAACGTCCTCCCACGATCGTTTTCCCGGTCCGTGAAATACCAGTGCCTTCACAGTCAGGCCTTTCGCCGACGGTTTCGGTCCTATTTCAGGGTGCCACGAGCGATACAGGGATCGGAACCTTTCGGGGCAACGAGCATCTCCGGCCGTTGCCTTCGGAGGCTACGATTCGATCGAGCCGATCGGGCGAACGGCCTGCAGCACCATCACACTGCCGTTGACTCCGTAGACATACACGGTGTCGGACAACTCGAACGGGTACGGGTCGAGGCGGACGCGGCGCTCGCCCACGATCAACGGCGAGTCGGTAGGAGACCAGGCACTCGGGTCGTAGACGACGCGGGATATCGGGCCTGTCCGTAGCTGCAGTGCGGTGATCAGATCGGGAAGTTCGGTGGCAAGGTTGTTCGTTCGCGGCCACCAGGTGGCGTCGATGTAATCCTTCGGGTCCGTACGTAGATGCACTCGCGGGGTCGGGGTAGGCGTGCGCGGCGGTAGGGATGGCGTGGACCGAGGTGCTGGCGTCATGGGACGCTCCCGTCGTGGCCTCCGGGAAGACCGGCTCGTCGACTCCGGCATGGCGCAACTGGGTGGTTTGCGCATGATGCCGTCGGATACAGCCGAGCCTACGCCTCCGTGTACGCGACCGGAGTGCAGCAGAATCGACTCGATCCGGATCGCGCATCGCCGTGGACACGCCGATCGGCGGTCCATACCGGTTGCAGCATGCGTCTGTCGGCCGGATGGGCGGCGAACCGGTCGGCCAGGGCCTGGGTCGTGGCCTGCACACCGCCGACGGTCGCAATCGGCGCGTCGACGTGGAACCCCCACCCGTCGGTGGTGAACCAGCAGCGCATGGGGAGCAGAGGCGCACCGGTGTCGATCGCAAGCCGAGCCGGACCGGGCGGCATGCACACCGGTTCACCGAAGAAGGAAACCGGCACGTCGGTTCCGGACAGATCACGCTCACCGAGCAGCCCGACTATCCGTCCCTGTCGAACCCGGGCGGTCAGCTGTTCCAACGGTGGCGCAGTGTGCCACCGGTGAGCGGAACGATCTCGAATCCCAGGCCTTCACGAAACCGGACGAAGCGCCGGAACAGTGATTCCGGTTGTAACCGCTCGGCCACGACGGTCGGTGTGCCGGCCCTCTGGACAATCCACACTCCCGCCAGGTCCCAGTTACCGCTGTGCAGCAACGCCAGCACCATGCCGCGTCCACGAGCGGCCGCTTCGTGGATGTGGTCGAGTCCGGTGGCTGCAGAGTCGATGGTCTCGGCAAGCTGCACGGATCCATCGACGGCAACCGTAATGTTCGAGCATGCACCGACCGCTCGCGATCGCGACGCGGGTAGGCTGGGAGATGTCGGTGAGCACGAGACCATCCGCTCTCGTCGTCACCGTCCAATGAGCAGGCCGCTGAGCGACCTAGTCAGGAGCGTCGCCATGACGCTGCACCACGACCGACTCCGTTCGGATCGACCCATTTCTTCGCCCTCTCACCACGCATCCACGCCTCCGGCGCGGTTGTCGCTGACACCCGGGCACCCGACCATGGGTCCCGTGGACGGGGCTTGGTGGCCGCACTCGGACGACCTGTCCGCCGAACTCGACGGACTCGAAACGCTGCTGGCGGGCCGAGCCGGCGTACTCGCCCGTCTCACCTACTGCATGACTGCGTGGCAGCCCATCGAAGGGCGCAGACGCGTCAAGGACCATCCCGTCCGTCTCGACGGGTATCACTACCAGTCCGTCGGCACACTCGGTGTCCGCAGCCTGGACGGAACTCGTCGCATTCTGGTGGTCGTACCGCCGGAGACCGACCCCGTATCCGCTCGGGCGCTGCTCTATCGAGCGTCGGAACGGTCGAACATGCTCACTGCGGAGGAGTTGTTGACCGCCGCGAGCCGAGCCGTCTCCGGCACCTCCGAAGCACTGCAGAGTTGGGACAGCGAGGGAGGTCACGCCTCACCCACCGAAGCGGACATCGGATGCCTCTACTGACCTCGATCCGTTTCCCGCACCGGAGTGTGACATGACAGAAAGCCCACGACACCCGTTCACCGGCCGCGGCCTGGGACGTTTCCAGGCCGCCGCCGACGGCGGACAGCCCTTCGACGTCCCGACTCGCACGGTGCGTCTGCTTCTCCGCGACCCCGATGAGCACTCCCCCGGCGTCGACGGTGCATGGTGGCCGCGAGGCGACAATCTCACCGCCGAGTTGCACGATCTGGTGTCCGCACTGACCCCACGCCTGGGACGAACCGAGCGGATCGCGTTCGACTGGAATGCGCTCAGCGTGTCCCAGCGAGGCATCGATGCTCCGGACGGAATCGACATCGTCGGCCCCGCTCCGGATCAACCTTCCGGCCTGATGTACGTCTACGGCAGCGGCGAACTCCGTCTCCGCCTGCTCATCATCGCGCCCACGCTCGACGCCGACCGCGCGTACGAGGACATGCAGAAGGCCGTGGCACCGGATCTCGGAAAGATCTGATCGCTCTCCGCATTCGAAAATCGACCGCCCTCCTTCGAGAGGGTGAAAATTCGTCTCCACATCGGGAAATACACGAATTCCGTGACAACATCACAGAAACCCCGTTCTCTGGGCCCCAGATCCCGAAAGCAGACGACCTATGAAGACACTCGCAGCGTCGATCACGGCGGTCGCCCTACTGGCAACCTCGGCGTGTAGCTCCGGCGACACCGAGTCCGGTACGGATCCTTCCTCCACCCCGGCGGATCAAGCGCAACCCGCGTACGTGGCCGAGTTGGAATCCACCATCGACCAGTTGATGCGCGACAACGCCATTCCCGGCGCGGTGATACAGATCAGCTCCCCCGACCGCGGTGACTGGACCGGCACGTTCGGTACGTCCATCCTCGACACCGACGAGCCGATCTCCGCCGACGACCATTTCCGTATCGGCAGCAACACGAAGACGATGACCGTCACCGCCATCCTGCAATTGGTGCAGGAAGGTCGCGTGTCGCTCGAGGACCCGATCTCGAAATACATCGACGGTGTCCCGAACGGCGACACCATCACCATCGCGCAGCTCGCCGAGATGCGGAGCGGCCTGTACAGCTACACCTTCGACCCGGAGTTCAACGCGACACTGGACCGCGAACCCGAGAAAGCGTGGACGCAGGAGGAGTTGCTGCAGATCGCGTTCTCTCGACCCGTGAACTTCCCGCCCGGGGAACAGTTCGAATACAGCAACACCAATACGGTGCTGCTCGGACTCGTCATCGAGGAACTGACGGGCATGCCGGTGGCGGATGCGTTCGACGAGCGCATTTTCGCTCCGCTCGAACTCGAGAACACCTCGTTCCCGGCGATCGAGGACGCGTCGATCCCGGATCCGCATCCGCAGGGCTACATGTTCGGCACCAACGTCTCCACCATCGACACCTTCGAACTGCCGGACGACCAGCAGGCCGCGGCGGTCGCAGGAACACTGAAGCCGAACGACGTGACCGACGACAATCCCTCCTGGGCGTGGACGGCGGGCGCTGCGATCTCCACCGTCGACGACATGACCACCTATGTGAAGGCACTGGTCGGCGGTGGGCTGCTCGACCGACAGATGCAGCAGACCCGGCTCGACAGCGTGCAATCGGTGGGCGGGGGAACCGCCGGATACGGGCTCGGCATGGCCCGGTTCGGGCCGCTGCTCGGACACGACGGGCAGCTTCCGGGCTTCATGACCTTCATGGGCCACGACCCCGACACCGATCTGACGATCGTCATCGCCACGAATCTGTCGACGGTGCCGTCGGGTGAAGGTTCGGCGCTGACCCTCGTCAAGGGCATCCTGCCGATCTTCTACGGCTCCGATTATCAGGCGCCGGGCGATCCGGCACGCGCTCCCGACGCAGAGGAGAGCACACCCGCGCCGACGCCGGGAGGCTGATCGTACCGGCGTCCGGTGGGCAGGCACGGCCGGGTCACGTGGTTGTCCACAGGCATTCGTGTTCTCCACAGATCGAGGCAATCGGAGGGCGACGGCCCCGGAACCGGCCCGGCCGTGCCCGATGATCAGGTCCATGACCCGACAGGTGTGGACGAGGGCGATGCTCGCCGAGGCCGGCGTCTCGGATCGTGCGGTGCGCACACGGCTCCGGTACGGCGAGCTCGTCAGGATCGCTCGCGGCACGTACATGACACGAGAGGACGTCGACGCCCTCGGCCCCGTCGGCGTTCACCTCGCCCGGGCACACCTCGTCGGCTCCCGCCTCGGAGCCGATGAGGCGCTCAGTCATGTAACGGCCGCGGTCGTCCACGGCCTCGACGTCTGGGACGCGCCGCTGGGACGGATCCACTTCACGCGCCCGTCGACACGCAACTGCCGGGTGAGCGACGACCTGCACATCCACACCTCCGACCTGGACTGTGACGTCGTCGACGTGGACGGTCTGCGCGTCACGTCGCTCGCTCGTACCGTCGTCGACGTCGCGCGCACACTGTCGCGTCCGCGCGCTCTCGTCATCGGCGACTCGGCGTTGCGCGCGGATCCGACGGCGCGCCTCGACCTGCCCCGGATCGTTGCTGCGTGTCGCGGCAGGACCGGGATCGTCGCGGCGGAGTCGGTCGCGCGCCTCGTCGACGGGCGGAGCGAGAGCGTCGGCGAATCTCTGTCGCGGTTGCACATGATCGAGGCGGGTCTACCGATACCCGACCTGCAGCAGGAGATCGTCGTTCGCGACGGACGCCGGTACCGGGTGGACTTCCTGTGGTGTGAACTCGGCATCGTCGGTGAATTCGACGGCGCCGGAAAATACACCGGACGCCACCACCTGCTCGCAGAGAAGGCGCGCGAGGATGCGTTGCGGGATCTCGGGCTGGAGGTGATCCGCTGGAACCGGGCGGAGCTGTCGCGATTCCACGTCGTCGTCGATCGGTTCGAGCGTGCACGTCGCCGGCAACAGGCGCGTCGCGAAGCTTCAGAGCGCGAAACGGTCATCGGTGCGCGCTACAACCCGCTCCGATGACCGGTTCGCGCTCTGTTACACCGCCTTCAGACCGAGCGAGTCGCGCAGGGTCGACCCGGGGTATTCGGTCCGGAACAGGCCGCGGCGCTGCAGTTCCGGGACCACGAGGTCGACGAAGTCGTCGAGGGAATCCGGATAGGCGGGACACATCAGGTTGAAACCGTCGCAGGCGCCCGCGGTGAACCATTCCTCGATGCTGTCGGCGACGGATTCGGGAGTACCGATCATCGTCGCGTGACCACCACCCGCGGCAAGGTATCCGAGCAGTTCGCGCAGGGTCGGGCGACGGGTCTCGATGATGCGCTGCACCGTCGCATAGCGGCCCTGCGGACCGGTGAACTCCTCGATGGGCGGCAGGTCGCCGACCGGAGCGTCGAGATCGTGGCGCGTGTAGTCCTGACCGGTGAAGACTCCGAGTTGGACGAGGGCGGCGTCGATGTCGAGCAGAGCGTCGAGTTCCGCCTTCTTCGCCCACGCTTCGTCTTCGGTGCGGCCGACGTAGGTCACGAGCCCCGGCAGGATGGCGACCGAACCGGCGTCCCTGCCCACGGAGGCGATGCGTGCACGCACGTCGGTGGCGTACTCGAGCGCCGCGGTCATGTCCCACGCGACCGAGTAGACGGCCTCGGCGTGGCGGGCCGCGAGGTTGCGGCCGGTCTCCGATGCTCCGGCCTGGAACAACACGGGACGGCCCTGCGGGCACCGCGGCACGGTCAGGGGACCGTCGACGCGGAAGTTCTTGCCCCGGTGATGGATCGGACGGATCGCGGAGGAGTCCAGGAACCTGCCGCCGGCCCGGTCGACGAGGACACCGCCGTCGTCCCACGAATCCCACAGTGCGCACAGCACTTCGATGAACTCCTCCGCCCGGGCATATCGCTCCGTGTGCGGCGGGAGCGCGTCGAATCCGTGGTTGCGCGCTTCGTCGTCGAACATCGAGGTGACGATGTTGGCTCCTACGCGGCCACCACTGATGTGGTCGAGCGAGGCCAGCATCCGTGCCGCGTGGAACGGCGTGAAGAAGCTTGCCGAGACGGTGGTGACCAGACCGATGTGCTCGGTCGCGCGCGCCATGGCCGCCAGCGCGGTGAGGGGTTCGAGGAACCAGGTGGTGCCCGCCGTGTACTTCGGGTTGACGCTGTGACCGTCCGCGAAGAACACGGCGTCGAGGCGTCCTCGTTCGGCGGTGCGGGCAAGCTCCTCGAAATATGTGATGTCGCCGATGCGTTCGGCGGCGGAGTCGGGATGGCGCCATGCCGCCGAGTGGTGCCCGACACCGTAGAGGAAGGCGTTGAGGTGGAGGGTACGTGGTCCGGGCATCAGTTCATCACCAGCCCTCCGTCGACCACCAGGTTCTGCCCGGTGACGGCCCGCGACCAGTCGGATGCGAAGAACAGCACCGCGGCCGCGAAATCCTCGGGGGTGGTGACCTTCCGCAGCGGCGTCGACGACGCGATGAGGTCGAACACCGCCTCCGGCGTCGCCGACGATGCATCGGTCGTGCGCAGCAGACCACCGGAGACCATGTTGACGCGGATCCCGTCCGGGCCGAGGTCGGCGGCGAAGGTGCGGGTCAGCGACAGCAGCGCGGCCTTGGCGGCGGTGTAGTCGTGGTACGGGACCACCGGATGCTGGAACAGATTGGTGCCGATGTTGACGACGCTGCCGCCGCCGGCTTCCCGCATGCCCGGCAGCGCGGCCTGGATGACGTTGACGGCACCACCGACGACCCCGTCGAACTGGGCACCGAATTCGGCGTATCCGATCTCGTCCGCCTTGGCGCGGGCGTCGCCGTTGAACGAGAAGTCGGGCAGGGCGTTGTTGACGACCGTGGTGACGGGTCGCCCGAAGTGCTCGCGGGCCCGCGCGAACAGCGACTCGACCTCGGCGCGGTCGGTGACATCGGCCTTCAGAGCGACGGCCCGCTCGGGTCCGATCTTGTCGGCCAGTTCGTGCGCGCTCTCGCCGCTACGCCGGTAATCGAGAACGACGGCGGCTCCTTCGTCGGCGCACGCCTGCGCGATGCTGTGGCCGAGGCCGCGACCGGCACCGGTGACGAGGACGATCCGGTTCTGCAGTGACATCTTTCTGTGCCTTCCCTGTGTCGGGAAGGGTGCGTGAGGGCGACAGACCTCAGGCCTGTCGCCGGCTCGGCATCCCTTCGCTCGCATAATCGAGATCAGGTTCGACGGGTGTTCTCTCAGCCGTGTCCGGCACCCCGTGTCGAGTCCTGCGCACAGGTTACACCTCGGGATCTCGACCCCGTCGAGACCGTCGGCGTCGGCGTTCATCGGATCGTCACATCACCGACCCGGGAACTTAGCTCAGATCGGCGTTAAAATGAGCCTTTCCTGACCCGACCCGCGAAAGGAGATTCCGACGCACTCGCCGGCCCCCTACAACGCTCCCTACGTCTCCCTTTCCCAGCAGGTCGGAGACGCCCCGCCGCTCGACCGTGCCCCGGTCCGCGGACCCGCGCGCCACGAGGACGTCGTGTGGTTCGAGGATCGCTACGCGATCCCCATCACCACCACCACGCCGGACGAAGCGCAGATCGAGGACGTGCTGTTCCTGCGCCGCGTGCTCGACCGGGCGCGCATCGACTACCTGCTCGTGCGCGACGACAGCGAACGTCCGATCCTGGCGATCGACCGGTCCGACCGCAAGAGGCTGCGTGCCGCTATCGCCGAGGGATGCTCCGACGAACCCTTCTACTCGAAGGCCGTCGGTTCGAAACGTCGCTCGACCCTCGTCGCGGACGGACACCTGTCGCCCGCCAAGAAGGATCGGGTGTTCCGGCTGTTCCGCCCGCGGGTCGAGCTGACCAGCGGGCTGCGGTACGGCGCGTCGAACGGCGTGGACATCGAGCTGTGGACCTACACCGACGACGAAGTGATCATGCCTCGCGCGAATGCTCTGACCCGCACAACCGCACGGCGCGACGAGATGCGCCGAACGACCGTCGAACGGTACGGGCAGCTGTGGCCCACGATCGAAGGCATGTTCGACCGCCATCCCGGCGACATCCCGTTCGAGATCGACCTCGTGTTCTCCTGGGTCGACGGGTCGTCGACGTCGTTCCAGGCCGAGCGCGCCAAGCTCATGCAGAACTATGTCGTCGGTGAGGGTGACGACTCGCCGGCGCGCTACCGGCAGATCGACGAACTCAAGTACGCCCTGCGTTCGGTCCACATGTACGCACCGTGGGTGCGGAGAATCTTCGTCGCCACCGACTCGCCGCGACCGGCGTGGCTCGCCGACGATCCGCGCGTGACGTTCGTCCGCAGCGAGGAGTTCTTCGCCGACCCGTCGGCGCTGCCCACCTACAACTCGATGGCGGTCGAGTCGCAGCTGCACCACATCCCGGGGCTCTCCGAGCACTTCCTGTACTCGAACGACGACATGTTCTTCGGTCGACGGGTGAGCCCGAGCCTGTTCTTCTCCGGCGGCGGCGTCGGCAAATTCATCGAGTGCGACGTGCGGATCGGTCTCGGTCGAAACCACTCGTCGCGCAGCGGTTTCGAGAACTCCGCCCGCATGAACCGGACGCTGCTGCAGGACCGATTCGGGGTCACCATCACTCGGCACCTCGAGCACACGCCGGTCCCGCTTCGCAGGTCGATCATGGCGGAGATGGAACAGGAGTTCGCGGACGAGTTCGCGGCGACGGCGGCGAGCCCGTTCCGGGCTGCCGACAACATCTCGGTGACGAATTCCTTCTACCACTACTACACACTGCTGACCGGCCGTGCGGTACAGCAGACGACGGCGAAGGTGGCGTACGTCGACACCACGGCGAAGACCGGACTGCGACGGCTGGACACGATCCTGGCCCGGCGCAACCTCGACCTGTTCTGCCTGAACGACGGCAGTACGCCGGAAGTCGACCTGGAGTTGCGGACGGCGAAGGTCACGCAGTTCCTCGAGCGGTACTACCCGATTCCGGCGCCCTGGGAAACCGACTACCCGAGTCGACCGGACATCGACTAGACGCGAACGGTGAGGTCGGGGTTCTCGGGGATCCGAATGCCGGCTTCGGCCAGACGCCGCGCCGCATCCTCGGCCGTGTGGGGCTGCCCGGCGGTGGCGTAGCTTCCGCTGGGCACCACCGAGTGCACGATCGTGTCGGGATAGACGTGCACGAGGTTGAAGCCCTGCGCGCCGTCGTGCCCGCGCTGCGACCCGACCGGAACGTTCAGATCCTGCGTGTAACAGGTCGACGAGGCAACCGACACCGGGATGCCCGCGAACGTCGCCGAGGTCGAGTAGTGCAGGTGGCCACCGAGGATGGCACGCACATCGGTGCCGCGCAGCACCTCGGCGAGACCGGCCTGGTCGCGGAGTTCGACGAGCACGGCCATGTCGAAGACACTGGGCACCGGCGGATGATGCAGTGCGAGAACGGTACCGAACGGCGCGGGTGTCGAGAGCTCGTCGGCCAGCCAGGCGAGCTGCTCGGCAGAGACCTCGCCGTGGTGATGGCCCGGAACCGAAGTATCGAGCGTGATGATCCGCAGTCCGCCGACCCTGTGGACTTCGTCGATGGGCGCGCCGGCGGGCGCTTCGTCGAGGAGCTCTTCTCGGAAAACGGCCCGGTCGTCGTGGTTACCCATGGCCCAGACGATGTCGGCACCGAGCGCCGCCGCCAGCGGCTCGACGAGCCTGCGGAGCTTGCGGTAGGCGTCGGGTTGACCGCGATCGGCGAGGTCGCCGGTGAACACCAGGGCGTCGGGACGGACCTGTGACGCACGGATGTCCTCGAGGATCAGCCCGAGGCGGGTGTCGGCGTCGACGGTGCCGTAGAGGAGTTCGTCTCCACCGACGAGGTGCGTATCGGTGAGATGAAGGAGGGTGTGCGAAGGTCTGGGATATTCGGCTGTTCGCTCAGGGGCTGGAGAACTGCCCATGATCTCTCACTTCCATTCGCCCGTTTCGGGCACTCGATCGCCATCAACGGTAGCGATTGTGTTTCCACGACTCCATGGCTTCTGGCTCACATCGAGACCCAGACCCCGCGGCGAACAGCGTGTTATTGCCTGGTGACCTGCGGAAACGGACAGCTGCTTCAGCTCTGGTGATCTAGCTCACAACAGAGGGTCGTTCACGGACCGGTCGTTGACGCGGTGAACCGGGGCTCGCCCCGCGTGTTACGGCAGCGAACCCCGGTTCGGCGCGCGAACAGGGTCGACGGACGTTCGGCGTCCGACACACGACTGCCGTTCCCTCTCGACGTCCCCACCGGGAGTGCCATGGATTCACCACTACCCATCCCGGCGAGGGGCGTCATGATCCCCAAACATGCAGCCGCCTGCCGCGGTGGAACAGTGCACCCTCCTCGGGGACATCGTCTTCGAGGAAGCGAGGAACGCGCCGAACCGGGGTTCGCCGCCGCTGTAGCACGCGCGAACCCCGGTTCGGCGCGTCAACGGCCTCCCAACAGAGTTTGTCCCCAACCCCGCGATCGATCCACAGGTGCCCCGGATCGGGAGATCGTCGCGGGTTCGGTGGGTGTCGTACCGCGCAGGATCGTCGTTGTGACTGATCCGAACATCCTCACCAACGCCTCGCTCGCCGTCGCGGGTCTCTCGGACACCGAGATCCGCACTGCCGTTCGCACCGGCTCACTCGTACGGGTCGGACGCGGCTGCTATCTGCACCGCTGCGACCTCGACGCACTCGGGCCGGTCGGCGTCCACCGAGTCCGTGCCCGACATGTCGGAGCGACGCTCGGTCCCGACGAGGCGCTCAGCCACGCGTCGGCCGCGGCCCTGCACGGACTCGAGCTATGGGACGTCCCACTCGATCTCGTCCACATCTCCCGACCTGCCACGCGGCGCGGCCGCGTCACCTCGCAGATCCATGTGCATCCGACCGAACTCGGCGACGACGTGGTGGTCGTCGACGGAGTAGCCGTCACGTCGGCCGCACGGACCGTCGTCGACCTCGCACGCACGCTCCCGAAGGAGCAGGCCGTGATCGCCGGCGATTCCGCCCTTCGTCTGTACCCCGTTATGCGTGAACAGGTTTCACGCGCGCTGGTCGATGCCCGGACTCGCCACGGCCTGGCACGTGCCCGCACGGTGGTGCCGTTCCTGGACGGTCGCAGCGAGAGTGCGGGAGAGTCGCTGTCGCGTCTACGTATTGCCGAAGCGGGACTCCCGCGACCGATCCTCCAGTACGAGATCGTGGGTGGAAACGGGCGACGCTATCGCGTCGACTTCTTCTGGGAGAACGGCGTCGTCGGCGAGTTCGACGGGCGGATCAAGTATTCCGATCCGCGCGATGTGTTCGACGAGAAGCTCCGGCAGGACGCGATCCGCGACGCGGGCTACGAAGTGGTGCGCTGGACGTGGGCGGAGTTGGAACGGTTCGACGTCGTGACGGAGAGACTCCGGCAGGCTGCGCGTCGCGCCGCGAAGCTGACGCGGTGAACCGGGGTTCGCCCCGCGTGTTGCGGTAGCGAACCCCGGTTCGGCGCGCGAGCAATCACTGCGCCGTGCGGGGCTGAGGAAGGAACGTGCTAACGTCCCGCCGGCAGAAACGGATCGGGGGGTCACGTGCGTAGGTGGACGACAGTCGTCACGAAGTCGGTGACGGCAGTTGCAATAACAGTGATTCTTGTTGCGGGATGCAGCCATTCTCCAGGGCCGGCATCGATCGCGGCCGAAGGCGTGTTTCCCACCAACGACACACCGAAAGCGGTCGACCCGGAAGTGCATGCACAAATCACATTCGATCCATGTGCGGACATTCCGGAGGAGGCTTTCCGTGCGGAACGTGTCGACCTCTCCACCGGGCAGAAGTCCGAGCGCACCTCCGGTGGTTACACGTCGATCCTGTGCACCTTCGACAGCATTCCCCCGGACAGTAACGATACGGGTTGGTTCGACCTGTACCTGCTGGCGTCGAACAGGACGCTCGACGAAGCCTACAAGCGGGACCCCGAGAACACCACCGAGACAACAGTCAGCGGTCGTCCCGCCCTCGTCAAGTTCGACCCGAACGTAACAAATAGCTGCGAGATATCGATGAGCACCCGATTCGGCCTGATCAGCATCAAGCACCACAACCTCACACGCGAGATGCAGCCGATGACGGACGACGCACGATGCAGCCGGACCAGAAGCTTCGTCGAGCGGATCGAGGATTCGGTGGACCGAGAAGTCGACGCAGGACGAATCATGATGGAGGTCGCCACGACCGTACGTACGCCTCGCGTCGTCGACGATTCGGAACGACCTGACATCACTTTCGATCCGTGCCTGGATGTTCCGATGGAGATACTTCTCGAAAGAGGTTTCGACGACCGTAGCAAGGATCTCACCGATCTTCCCTTCGGCACGTACACATTCATCAGCTGCTCATGGAAGAGCTTCGCCCAGACGACCGACCACAAGGATTCCTACGCGATCACTTTCCTCGCCGGCAACGTCTCCTACGAGGAATATCTCGAGCGCGACCGCGATATCTCCACCGAGATCACGATCAATAGCAGGAGAGCGCTCCTCCAGCATGACCGCAACGATTGCGCGATCATCCTGGACACGAAATTCGGCGTTCTCGTCAGCTCGTGGCTGCACTTCCCCTACGACAACGAACCGATTCCTTCCGAGAAACAGTGCGCTCTCCTGTTCTCCCTCGTTCAGGACATCGAAACACTCGTCGATCTCTGACGCGGTGAACCGGGGCTCGCCCCGCGTGTTGCGGTAGCGAACCCCGGTTCGGCGCGCGAGCTACACCGCGACCGGTTGCTTCGCAGACAGGACGGCCGGCTCCGGAACGGTGACCGCGCGGACGGGGCGTCGCACCAGCGCGACCGTCACGTAGGCGACCAGCGACACCAGGAATCCGATGAAAGTGGTCCAGCCGTCGACGGACGAGGTGACCAGCGAGTTCGGGATGTACAGCAGGGTGTTGTCGACGCCGTAGATCGTCGGGGTGAGGACGAAGAAGCCGGCGCGCACCGTGATGCCGGCGATCGCGGCGGCCGCCACGGCACGCCCGTCCCCACGCGACCAGAACAGCCCGAGGATGAACGGGACGACGAGCGAAGCGAGCAGAAGGTCGAAGGTGAGGGTGAGCAGGATGCCCGTCTGCGGAACGCGCAGGGCGACGAGCGCGCCGAAGGCCGCCATGGGCAGCATGAGCAGGCGCGTGGCCTTCATGACGTCCGAGGACATCGCGGCGTTCTCGCCGCCGACTCGGAAGACGTTGCGCACCAGGACCGTCGCGGTGGACAGCAGCACCCCACTGATGGTGGTCAGCGACGCGGTGACCAGACCGGACAGGACCAGGATCGACAACCACTGAGGGGTGTACTGCCCGAGCAGGACGTAGAGGATCGGCGCGTCGGCAGCGCTGTCACCGACGATCGAGACCGCGGCGAGAGCGACGAAGGACAGCGGCACGCACAGCACGAGGATGCCGGTCGCCGCGGAGAAGCAGGCGCGCTGCGCCGCGTGCGGCGACTTGGCGGAGAACACACGCTGCATCAGGTCGATCGCGACGAGGTTGCCGAGTCCGAGAGCAACGATCGTGGCCCAGTTGATCGCGGCGCCCTGCGCCGGGTCGGTGAGCTGCCCGAGATCGCCGATGCCGAGGCCGTCACCGTGGGTGAAGCCGGGACCGAGGGCCACCCATGCGAGGAGGGAGACGATACCGACGGCCATGATGGCGAACTGGACCATGCCGGTGTAGACGCTCGCGAACATGCCGCCGGCCATCGTGTAGGCGAGCACGAACGGGATGATCACCAGTACCGCAGCGGTGTAGTTCAGACCGAGGAAGTACTGCAGGAGGTAGGCCAGTGCGACGAGGTTGCCGGCGAGGAGGATGCCGAAGCTGCCCACGGTGAGGACGGAGGCGGTGATCTCGGTGCCGCGCCCGAAGCGCCGGGCGAAGAACTCCGGCAGGGTCACCACGCCGGTCGCCCGCAGGCGCTTCGCGAAGAAGATTCCGACGAGCAGAACACTGAGCGCGACGCCGAGGGGCATCGCCGCGCCGGCCCAGAATCCGAATCCGGCCGCGAGGTCGGCCGAACCGAGGGTCGCGTTGGAGTCGATGACTTGGGACATGAGCAGGACGGCGAGAACGGGTGCGCCCAGCGAGCGACCGGCGAGCAGGAAGTTGCCCGCCTGTCCGCGGACCTTGCGGGTGGAGTAGAAGCCGGCCCCGAGAAGTACGACGAGGCACACGGCAACACCGGTGATGATCATGGCAGCTCCGTATGGAGAAGGTCAGACGGCAGGAGCGCTGCGTTGGGCTTCGCGTCCGAGCGAATAGAGGGGGCGGGCATTGTCGGGAAGAACGATCTCGCCGGAGGCGAGCCGGTTGCGGAGATAGGTGAAGCTCTGAGCGGTCTGCGCGAACAGATGCTCGCCGGCCGTCACTCCGTCGTATCGTGGTCCGTCCGCGTCGACGAACCTCTCCAGCGGCTCGACCCGGGTGTCGTAGTCGACGTTGAAGAACAAGGGGAACGAGTAACGCTCCTGAGCAACCTTACGCACCCGATGTGACGTCGCTGTAAACACACCGTTCGTCCAGATCTCCAGCAGGTCACCGATATTCAGGACGAAAGCATCGTCGCGGTAGGGGACCTCGATCCAGTCTCCGTCGGCGTTGACCACTTCGAGCCCCGGCGCCGTGGGCAGGAGCAGCGTGAACATTTCGTAGTCGGTGTGAGCGCCGATACCGGGGCGGTCGGATGCACTGGGATCGTAGGGATAATGGATCATCCGCAACTGCGCCGGCGGTGTCGTCACATACCGATCGAACAGATCGGACGGCTCACCGAGCGTCTCGGCGAAAGCCCTCAGAAGCACACGGCCCAGACCGAATACGGCATCGTAGTACGCCCCCACGGGCTTCTCGAAGTCCGGCAGTTCGGGCCACTGGTTCGGTCCGAGCAGTGGATTGCCGGCCAGATAGTCCGGATCGTCGGCGGGAAGATCGATGGACAGATCGAACGCTTCCTTGTGATCGGGTGTGGCACCGGCGAACACTTCCTCACCCGGCGGCACATAGCCGCGGTGGTTCGACGAAGTGCCTATGTAGACCGACATCTTGGTTTCGTCGGGCAGTGCGAAGAAGCGTTCTGCGGCCGTCTTCAGTCCCGAGATGAGGGTGGGATCGATACCGTGCCCGACGATCTGAGCGAAAGCGACCTCGCGGGCGGCACGCCCGAGTTCCTCGACGACTGCGTCCCGTCCGCTGTCGTCGGCGGAGACCAGTGCGTGTACGTCGACGACGGGGATGCTGGTGAAGGTCATGGTTCCGTCCTGAGGTTCGGGTCGAGCGGACGCCACCGCCTCGTGACGGATGTTCCGCCGAATGTGACGTCGCTCGTGTGGATCTCGTCTCCGAAAGCGGGGTCGAGGTAGTCCCCGATCCGGTACGGGAGAGTCGATGCGGTGATGTTCCATCGGCCGGCGCACACTCGGCCGACGGCGACCTCGCAGTCGAGCACTGCGCGGGCCTCGCGGAGTGTCGCCGCCCCCCTGATGCGTTCGAGCAGAGAACCGGATCCGGGGGTGCGGTCGCGGCCGCGCGCGAACGCGAAGGTCTCCCCCACCCGCACGAGTACCGCGGTCGCCCCGGTGTCGATGTCCTCGAGCAGATACTCCTCGATGTCGGACGAGACGCCGACGGTGTGCCAGTGTTCCGTGTAGTCCTCGTACACACCGTGTTCGACGATAATGTCCGCGTCGAGCAGGGCCAGACTGCCGGCGTCGGGTGTCGGACCGAGCGGGTGGAACGACACGGCGCGTTCCCACTCGACGTGATCGCCGCGGTCGAGCAACCGGCCCGCGAAACCGTCCTGCGTCGCGAGTGCCACGAGATCGTCGAAGTTCATGTCGTTCGCGGTCGAGGCCGTCACCACAGGGAGCGAGGCGGGTTGTCTCAGATCGCAGTACAACTTCTCGCCCTGCACCCAGGTGACCCGGGTGGTGGTGTCGGGTTCGGTGCCCGGACGCGCCAGCAGGGTTCGCTCGAACCGGGTTCCCGCGAGCCGGATCCGTTCGGTGGTCGTCATGCGCCGGTCGCCTTCCACCGTGCCCGCTCCTGCGCGAAGGCGACGGATTGGGTCGCCTGGAACTCCGCGATCGAGGATGTGTTGTCGGCGACGAATTTCCGGTGGTCTGCCAACGAGAAGGTCCCGTCGGTGATCTCCACTCCCCCGCCACGACCGGCCGCGAGATCGGCGCGCAGATCGAGCAGTTCCTCGGGGTCGACGGGATACCAGGAGATCCGGTCGAAGAACCGCAGCAGCCACGGCGTTCCGTCCTCGAAGGGCCCGGCCGGCTGCGGGTGCCGGTGATTCCACACCTGGGTGGTGCGGCCGACGAACTGGTATCCGCCGGGGCCTTCCATGCCGTAGATGCACAGATACGCACCGCCGATCCCGACCGCGTTCTCGGGTGTCCACGTGCGGGCCGGGTTGTACTTGGTGGTGACCAGCCGGTGCCGCGGGTCGAGCGGTGTCGCGACCGGTGCACCGAGGTAGACGTCGCCGAGTCCGAGCACCATGTAGTCGGCGGCGAACACCGTGTCGAACACGTCGGCGACGGTGTCGAGGCCGTTCATGCGACGGATGAACTCGATGTTCCACGGGCACCACGGCGCGTCCGACCGCACGCCGTGCATGTAGCGCTGGATGGCCTCGCGGGTCGCCGGATCGTCCCAGGACAGTGGCAGGCGCACCTGACGGCTGGGCACTTCCAGTTCGTCGCTGTCGCCGATACCGTCCTCGACCTCGGCGAGCAGACCGAGCAGGACCGGTACCGGCAGGACGTCCGGGTCGACCTTGACCTGCAGCGACCGGATACCGGGGGTGAGTTCGAGCAGGCCGGCAGGTCGCTGCGCTTCGAGGCGCTGGTGCAGGGCGTGCACGCGGGCCCGCAGCGCCAGGTCGAGCGTCATGTCGCCGTACTCGACGAGCACGTTGTCGTCGCCGCTGCGGCGGTAGGTGACGGCGGTGTGCCCGTCGCGGCGGGCCAGGACTCCGTCGTCGCCGTCGCCGCCGCCCGACGCGACCAGCGACAGACCGGCACGACGACCGACTCCCAGCTCGCGGCGCGACGCGCTGTGCTGCGACTTCACGGGAACGAACCTGACGGTGTTGCCGGGTGCGAGCTGACCGAGCTTCCAGCGGTCGGCGGCGACGACCGTCACCGGGCACACGAAGCCGCCCAGGCTCGGCCCGTCGGGGCCGAGCAGGATCGGGGTGTCGCCCGTGAAGTCGAGCGCGCCGACGGAGTACGCGTTGTCGTGGATGTTCGACGGATGCAGCCCCGCTTCCCCGCCGTCGGTCCGGGCCCATTCCGGCTTCGGGCCGATGAGCCGGACCCCGGTGCGATCGGAGTTGAAGTGCACCTCGTACTCGGTGGCGTAGAGGGTGTCGATGTCGGAGCGGGTGAAGAACTCGGGGGCGCCGTGCGGGCCTTCGGTCACCGCGATCTCCCAGCGCGTGCCGAGAGCCGGCACGTGTTCGGACGGGACGGGCCCGCTCTCACGGCGGGGATCGTCACCCACGACGAGGACGTCGCCTTCGCGAAGGGTGCGGCCCTCGTGACCGCCGAACGTGCCGAGCGTGAACGTCGAGGCGCTGCCGAGGAATTCGGGAACGTCGAATCCGCCCCGGACCAGGATGTAGACGCGCAGGCCGGGACCGGAGACGACGCCGACATCGAGCAGTCCGCCGGCCGGAACGGTGACGGGCCGCCACTGCGGAACGGTGACTCCGTCGATCCGGACGCCGGCGGGAGCACCGGTCACGCACACCTCGGTGTCGTCGGTGAAACGCAGCGCGGGGCCCGCCATCGTGGTCTCGAGGCCGGGGGCGCCCTCGTCGTTGCCGAGAGCCACATTGCCGAGACGGAAGGACAGGTCGTCCATGGGCCCGGAGGGCGGTACGCCGATCTGCCAGTATCCGGTGCGACCCGGGTAGTCCTGGACGGTGGTGAGCATTCCGGGGCGTTCTACGCCGATCTTGGTGGTCATGGCAGGCTCACTCCTCGCGGGTGACGATCATGCGAACCGGCGTGGGATCGAAGCCGTTGCACGGGTTGTTGATCTGGGGGCAGTTCGAGACGAGCACGAGTACGTCGCGCTCGGCGCGGATCGCGAGGCGCTTTCCGGGAGCGGAGAGCCCGTCGACGATGCCGAGGGTGCCGTCCGCCTCGACGGGCACATTCATGAAGAAGTTGATGTTGGAGACGAGATCCCGCTTGCCGAGGCCCCACTTCGCGCCCTCGATGAGGAAGTTCTCGACACACGCGTGCTGGTGCTTCGTGTGGTGCCCGTAGCGCAGGGTGTTCGACTCCTGCGAGCACGCACCACCGACGGTGTCGTGATCTCCCACCTCGTCGGCGACGAGCGTCATGAGCGGAGCGCCCTCGGAGTCGCGCAGGACGGATCCGGTGGTGAGGAACAGATTCTGCTGTGCGGCGACGGTGGCCGCCGCGCTGTACCGCCGGCCGGTGTCGTGCGCGTCGTAGACGAGCGTGTCGACGGCCTGATTGCCGTGCAGGTCGACGATCGTGAGGACGTCTCCCGCGGCGACGACGGCCGACCACGGTCCGCGGAGTCCGACGATCTCGTCGAGGACGACGCGACCGGGAACGAGGGCGAGTTCTGCGGTGTCTGCGGTGAGGGTCATCGGCGGATCTCCGTTTCGGACGTGGCGGCGGCCCAGGCGTCGTCGGTGTTGAGGACGGCGCGCCGGTACTCGGGGTCGGTGTTCGGCAGCGAATTCAGTTCTTCCGGCGCTCGCCAGGCGAGAACTTCCAGGCTGCCGGTGGTGAACTCGGGATCGGGATCGAGCGGGTGTGCGGTGTCGGCGACGAGCACGATCACCGGCAGGTGGATCAGAAGGTCGACGTAGGCGCCGGGCCCGGCGTTACCGGTGCTGACGAGCCTTCCGTCCTCCTCGACACGGACACCGTGGAAGAAGGACAGGGACGGCGGCAGGTCGCGCGGTTGCAGGTCGTGCTTGGCGGCGGCGACAGAGAACAGTTCCCGGCCGGCCGGAGACGACGAATGAAGTTCTCCCGCTCCGTACTTCGCGGTGTTTCCGGCGAGATGGGTGGTGCCGCACAGGGCGTCGTGCCGGCCGGAGGTGTCGGCGACGATGGTCGCGAGTACTCGGCCCTGATCGGAGAGCAGGGGGTGCCCGGTTCCGAGATAGGCCTGCCAGGGCACCTTCACGGTGTCGGCGACGTTGAGCCGCTCGTGCGGCGCATCGGCACGGAAGAGCAGCACGTGCGCGCAGGCCGTGCCGTCGACGTCCCGCAATCGCAGGCGGGTGCCGCGGGCGAGAACCTTGCCGGTGTAGCGGCCGCCGGGGACGGTCTCGGCCCAGGTCATCGCTGCCGCACGGCCGTTCGGCGGGGCGGGCCAGGAGGAGGCGGGGACGATCGGCATCGCGTCCGTGACGGTTCCGGCCTGCGCTCGGGCGTGGGCACGAGCGGCGTGCGTGGTGGCGGTCGCGAGGGTCTCGGTCATGGCGCTCCGATCGGCGGTCCGGGGAAACTGTCGATCGACAGTTTTCCGATCGCTCATCTTCGGGGAATGTCCCCGGCGTAACGAGTCCGTGACGTGTGTTTCATCCGTGTGACGAAATCTTCACGACCGAAGACCATGGTGCTGCAGTCACTTTCGTCGTGTCAGAGTGGAGAGGTGATCCATGCAGGACCGGGACGCCCCCGTCTCCACGCGCCGCGTCGGCCCGGACCGACCGCGCGTGCCGAGATCCTCGATGCCGCAGCGGAACTGTTCACCACCCGCGGGTTCTCCCCCACGTCGACCCGGTCGATCGCCGAGGCGGTCGGGATCCGGCAGGCGTCGCTGTACAACCACTTCGCCACGAAGAACGACATCCTCGTCGCCTTGCTCGAGGGCACCGTCGAACCGACCCTCGACTTCGACGACCATCTCGACGACACGCTGCCGCCCGAGGTGCGCCTGTGCGCACTCGCCTGGTTCGACACCGCCCAATTGTGCTCGGGCAGATGGAATCTCGGAGCGCTGTACCACCTTCCGGAGATCCGTACCGAGCCGTTCGATCGTTTCCGGCACGAGCGCCGGCAACTGATGGAACGCTACCGGCGTCTCGCGGCCCGGATCGTCGGCGACGGTGATCCCCGCACCCACCTGCCGTTCCGGATCGTCGAATCGGTCATCGGGATCCGCGCCGACAACGCAGACATCGACGCGGGGCTCTCCGAAGCGCTGGCGACGGCGTCGCTGACCGTTCTCGGTGTCGGCGACGTTGCGGCAGTGACGAGCGTTGCTCGGGCACTCGTGGTGGGGGTTCCCGACGATCTGCTGGAATCGATGAATCCCCCGTCTCCGCCATACGTGTGAAGCGCCCTGCGGGCTCGTCGACCGCGAAGGTCGTCGACGGGCGCTTCGTCTTCAGCTGGTACGCCGTGTCGATGCCGGAGATACCGGCGCCGACGATCAGGACATCCGCCTCGGCGGGCACGCTCCCGCCGAGTTCGACTCCGGTCGTGTTCGCTCGGCTCCGCCCCTCTGCGGGTGCGTTCGGTCGGTGGTTCTACGCGTGACGATCACTTACGAGGAAGGTCGCCCGGTGTGCGGTCGGCGCCCTCGAGCACGTTCACCTCGTGCTTGTCGCTACCCGGGCCGACGTGCGCCTCGGCGCGCATCCGCTCGACCATGTGCGGGTAGTGCAGCTCGAAGGCCGGGCGCTCGGACCTGATCCGCGGCAGCTCGGTGAAGTTGTGCCGCGGCGGCGGGCAGCTGGTGGCCCACTCGAGCGAGTTGCCGTAGCCCCACGGGTCGTCGACCGTGACGACCTGGCCGTAGCGGTAGCTCTTG
>NZ_JARDJE010000035.1:0-18005 GCF_048957735.1 Rhodococcus sp. As11
CCCCCGCCGCCCCCGGGGGGGGGCCCCCCCCCGCGCGGGGGGGGGGGGCGCGGCCCCCCCCCCCACGCCCGAGACATTGTCGCGAAGCGTCGGCGGATCCATCGAACGGATAGTGGCAGATAAATTCCACCAGCGATGGTCTACATCGTTCGCCGCCATAGGAATTGGTGTCCACATCTCAGGGGAGGCCCACGCGGTGTTCGACGTGGCCGGCTGTCCGGATCGGGAACCGGGATGTCGTACTTTCCGACTCTGCGGCCGGAGCGAGCATCAGGTCGCGACATGAAGGTCAGGCCCGTGCTTTCTCAGCCGTATTGCGGGGCGTTACCGGTGCGTTGAGCCGTTGCCAGATGGCGGCGGCAGCGCTTTGCAACGGTATGCGGACCTGTTGCTCGTTGTCGACCCGCCGCGCCGGTCCGAACACCGAGACGGCGGCGGCCCGGCCGTATCCCTGTGGGCCGATAGGAGCCGCCAGACACGCGAACCCTTCCAGACAGCCGTCGCGCTTGTAGGCAATGCGGGATTCCCGCACACGCATGATTTCGAGGTCGACAACGCACGGTGACGATGCGAGTGCAAGCAGAGCCGTGCCGATGGTGGATTGTCGTGCCGGCGTTCTGCTGCCTGCCCGCGTCTTGATCGCGGGAACGGACTCACCGCCGATCCGTTCCAGATAGACGACGTCGTCACCGTCGAGAACCCCCAGCTGGACGATGCAGCCGGTCTGCTGATGAAGCCACCGCAGACTGGGCAGGGCCGCCAGGCGCAGAGCGTCGTCGTTGACAGCTGCCGAGCCCAGCTCGACCATACGCATCCCCAGCCGATACCTCATGCCCTCGCGTCGGAGCCAATCCAGGGCCACCAACTGCTCCAACGTCCGGTGCACCGATGCCTGCGGGAGACCGGTGACCAGAGCGACCTGGGTCAGGGTCAACCCCGCCGGGGACGTGCCTGCCTCGGCCGCGAAGACATCGAGGATCCGAGCCGCCCGCCGCAGGACTCCGGTCGGCGGCCGTCCCGGGTCGTGTCCCCCCGGTTCTCTCGAGTTCATTCCGTGTCCTTCGCACCGAGTAGAGAAAATCGCCGAGCGATCTGTGCTGCCTTTCGAGTAATAGCAGTTCATGTGTCCCGCATCGCCGATTCTTCCATTCACCGGAAGAATGGTTGGGGCTATACCGTTGAGGAGCCTGTAATCGGGGCATGACGGGAACACAGCGGTTTACACCCACAGCACTACTCGCCGGGCAGCGCGCCCTCGTCACCGGTGGGTCGGCGGGTATCGGTGCCGCGATCACCGCCGCGTTCGCCTCACACGGCGCGCACGTCCTCGTGGTAGACAACGCGCCGGCGCCGCCTCCCGCCTTCGACCTCGGCGCCGGAGGTACCGTCACGACCCTCCACTGGGACGTGCGCACCTCGCCGTGCCCGGCCGAAGTCGTCGATCATCGCCCATCCGTCGTCGTCAACAACGTCGGGCACTTCCTGCACCCACAGCAGCCGTTCACGGACAACGCCGCGTCGCTGTGGGACGAGCTGCACGAGATCAATTTCGCGCACGTCCTGCGCTTGACTCGGACGTTGCTGCCGGGGCTGATAGAGCGCGGCGGTGGATCGATCGTCAACCTGACGACGGTCGAATCACACCGGGCCATTCCCGGGCAGTCCGTGTACTCGGCATACAAGGCGGCGCTCACGCAATTCACCCGGTCGTTGGCCGCAGAGGTCGGCCCATCGGGGGTCCGGGTCAACGCCGTCGCGCCCGACCTCATCGAAACGCCGCAGGTCCCGTACACCACCCTCGTCCCGCGCGACGACGTACCGTTGTGGCCCAACTGGTCGCCGCTCGGCGGCCCCGGGCAGCCCGAGGACGTCGCCGGAGCGGTTTTGTTCCTGGCCAGCGATCTGGCGCGATTCATCACCGGCGGAACCATTCACGTCGACGGCGGCACTCACGCGGCCGGCGGCTGGGTGCCGCGGGGAGCCGGATGGACCAATCGCCCCCGCAACCCCTGATCACCCCGACCCCCGAACTCACCCACCTTTCCGGAGGATGCCCAGTAATGAAGGTCCTTGTTGTCGGTGGCACCGGCATGATCGGCGCCGCTACCGCGACTCTGCTCGAGCAGTCGGGAGATGATGTCACCGTTGCAGCGCGCGGCTCGATAGCCAGTACGTCGCCGGTGGCCGACTTCCCGGTTTTGATCGGTGACTACACAGTCCCCACCTTCACCGCGGAACAGCTGTCGGCGTTCGACGGCATCGTGTTCGCCGCAGGCCAGGACGTGCGGCACAAGCCGCGGGAAAGCGACGACCGAAGCTTCTGGCGCGACGCCCAGAGTGCCGGCGTGCCTCGCTTCGCCGCTCTCGCCAAGGAAGCGGGTGTGCGCCGTTTCGTGCAGGTAGGCAGTTATTACCATCAATTCGACGAGCGATTCGCCGACGGCAATCCCTACGTCACGGCGCGTAAGGAAGCGGACGAACGGACCCGGGCACTTGCCGACGATTCGTTCGTCGCGTGCACGTTGAACCCGCCGTCGATCATCGGAGCCGTGCCCGGCCCTTCCGCCGAGCGGTATCGCCGCTTCGTCTCATGGGCGGCCGGCAATGAGCCGCAGATCCCGGACTTCGCCCCGCCGGGCGGCACGAACTACATGTCCGCCGAGTCGCTGGCGCACGCGGTCGCTGGAGCACTGCGCAACGCCGCGCCCGGTGTTGCGTACCTAATCGGCGACGAGAACCTTCCGTACCGCGAGTTCTTCCAGCGTCTTGTCGACGCCGCTGGTGGCGGGCGCACCATCGTCGAACGTAACGAACCGCACCCGCTCTTACCGGATGCGGCGATCATGCAGGGGCGCGGGAACACCATTTCCTATGAGCCCAGCGCCGAGACATTGCGAGTGCTCGATTATCCCCGCGAGGACTGCACCCGCGCGATCCACGGCCTCGTGAAAACTGTCCGCGAGTACGAACAGAGCCTGGCATGACCGACGGCAGCGACAAGCACATCCGGAAGGTCGCACTGTCGGCCCTGTTCGGAACGGTGCTGGAGTACTACGACTTCCTGCTGTACAGCACGATGGCCGCGCTGGTGTTCGGCGACGTGTTCTTTCCCGGGGAGAACCAGGCGGTATCGACGATAGCCGCCTTCGGAACCCTGGCCGTGGGATACGTTGCGAGGCCGTTGGGCGGGCTCATCTTCGGTCACTTCGGTGACCGCGTGGGCCGCAAACACATCCTGTTCGTGACGATGGCCCTGATGGGTAGCGCGAGCTTCATCATCGGCCTGCTACCCGGCTACGCGAGCATCGGCATGGCAGCCCCGGTACTGCTCGTCGTCCTGCGGCTCGTGCAGGGGATTGCCATCGGCGGCGAATGGGGTGGCGCCGCCTTGATGGTCGTCGAGCACGCTGATGCCGACAACCGCGGCAAGTGGGCCGGCGTAATGAATCTCGGCTCGCCCATCGGCTTTCTGATGGCAACCGTCGCGGTGGCGATCGTCAGTCTGCTACCCGACGAAGACCTGGAGACGTGGGGCTGGCGCGTGCCATTCCTGTTCAGCGCACTGCTGGTGGTGGTCGGCCTCTACATTCGTTCCCAGGTCGCCGAAAGCCCGGTCTTCGAGCAGGCGGTCAAGAAGGAGGCGGTCAAGAAGGAGGTGGCCACCACTGCCGACCGCATACCGTTGGCGCAGGTACTCAGGACGCCGCGTCCCGTACTGCTCGCCTGTGGTATCGGTATCGCGCCGTTCGCGATGACGGCGCTGATCACCTCGCACATCATCTCGTACACGACCGGGATCGGTTACGAACGATCCACCGTGATGCAGGTGCTGGTGCTGCTGTCGACGGTCTCACTGCTCGTCGTTCCACTGGCGTCGGCGTTGTCCGATCGTGTCGGTCGTCGACCGATCGTGCTCACCGGCGCCGTCGCGGCGATGCTGTTCGCGTTTCCGTTGTACATGCTGGTGGACTCCGGCTCGGTGATGTTGCTGGTGGTCGGCCTGGTCATCGGGCAGGTCATCCAGAACGTCATGTTCGCACCGCTGGTGCCGCTGCTGTCGGAGATGTTCGGTGCCACAGTGCGGTACACGGGAGCATCGTTGGGCTATCAGGGCGCAAGCCTGATCGGAGCCGGCTTCACGCCGCTGATCGCCAGCACCCTGCTCGCCACGCTCGGTGGGGGCAGTTGGCCGCTGAGCCTGATCATCGTCGTGACCGCTGGGATCTCGGTCGGCGCCATTGCGCTGACCGCCGAAACTCGCGGCGTAGCGCTCGGGGACGTCACCCCTGCAGGTGAGTCCGAAAACGTCCACGCTTCTGCGGAAAACTAGGGCCGAGTCGCCTGAGTCCGAGAGCTCGGTCGGACTCAGGCGGTGGGGTGAACGAGAAGAACTGCTGCAGGAAACAGGCCGAGCAACTCGACCTGCATCGACAATCAAAACGAATCCCTCATCGCGTTGTCCGGTCTGTCGTCAATACTTCCGGAGGACGGCATGAGCCCAGCAGCACGGACCTCGACGCCGAAAACCTCGAGGTAAAAGGAACTCCTTGATCGACATGTACGATCCTCGCACGTCGGATGTTCGGTGGGGGCACCACCGTGCACGAAATGCTCGGGGAATGTCGTTGACCCACAGCTCGTTCGGCCGCGCCCGATGGAACTTGCGGTCGACCGGATCGCCGACGGTGAAGACTCGTCACCGGATTCGGAAACCTTATGGTGAGCCAGGTCAACCGTGCACACAAACCGTTCCGACATCTGTATGGGGCCGGTAGGTAGCTGCCCGTGCCGGCTGCTCTGCTCCCGCAGTTCCTCGAGCTCTTACCGTCCGGGCACAGATCTGCGTTCACAGTAGGAACACAACTCTGACGACCGAGCGGACTCCCGTCGTGATTCCTGCAATGTGCTCCAACTGTGCGGGAATAGCCCGGTCGCCTGCATGTGCCCCATCTACGGTACGAAAGAACACGTTCGCACCATGGAAGCAGGTAGGGATGCAGGCGAAAGACGAGAGCCACCGCGGCTTTCCCGACCGGAATCGAGAGTCCGATCGCACTGGAGCCCCGCGCGGTCAACTGGCCATCGTCACCGGGGCGAGTCGTGGGATCGGGCGTGCGATCGCGCGACGCATTGCGTCGGAAGGCATTGCTGTAGCCGCGGTTTCACGGACAATGCGTGCAGGTGACGGCGAATTCACCGGCTCCCTCGAGGAGACCGTGGCGTGCATACGACACGATGGCGGCCGTGCTGAGCCCTTTGTCGCGGATCTCGGCCGGCCCGATCTCGACCGGGCAGAACTGGTTGCCCGGATCGAAGATGTCATGGGTTGTCGTGCCGACATTCTCGTCAATAATGTCGCCGCAGAAAGACGTTACGACATTCCCTTCACGGAGATGCGAAGGGAGTGGTTCCTCGATTCCGTGGAAACCAACGTGTGGAACACCTGGGACCTCGTCAAAGCCGTGGTCCCGGGGATGCGTGAGCGTGGCGCCGGGTGGATCGTCAACATTTCCTCGCGGCAGGCAGGACCGCGCGTCGGTCCTCCGTTCCAGTTCCATCCGCTCGCCGGCTCAGTGCTGTACGGCGGCACCAAGGCCATGCTCGATCGGCTCACCACCGGCGCAGCGATGGAGCTGTATCCCGACAACATCGCGGTGAACAGCCTCGCCCCCAACCGCGGCGTCGCTACCGAGCACGCTGCCTCGGCCGTTCCGGGATGGCCGTCGGAACCGGAGGAGACGATGGCGGAAACGGCGCTGCTCCTGTGTATGTCCGATCCCTCGCTGCTCACCGGGAAGGTAACTTACAGTCTGCCGCTGCTGCACGAGCACGACCGCGCCGTGCGCACACTCGACGGGCGCGGGCTGGTAGAGGGGTGGCAGCCGCACGAGCTGGACGAGTCCGGCTTCCTTCCCGATTACCTGCATTTTGCGCCTGCACCATCCGTACCCGAGTCGCTTCGTAGGTGACGCGGCTCCATCAACGCGGAGGCGCTGGAAAAGGCGCCTCCATCGTGTCGTCCACCAGTTGTGGACGGTCGGGGAGGCGGGTCCTGGATCATGCCTCCCCGATAGCGATCTTCTTGGCCCGCTTTCGTAACCGCGCAGTCGGACCCGGGGCATCTGGGCTCCCCGGTCCTACAAATGACCGGATCCACCCGTACACAAGAAGGTAGGACTTCGATGACCCGAATCACCGACATCCCCCCGGAGTTGACCGAGGCAACCGCGGCTCTCGTCGCTGCAACGCGCACGCTGATGTTGGCGGCGGCGACTACCACAGCAGATATCGACGCCATCCGCGCTGCGAGCACCTCGATTACGGAAGTGGCCGATATTCTCGGCGCGCGGCCGCGGAGTCGCCCGTTGCGTCCGGCGTTGGACGGGCCGGCACGGTCCCGAGAGACCGGCGGGCAGGTGCCATGGACGCAATTCAGCCACAACCCCATGGGTATTCCTCTGGCGATCTACTTCGGTGACGATGACGCACGAGCCAGGCTTGTGCCGAACGCGCTGCACGAGGGACCGCCGGACATCATGCACGGCGGGTTTGCCGCGCATTTGCTCGACTGCATGCTGGGCACGTTGATGCAGGCGCGTGGAGTCCGTTCCGTGACGGCGTCGCTCGAGCTGCAATACCCCCGGCCTACACCGCTGGGAGAGCCGCTGGATCTGTATTCGCGCATCGTCGACACCGTCGGCCGCAAGACCATCGCCGAAGGTTGGATCGAGTGCAACGGGGAACGCACCGTGGAGGCGCGGGGCATTTTCGTCAGCGTCATGCCCGTCGTGACCGCGCCTGTGCCCGGATAGGACGTCGGTCGAGGCCGGTGATCTTCTCGACACACCGACCTCGACCGCGGCCCTGCCCTGACCGGGAGAAAAGGCATCCGTATTTCACGGATAATGCACCAGGCCAGGAGAATTCGGTGCTTCCGGCCGCGGCCGACGACCGGATCGGTGCGGTGTGGTGCGGTGCGGTGCGGTGCGCGGAGAATGCGCATCGCAGCCGGAACCGACGTCGCCGTACTCGCCTTCGTCTACTACCTGCTCGGCTTCGATGTCCCCGCGGATCCGGGCGGTGACCTTCGTCTTTGTAGACGGGACCTTCGAGGACATCGAAGCGGACGCCGTGCGCATCCTCGTCAACTTCGGCGTGAATCCGCTGTGGTTGCCGTCCTAGACTTGCCGACACAGATCCTGGGCGCCGAGTCGCGACCATTCAGGAACCGATGCCGGCGAGGATCCTGCGAGAAGCGATCGGAAGGTTGTTTGCGCGGCCACTCTCGACGAATTGAGTCCGAATGCGATGCTTGTCGTCCTCCGTGAGCGGCGAGTACTCGCTCGTACGAGTGGCGGCGTACCAGACTCGGTCGGCCTCCCACGCGGTGGCGCGCAAGGGGCCCTTGTGAATCTTGCCGCTCCCGGTGGTCGGAACCTCGTCGACCACGCGGATGTAGGTCGGTCGCCATTTGGTGCCGAGATCCGGTTGAGAGTCGATGAAGGTAGCGAAGTCGGCGGGGTCGAAGGCGGCGTCTCCGGCCATCACGACCACGCACATGACCTGATCGCCTGTCTTGGGGTCGGGCACGGCGTAAGCGTGTGCGCCCGAGAATTCGGGGTACCGCGCCATGATCCGCTCCAGTGGGGCGGCACCGAAGTTCTCTCCGTCCACGCGCATCCAGTCCGAGTCCCGGCCTGCGAAGTAGAAGTATCCGTCCGAATCCCGATACGCAAGGTCTCCTGTCCAGAAGTCTTCGCCACCGAACTTGAGTCGGTCTGCCATCGCTTCCGGATTGTTGTAATACCCTTCGAACGACTTGCCCCCTCCGAGGACCACGATTTCGCCTGTGGCCTCCTCGCCGTTGATCAGGGCGCCGTTTTCGTCGAAGCGGGCACGCGGACATTCGATGTTGTCGTCGTTTCGTACCTCTGCGACTGCTCCGGATGCGGGGAGCCCGAGAGAGTTACGTGGCGAACCGGGAACCGGCACGATCCTGATCGCACCTTCACTCGCGCCGTAGCCCTCCCGCACTTCGCAGCCGAATCGGGCGCGGAACGCATCGACTTCGGCGGGGGAGGCCTCCGACCCGAAGGCGACCTCCAGATCGTTGACGCTGTCGTCGGGCGATTCCGGCACGGCCAGGATGTAGCTCAGTGCGCGTCCGACATAGTTGAAATACGTGACCTTGTGTTCGCGGATATCCTTGCTGAAGGCGCTGGCCGAGAACTTTCGCACCATCACCACCGTCGAACCCTCCTGCGCGGCGGCGGCCAGGTTCATCATGATCGCGTGGCCATGGAACAGCGGCAGCATCAGGTAGGAGACCGAATTGCGGTGCAGCGAGATGCGGTCGGACATCTTCTCCGTGAGCCTTCCGAGCCTGCCCTGTGAGCAGACGACCGCTTTCGGTGCTCCGGTCGATCCCGAGCTGAACAGCAGTAGATAGATCGACTGCGGGTCGAGGCGGAGATCGGGGACAGCGGCACCGGAATGAGTGTTCAACAACTCGGCGTACTCGGCGGAGGCCACGTCCAGGACACGGTCTGCCGGCACGGCCAGGTGATCCGGATCGATACTGTTCAAGTGGAGGGGCTCGGTGACCACGAGATCGCATTCGGCATGGGCGATGTCGTGTCGAAGCTCGGTGCCCCGTCGGGTCGGGTTGATGCCGACGATCACATCACCGCTCAGTGCCGCAGCGAGCAGCCAGAACACGTAGTCCGGCACGTTCTGCAGAAGAACTCCCACGTGTCGTTGGGTGCGTCCGGGGCGTGGCTGGACGAAATCGTGCAACAGCGAGGCGCGAACGGCCGCTTCCCGCACTATTTCGTCCCAGCTCCAGGTCGAGCCTTCGAATCGCAAACCCTCGTGATCGTCCCCGATTCGAGATCTGACCACCTCGGCGAACGTCTCCATCAACCGTCTCCCTCGTGAGTTCGGACCGGTAAGTGCGCATCACAATGCCAACCGCAGAGCAGTTGAGCAAGCGCTTGGTTCATATTCCGACCGTAGATGTGGCGCGTCCCACTGTCAACTTCGCGCGGTCTTGTAGAGCCGTTGTCGGGGTACGACATTCGGCGCCGTTCCGTCACCCCGGCCACCGGGGGACGGTCGAGTCCCGGCGGGGGAGTAGAACGCCAGCTCTGGACGGAAATCGTTGCTGCATAGGCTTGTACGTCGACACCGACGCGAGGCGTGCGCAGTGCCGGTAACCCCACCGTCCGCCGCGAGCCAGGTCGCCGGCGCGTGTTCCATCCAGCGGGAGCGTTCGCCGAAAAAGTCGCGTATCGTCCCCACCAAGCAAGTGCTAGGTAAACTCGCGAGAGGAGTTGTCGTGACAATTCGGATGGACCAAGGTGTGGCGAGTGGACCCGCGCGTGTGCCTCGCCCGGGCGTGGTGGAACGCCTCACGCAGATCCTCGACGCCTTTGCCGACGGCCCCCAGCACATGCTGCTCGAAGACATCACCCGGGCCACGGGACTGCCCCGCTCCACCGCATTTCGCCTCTTGACCCAGCTTGTCGATCTGCACTGGCTCGAGCGCGGATCTCGGGGCTACCGCCTCGGCGTCCGGGTGCAGCGGATCAGTGGGCGTGTGGGCGATTATTCCGAGCTCCGTGCGGCCGCCTACGACGTTCTCAACGAGCTGCAATCGAGAACCGGTGGGGTCGCGCACTTGACTGTTCTCGAAGGCACGTCGGTCCATTTCCTGGACAGGATCGGCGGCGTAGCACGCAACGGGATTCCGTCTCGGGTTGCGGTACGGGTGCCGGCTCAGGACACGGTCAGTGGGCGAGCCCTCCTTGCCTGTCTGATGCCCGAGCAGGTAGAGCTGCTCATGTCCCTGGGTGAACATCCCCTCCCTACCGACAGACTGTCGGCTCTGCACGCGCAACTGAATCGGGTGCGGCAACAACGCGGTGTGTCGCACGTACCCGGCGAGAAGTGCCCGCTGACCATCAGTGCCGTAGCAACACCGGTGCGCGGCCCGGACGGCGCGATCGCCGCCATCTCGCTCGCATGCCGCGGCGTGGTCGAACTCGGCAGGATGGCCCCGCTGGTCAGATCGGCCGCTCGGCGCACCTCCGAACTGCTGTTTCCGACCTCGGCAGAACGTCGGTTACGGACAGTCCACCGCTCCTCGAACGATTTTTACTGACGCGCGGAATCGCCGCGCCACCCGGGTCGGCTTCGGAGCTGTCGTCCCGGGCGGCAGAAGTCGCCCGGGACGAACACTCTCCTGTATTTCGACGCCGCTGACCTATCCGGCGCACGCCATCAGGCCGAGGACCCGATCGGCGGTGCGGAATCGAGTTGGCTGCCGAGTTCGGCAGCGATCGCATCGGCGCTTCCCAGGGTGAAGGCGGCCTGCCGCCCCCAAAGGAAGTAGCGATGGATGGGGAAGTCGACGTCTGCGCCGATTCCGCCGTGCAGGTGCTGTGTGGCGTGTACGACGCGCAACCCGCCACGCGAAGCCCACCACTTCGCGGTCAGGCACGCCGCCTCCGCCTCGTCCTCACGACCGGCATCGAGCAGCCATGCGGCCCGATATGTGGTAAGGCGGATCGACTCTGTGTCGAGGTACGCGTCGGCGGCACGCAGAGCGACAGCCTGATTGGTGGAAAGGGGCCGGCCGAACTGAACTCGCTCCGAGGTGTACGACGCCGTCATGCGGAGCGCCTCTGCACACACACCCAACTGGAAAGCGGCAAGTGCGACCCGGAGGCGTCGTCGGACCCACGCCACAATTTCGGTTCCGTCACCCGAAAGCTGTTCGTGGGCAGGAATTTCGGCATCTCCGAATCGGACGGCGGCGGCGTTTTCGCGGCTGGTCACAGCGAGCGGTTCGACGGTCACGCCGGCCGAATCGGTGGGAAGCACTGCGACGACGACCGAACCGTCGTCGCAGACCACAGGAGCAACGATCCCCGCAGCCACGGCACCGCCGGACACGGCGGTGATCGCCCCGTTCACGACCAGGGTGTCCCCCTTCCGGATCGCCGAGAGGGTCGAGTGTCCGCCGGGCGCGGACTCGAATGCGCCGGTGAGCAGCGTGGTGCCATCGAGCAACCCCGGCAGTAGTCGATCGATCTGTTCGGCGCTGCCGAACTCGGCAATCGGTAGCGCGGCGCCGGCCACCACAGACCACAACGGTATCGGTGCTACTCGCCGCCCCTGCTGTTCGAGCAGCGAAACGAGACCGAGCATCCCCATCCCCGCGCCTCCGGACTTCTCCGGGAGTGCGACCCCGAGCAACCCGGCTTCGGCCAGCGCCTGCCACAAGACACGGTCGAACCCGTTCTCTCGGGTCTCGACCTCGACCACACGATCCACCGTGGCGAGCGAAGTGAAGATCTGACCGGCCAGGTCGCCGAGTGCCGATCGGTCATCATCGAATTCGAAATCCATTGTCAGCTCCTCGTGCTGGACTGGGCCTCGGGACGACGCCGAGCGGCGAGTGTCATGCCCAGGCACTTGGCCGCCACGATCTCCCGCATCACCTCGTTCGTGCCGCCACCGAAGGTGTTGTTCTGTGCTCGGCGTGCGAGCGTTTCGACCCGGCCTTGGATCGCTGCTCCAGGCGTTCCCGGCCGTAGTAACCCGACCGCGCCCAGAACTTCCTGCAGCCGCCCGTATGCGGTGACGACCGCCTCGGTGCCGAACACTTTCGCTGCCGCGGAGTCACCGCCTCCGAGAGTGTTCGCGGCAACGTCCGCGACCAGGCGCAGATTTATCAGATCGGCCGCGCTGAGCAATGTATAAACCTCGGCCAGCGTGCTACGAACCCAGGGAAGGTCGTACACCGCTCCGGACCCCGCCGGCTCTTTCTTCGCCCAGTCGAGAACCTCGTCGTACAGCTGGTTCGCGATACCGCCACGCGCAGCGAGCGCCACTCGCTCGTGGTTGAGCTGATCGGTGATCAGCCCCCAACCACCGTTGAGTTCGCCGACCACGTGGGTCAGTGGCACCCGCACGTCTTCGTAGTAGGTCGCCGAGGTACTGATGCCGCCGACGGTGTGAATCTCGGTGACCGAGAAGCCCGGCGCGGTCGTGGGAACCAGGACTACGGAGATGCCCTTGTGGCGGGCCGCGTCGGGATCCGTCCTTACCGCGAGCCACACCCAGTCGGCGTAGACTCCGGCGCTCGTGAAGATCTTGTTGCCGTTGATGACCAGCTCGTCACCCTCGATTCGAGCGCGAGTCTGCAACGCAGCAAGATCGGTTCCGGCACCGGGCTCGGTGTAGCCGATCGCGAAGATCAACTCGCCGGACAGGATCTTGGGGATGAAGAAATCCTTCTGCTCCTGGGTGCCGTACTTCATCAGTGCGGGGGCGACAGTGTTGAGTGTGACCAGCGACAAGGGGGCGTTGGCCCGAATCACCTCGTCGTAGAACACGTACAACGCCTCGGGATCGTCGCCGCTGCCGCCGTACTCCTCGGGCCTGCCGAGCCCGAGCCAGCCGTCCGCGCCCATCTGCCGAAGGATCCGGTCGAAGACCGGCCCTCCTTCGGTCTGGTCCACGAGTGCACGTCGGTCTTCTTCATTGATGGTGCGCGCGAAGTACTCCCGCAGCTCGGTACGTAGCCGCCGTGACTTCTCGGACAGTTCGGGATGCATGTCGCCTCCTGCGATTCGAGTCTCGATCAACGCCATTGAGCGGCGAAATCGTTGATGACCGTGAAAATTCGCTCCACTTCGCTGTCCGTGAGTCCGTGACTCATACCGAGGGTCATGCCCCGTTCGAACACGGCATCGGCTTCGGGCAGCCCGTCTTCGGGCTGGCGGAACTCGATCCCGGACATCATCGGATGACGAGTGATGTTGCCGCTCCACACCGTTCGGGTGTCGATACCCTGTCCTTCGATGTACTCCTGAATATCGCTACGTGTGAAGGGCGCATCGGCGTTGATCATCACCGGGTAGCACAGCCACGCGGTCTCGAGACCTTCGGGCTCGACCGGCGTCGTGAAGAACTCCGGGAAGGCTCCGTACGCCGAAGTGTGGGACGCGAAGGTCTTCCGGCGACGCTCGTAGTTCTGTGCCAGCTTGTCGAGCTGGACTACTCCGTAGGCAGCACCGAGCTCGGAAGGCTCGAAGTTCCACGGCATGAGGTCGAAGATGAAATCGTTGTCGTAGTCGACGCCGTCGAGCTGCTCGCGGAAGACGCGACCCTTACCGTTGCCGAAGAGATTCGGCTCCGAGCGGCGACCCCAACGGCGCAGCAACAAGGCCCGGTCGCGCGTTTCCTCGTCGTCCATCATCACCATGCCGCCGGTACCCGCACAGGTGATGATGTGAGCCATCGAGAAGCTGGTCACGCTCAGGTCTGCGCGAGCTCCGGTCGGTGTGCCTCGCAGGGTCGCGCCGAGAGTGTCGCAGGTGTCCTCGATGACCTTGAGGCCGTGCCGGTCGGCGACCGCGCGAATCGCGTCCCAGTCGGGGCAGTTACCGGCCAGGTTGGGGATCAGGATGGCACTGGTGCGGCTCGTGACCATCGCCTCGATCTTGCTCACGTCGACGTTGAACGTGTTCGGCTCCACGTCGACGAAGGCGGGGATGAGGCCGGCGCGCACGATCGGCGCAACATCGGTGGAGAACGTCAGCGGCGAGGTGATCACCTCGCTGCCCTTCGGCAGGCCGAGAAGTTCGATGGCCAGGTACAGGCCCGAGGAACCGGAGTTGCACATCACGCCGAATTTCTTGCCGGAGATGGCGGGCACCCGGCGTTCGAGCTCGAGAACGTTCTTACCGATCCGCAGAGCCTGGTGGCCGCCGCGCAGAACGTCGACGACGGCCTGGATCTCTTCTTCGCCATGGGTGGCACGGGCATAGGTGATGCGATCAGTCATGTTCGATTCCACTTTCTGGATAGGGGGTATTCGACCGCTGCGTCAGCGGTCGACGGAAAGCACAATGGCGCTGTGCGGCACGGGAGAGCCGCCGGTAACCAGCACGTTGTCGAGGGTCTTCGCAGGCTGGTTCACCGATGTGCCGCGGATCAACCGGACGCCTTCGGCGATGCCGTTGACGCCGTGGATATATCCCTCGCCCAGCTGGCCACCGTTGGTGTTTATCGGCAGGCGGCCGTCGAGTTCGAGGTTGCCGTCCGCGATGAAATCCTTGGCCTCACCGCGGCCGCAGAACCCGTACTCCTCCAACTGGAGCAGCACCATCGGTGTGAAGGCGTCGTACAGCACTGCAGCGTCGATACCTCCGGGATCGACACCGGACTGTGCCCACAACTGTTTCGCCACCAGTTCGACCTCGGGCATCACGTCGATGTCGTCGCGGTAGTAGCTGCTCATCGAGATCTGCTGAGGACCCACGCCCTGCGCCGCCGCAGAAATTACGGCAGGGGGGTGGGGCAGATCTCTGGCCCGCTCGGTGCTCACGATCACCAGCGCCTGACCACCGTCGCTCTCCTGGCAGCAGTCGAGCAGGCGCAGTGGGTCGGCAATCATCTTCGAGTTCTGGTGGTCCTCGATGGTGATCGGTCGGCCGTAGAACCACGCCTTCGGATTGTTCGCCGCGTGCTTGCGGGACAGTACGGAGATCTGCCCGAAGTCGGCACTCGTGACGCCGTACTGCTGCATGTAGCGGCGCGCGAGGAACGCCTCCTGTTGTGCCGGCGTGAGTAGCCCGTACGGATTGATCCAGTTGCGGTATTCCTGGTCGGTGTTCGCGTTGTAGGCGAACGGCGGGGGCCCCGCCCCGAACCGGTGTCCGGAACGTTCGTTGAACGCCCGATATACCACGACGACGTCCGCGACTCCGCTCGCAACTGCGAGCGCGGCCTGCTGCACCGGGGCGCAGGCGCCGCCACCGCCGTGTGGAATACGGCTGAAGAACTTCAGTTCAGGGATTCCCAGTGCACGCGCGACGGCGATCTCCGGGTTGGTTTCCATGGTGAAGAGGGCGAAGCCGTCCACTTCCTCGACGCCGATCCGGGCGTCGTCCAACGCGGCAAGCACGCTTTCGCAGGCGAGTTGCCACTCGCTGCGACCGGAGTTCTTGGAGAATTCGGTGGCACCGATACCGGCGATGGCGGCTGCGCGCGAGAAGCCTCCGATGCTCATCGTGTTCCTCCTTCGTACGGCGTCACGAAGACCTCGGCGGTCACATGGACACCGCGATCGTTGGTGCCGAGCACCTCGACGGTGATCGTGTCGTCGCCGATTGCGGTGACTTCGCCGGTCATACGCATGGTGTCGCCGGGAAAGTTCGGGACGCCGAGCCGCAGCGAGACCCGCCGGATGCGCGAGGACGGTCCCGCCCAGTCGGTGATGTAGCGGTCAACGAACCCGTTCGTCGAATTGATGCTCATGAAGATGTCGGGGGTTCCGCGCTTGTTCGCCGCGCCGGGATCGTGGTGTACGTCTTCGAAATCCTGGGAGGCCATTGCTCCGGCCACGATGGTGGTCCGGTCCAAGGGTAGGTCGAGGTCGGGCAACAGGGTGCCTACCGAACATTCGGGCAAGCTCATGCGGCACCTCCGTTCGGGAGTCTCAGTTGCGGCAGGATCTCGCCGTGTGCGTGTTCGGCGAAGCAGACTTCGAGCTCCATTCCGATGTCGAGCCGATCGTGTTCGACACCTGCGATGTCGGCGACGATCCGGGTGCCTTCCGCGAGGTCGATCAGTCCGACGGCGAGCGGATAGTCGAAGGCCGGATCCTGCGGGTGATGGATCACGGTCCAGCTGTGCAGGGTTCCTCGGCGAGCGGATTCGACGGTGTCCCAGGAGAAGGACCGGCAGGCGGGGCAGGCGGGTCCTGGGGGGTGACGCAACGTCTTGCACTCGGCGCAGCGTTGGATCTCGAGCCGTCCCTCCTTCGCCGCGGCGAACCAGAACTCGTTGTCCTGGGTGACGGTCAATCGGGGGACGGCAGTCATCGGGTCTCCTTGACGACGGTGGGATCGAAGCGGAGCAAACGGAACCGTTCTTCGACGAGCAACTCGCCGTGTTGGTTCTCGTAGCGTTTGTGCAGGGTGATGAAGCATCCGTCGCCGAGCGCCGTGCGTTTGACCGGGGAGATCGACTCGATGGTGAAGTGCGCGGTGACGTGGTCGCCGGGAACCGTTTCCCGGTGGTACTCGTGCTGGACATCGGTGGCGACGACCGAGGTGAACTTGTGCTCGTCGAGAAGGGCGAGCAGTCGCGAATATGCAGAGTCCTCGGTGATCTTCGCTGCACGGAGGCGATGCACCTCGCGCCAGCGGCGGTACCCGGCCATCACCCAGGTCGAGATCATGGCCGGCGGGCAGATCACATCGTCGCGGCCTGTGGCGCGGGCTGCTTCCCGATCGACGTAGATGGGATTGACGTCGTCGTGCGCCTCTGCCCAGTTGCGGATCATGGCCTCGTTGACGGGGTATCGAGCCACCCGCGGGGGTTCGGCCTGCTGTCCGATGAACTGTTCGAATTGCTGGTCCAAGGTGTTCATAGCCCGGAAACCTTTCTTGAGCAAGCGCTTGATGCGGTACGCTAACCAGGGGTAAGTTCGTCCCGGCCGACCGCTCCCACTGAGTTGGAGCGCGGCGGTGTCGAAAGTCGATTCGAGTGACACAGGAGGCGCGGTGGCAAAGGCGACGGCCAGGCGTGAGCAGATCATGGATTTCGCGGCCGAACTCTTCGCGGAAAAAGGGGTCGGAGGAACCACTGTCCGCGAGATCGGTGAGCGGGCCGGTGTGTTCTCCGGGAGCCTGTACCACTATTTCCCCTCGAAAGATGCTCTGGTTCAGGAGATCCTGAGCCGATACATGGCCGATATCGAACGCAGGTTCGGCCGAGTGGTCGAGGAAGCCCGCACTCCGTGGGACACAGTGCGGGGGTTGATCCACGAGACTCTCGAGGTGATCGAGACACATCCTCATCCGACAGCCATCTATCAGCAGAACCGTCAGTACCTGCGTGAGCACGGACTGCTCGAGGCGGTGGACACCGCTTCGCGCGAGATGCGCAACCACTGGCTTCGCGCACTGTCCGCCGGGGTCGCCGACGGCACCTTCCGATCCGACGTTCCCACCGACATCTTCTACCGAGCCGTGCGTGACTCGTTGTGGGCGAGCATGCACTGGCCGAGCCGCGCCGAGTACACCACCGAAGCGTTTACCGATCTGCTGACTACACTCTTCTTCGACGGCTTCGTATTGTCACGCCCTTCTCGCGGCAACGGCCGTCGTATCGAATCCGGTGAGGAACCGGCTGTCGCCGGCAAGTTCCGGTCCGAACTGAGAGCGGACCTCAAATCCGGCCGGCTCACACTCGGCGAGGTATTTCGAAGAGCAGACACGGATGAACTCCTCGGGACGACGAACGTGATGTACGTGCTGGAATCGCTACCGAAGATCGGCAAATCCAAGGCTCGCGGTATCGCAGAATCCGTCGGAATCGCAGAAAGTGGACAAATTTCCGGTCTCGCACCCTCACAGCGAGCCGACCTTCTGGCTCGAATCCGTTGATGTCGAATCGGGACCGTTTCTGCTCGAGAATCTCTCGATCCTCTTCGCAACGGCGGAGATTCACGGTTCGGTCGTCGCGACCGCTGTTCGACCGGCTCACGACCGTGAACCCGCTCGGTGCGCCGTCATACGAGGAAAGCTGGACGGCCGAGTAATCCGGATCACTTCGAGGTCTCACTGAGTGGTCAAACCGTCATGTATCGGAAAGTGATTCGCCACACTTTGTCGAATCCCCGAACAGCCGTCGGGCTGCCCGTGGCGACATGCCTGGGGGCCGGCCCTCGCGACTGTCCGACTTCCAACAGTGCAGCCCGTACCGGGGCTGCCCAAGTCTGGAGATCAGTTCATGACAAGTACGACAGACAGTCACGACCTGCCTGTTGCGGCGCAATCCGTTCCACGCGGACGTTTCGCTCGCCAACGCCCCGCATGGGTCATCATCGCAGTTCTGGTGGCGGTCGAGGGTCAAGTCCCGTGAGGTGGTGTGCGAGATCGTCGCGTGATTCCTCGTGTCGGGTTATGCGGTCAACGCCGGTGCCA
>NZ_JARDJE010000036.1:0-17426 GCF_048957735.1 Rhodococcus sp. As11
CGAGTTTGAACTAGGATTCAGAGACATATACGAACTCGCTGCTTAATTTCAGTGGCCACTTTAGCGGGAACACTCCACGACAGGGAACCGCACCCCGAACTGACTGTGGCTGATTTGCTACTACTCCCATATACCGCCACCTAAGCCCCCGCCGCTCCGAGCCCTATACGGCCACGCAAGTACTCATCTGGAAACTGATGCAACTTGACTGGCGTCCAAGTACTGGCGGTCTTGTCCGGGGCACGGGCACCTTGCATTTTCAACATCGCACTGGACACCGCTGTATATGGACAGCCGTTCCTCGATGGCACGACGCGCATCCGGTTTGTGGTTCCGGAATCCGTAGCGGTTAACGTCGCATCGTGACCATTTCTCCCACGCCTCTCGAAGCGGGTGAGTCGAGCAAGAAGAACCGACGCCACCTCTCCGTCTTCGGCCTCGACTTCGTCGGTCTCGTCCTCGCCCTGTTCTTCTTCGCGTGGAGCCTGAGCCCCTCACTCATCCCCCGCGAGTGGTATTTCCAGGGTCTGATCAGTGGTGTGACGAGCATCGTCGGCTACGGCATCGGTGTGCTCATCGCCTTTCCCGCGCGGCGATGGATCGCTCCGCGACTCACGTGGCGGCGAGGCCACACTGCTCGGCTCATCGCCGAGGTGCTGGTCGCTCTCGTCGCGGTGGGAACACTTGCGGGAAGTCTGCTCGCCGCGGCGGAATGGCAGAACGAGGTCCGCGCGCTCATGGGCATCGAGACCACGACGGGCTTCGCGTATCTGCGGACCGGTCTGGTGAGCGTCGCAATCTTTGCCGTGCTCCTCTACATCGCACGGGGCTTGCGGTGGGTCGGACGACGCTTCGCGGAGTTCCTCGCGACCCGCCTTCGTGTTCCGGTCGCCGCGGCAGGCATCCTCGCACCGGTGATCCTCGTGCTCGCGGTAGTCGTGTTCGTCGACCAGGTTTTGCTCGCGAGCAGTTCTGCGGCGGCACGTGTCGTCTTCGCCGACGACAACAACAGCACCGACCCAGGCGTGGAACAGCCACAGATTCCCGAGCGGTCCGGCAGCCCGGCGTCGCCGTCGTCGTGGGAGAGCCTCGGTCGTCAGGGACGCACGTTCGTCGCCGGTGGGATGGACGCCGAAGAGCTGACCGAACTGAACGGCGCACCCGCACTCGAACCCATACGGGTATACGCAGGGCTCGAGGCCGGCGGCACCACCGACGAGCAGGTGCAGCTGATCCTCGACGAACTCGACCGCACGAAGGCGTGGGAACGCGAAATCCTCGTGGTCGCCGGCACCACCGGCACCGGCTGGGTGAACCCGTTCGCCGCCGACTCGATCGAGATGATCTACAACGGCAACTCGGCAATCGCAGCGATCCAGTACTCGTTCCTGCCGAGCTGGATCTCCTTCCTCGTCGACGGCTCCGCTGCCAAGGCCGCCGGCAACGCACTGATCAACGGGGTTCACGAACGCTGGTCGCAACTGCCGGAGGACCAGCGCCCGAAGCTCGTGATCTACGGCGAGAGCCTCGGCTCGCAGTCGGCCGAGGCAGCCTTCGACGACCTCTCCGACATGCGCAGCAAGATCGACGGTGCGCTTTTCGTCGGACCGCCGAACTCGAACCAACTGTGGCGCAGCATCGTCGACCATCGGGATCCCGGCAGTCCCGAGGTCCTGCCCGTCTACGAGGACGGCGTCGCGGTGCGGTTCGCCTCCGACCTGCAGACGCTCGAGGACCAGCAGGGACCGTGGGACGAACCTCGGGTCCTGTACCTGCAGCACGCGTCCGATCCAGTGGTGTGGTGGGGACCGGGACTGCTGTTCGAGCGACCCGACTGGCTCGCCGAACCTCCGGGCGCGGATCGCTCACCGTCGATGCGGTGGTATCCGATCGTCACCTTCGCTCAGGTTGCGGCCGACATCATGGTCGGTACGTCGCCGCCCGTCGGCCATGGGCACAATTACGAGGACCTCATCCCCTATGGTTGGGCCGCAGTCACGTCACCCGAGGGGTGGACGTTCGCCGATACCCGACGGATCGCCGATGCTGTCGAGCAGTTGAACGCCTCGGACGAGTAGACGAACACGGCACGCTCACTCACGGTCTGTCAGTTTCGCCGAAAAAGAGCGTGAATAGACGCCTGCACCGTTCCCGGTCGAGAGACGATGCGACCGATTCGTCTCAGTACTCGTCCGTCCCCGCATTCATTCGCGTACCCAGATTGGGGATCTCGTCGACGACCGTTGCATCCGTCCGACCGACAGATTCGACGAACTCGTGCGATTGCCGATCGGTCCGGAACTCGATCGACGGCCGGGACAGTTCGGGCGCAGCAGCATCCACGCAACCGGGCGTAATTCCGCGACGTTCCAGTTCCTCCCACAATCCCGACAGGGCTGCGACCGGATCGAGGTAGTACTCCGATTCCCGGACGCGCCAGAACTTCCAGCCACTGCGGTGCAGTTCACGCTCCCGCTCCAGATCGGCGTTCTGCCGGTCGGGGCTGGTGTGCCACTGCTCGTCGTCGCAGGCGACGGCCAGCTTGCCTGCCGCCCCGGTCACGACGAGATCGATGAAGTGTCCGTTCACCTCGACCCGCGGGTTCACGTGATAGCCGCGAGTAGCGATGTCCAGGAAGACGTCCTGCTGGAAGAGGCTGTCGAACGCCTCGTGCCGCTCGTCGCGCGTCACGCCGGCGGGCATCGGCTCGGCCGGGCGCGGGGACGTAGTCCGCATGTGGGTGAGCAGCGAGTACCGCAGGTCGGTGCGGCGCAGCGTGTCGATCGTCCTCGAGTGGAACAGCCACAGCTGGTCCTGGGCACGCGAGGCCGCCACGTTGAACCGCCGTTGGTATTCGGTCCGCGTCAACGCCGCGATGTTCTGTTCGGGCGCCACGACCATCGACAGGAACACCACGTTCCGTTCGTCGCCCTGGAAGTCCGGGGGCGTGCCGACCCGAAGCCTGCGTTCCTCCCACTGCTCCGGGGTGAGCCGGTCCAGCAGCTCGTTCTGGATGATGTCGACCTGCAGCTGCCCCTGCAGCACCACCACACCGAAGGTCTTGCCGTCGTAGGCGGGATCCTCGACGCACTTCACGAGCGTGTCGACCAGGGCATGTGCCTCGGCGTAGTTCGTCAGCGTCGAGTTCTGGCCGGTGACGGCCGCGTCCTCGACAAGCGTGGTGCGCAACGGCTGCAGACGATCGGAGCCGTACTGCCGCATGGGAACCAACGGGTCGTCGGCGTAGAACTGATCGCTGGACCACGCGATGATCTCCGGCATCGACCGGAAGTGCTCGCGCAACCGGACGATGCTGCCGAACCTCGACCGCAGCAACGAGAACAGGCTGGACCGCGGAGTGAAGCTGTCGCGCAGGTAGTTCGGGATGTCGGGCAGATACGAGTCGAGGCGGCTGAACACCCCGTCGAGCGCACCCAGCGACACCGCACTCGGTGCACACTGCTTGTCGTCGCCGACGATGATCACGCGCGGCGCCAACCACAACAGGAACAGGCTGCTGATGTCGGTCTGGCTCGCTTCGTCGACGATCACGACGTCGAACGAATTCTGTTCGGGCGGAATCGAAGCCAGCACCTGTTGCAGCGGCATCACCCAGGCCGGCACCGCACCCTGTGCGACCTGCATGGCCTCACGCGCGGCCGCTCGATAACGTTCCGCGTAGCGCCCGGTTCCCTTACCGATACTCGCGACGTGATCGCGGTACGAATGGAGCGCCTGCACCTGCTCGGCGGTGGTGCGGTCGAGACACGCGCTCCACGCCTTCTCCTCGACGAGCTCGGTCGTGAGACGCGCGAGGTCCTTCTCGACGGCATCGAGTTCGCGTTCGAACTGCCCGTCGTCGTTTCGCTCCTGGAAGCGCCGCACCCATTCGTCTGCGCGTCGCCACGCCCACGCCTCCTCGACGTCTGCGAGGCGAACCGGCCACGCCAGGCTCAACGGATTCTCGGCGAGGGCCTGCGCGAGCGCGGGTGCAGCGGTGGTCAGGCGCGCATGGAGGGAGACGAGTTCCAGCTCCTCGCGTTGCTCCCCCGCCGCCCGGTCCCACGCATCCAAGGCCGCATTGATGGCGTCGAAGTCGGCGTCGTGGAAGGCCCGTGCCAGCGCGCGTCCTTCGGGCGACGCTCCCCCGGAGATCTGGCTCCGCACGTACATACCGATGGATTCGAGCCAGTTCTTGCTCGCTTCCGCGGTGCCCGCTGCGGCGATGGTCCGTGCCGACTCCGCAGTGGAGCGCGCCTGCTCGATGCTCGTGATCCGCGGCGCACCCGGATGGACCTCGCGCAGTGCCGATTCGACGTCGTGCACACGTGCCACCAGATTGTCGACGATGGCGCGGTCCCGGTCGAGGAATACGAGGGTGCCGACCGCACGACTGCGCGACTCGTCGAGCTCGATATCGATGCCGAGATCGCGGAGCACGACGCGCGCGACCCGGATCGCTTCGAGCGCACGAAGGTGCTCGGCGACGATGCGCGCGGTCTGGGCGGTGGTGGCCGCGACGCCGTCGACGGTCGCGAGTTCACCGAGTGCCTCGACGGCGGATTGCTCGTCGCTGCGCCGGAAGCGGGTGAAACCGCTGCGCCAGGTGTCGCCCGCCTCCAGCTTGCGCGCGAGCGCGTCGTACGCCTCGAAGGCCTGCCGTCCCGTCACGGCGGTCTCCACCGAGCCGGCACCGATGATCCGGTCGGCCTCCTGCGCGGCCTGCACGAGCTCAGCGAGTTCGGCGGTCTTCCCCCACAGATGCTGGGCCCGGCCCGACAGGACGTCGTCGGCGACGCGCTGGATCCGCGCGTCGAGCCGGTCCGCGTCCTCGAGGGCACCCTGCAGCTGCTCGCACAGGTCGCGGATGCGGCCGAGTGCTTCGAGCGACGCACTCTCGAGAACCCGCAGCAGGCCCTGCGTCTCACCGTTGGTGGTGCCGCTCGATGCCTGGGAGACGGCGGCGCACGCGTACTGCAGTTCCCTCTGGGTGGGCAGGGACAGTTCGGGGAAGCGCTGCTGGCGACGGCGCGCGCGCTCGACGCTCGACCGTTGATGCAACGAGTGGAGCGTGACCAGCTCGTCGACGGTCAGCGGTGGGGTGTCGGTGAGCAGAGGCGCCGGCAACCACGCGTACTTGGCTTCGTGCGCGCGGACCCGCCGGACGATCGACGCGGCCGTCCCCTCGTAACCGGCGGCGACGTCGGCGTGGACCTCGGTTTCCTCCGCGCGCGCCTGCCGGATCTGTTCCATCAGCGTCGCGCGACGCTCCAGTGCGTCGTTGCGCTGCGTGGTGAGTTCGTCGATGCGCTCCTGCGCGCGCCGCACGTTGAATTGCGCCTTGCGGATGGCGATTTCGCTGACGCTACGGGTGAGCTCCACCGTGCCGCCGTGCACCGGGTCGGTGACGGCCACGCACAGTTCCTGCAGTTCGGACGGGAGCTTCTCGCGGAGTACACGCAGGGCTTGCGCCTTCTCACTGGTGACCAGCACGCGCTGGCCCCGTGCGAGCAGCGCCGCGACGATGTTGGCGATGGTGTGGGTCTTGCCCGTGCCCGGTGGTCCCTCGACCACGACACCGCTGTCACCGGCGAGCCGGTCGATGATGTCGCGCTGCTCCTCGTTGGCGGGCAGCGGCATCAGCTGCTCCCCGGTGAACTCGGTGGACGGCGTGCCGATGCGGTCGAGCCAGGCGACCCGGTCGTCCGGTTCGATCGCTTCGACGAGCTGCGCCAGCCCGAGCGGTACCGGGTTCGACTCGTCGGCGGCCGCCTCGGTCATGCGGCTGTAGTACTCGATGAGCGCGTGGGCGCCACGCTTGCGCAGCACGAGTACGGGCGACGGTGTCACGAAGGCATCGGACGACGATGCTTCGCCCGGCCGCTCGACGACGTCGACCGGCACGGTGAGCGCCCGCTCGGTCCAGCTCTTCAGGAACGCGCGGGCCGCGGGGTCGAGAGGCGAGGCGACCTGGGTGACGAGGGAATCGTGCAATTCGCGGACGCTCGTCGGGTCGAAGACCTCCAGTCCGGTGAGGAGCTGGACGTCTTCCAGCGACGGCCCGGCGTTGGGACTCAGCCGGACCACCAGGTCGCCGGAGTCGCCCTGTCGCTCGATGAGCGCGGTCTGCGTGATCAGGTGCGTGTGGACCCGCGCGCCCGCAATACCCTCGGAGAGGTGCAGCAACCCGGACGCGACGACGAGCTCCAGCGATTCGGGCTGGTCCTCGAGATCGAGCATGGCTCGCTGCAGGAAGCTGTACAGATGCGAGGCGGCCTGCCGCTCGCGGTCGACGATCGCCCACGACCGCCAGTCCGCCAGCCAGGCGTCGAGACCGTCGATACCGATGGCCTGCGGGTCGAGTTCGGGCTCGACGGCGGACTCCGCGATGTCTCCGTGCACGTATTTCGCGAGTTCGGCGGGCGGACTCGGCGGTTCTTCGAGCCGAGCGCGACGCGCACGCAGGATGATGTCGCCCGATGCGGCATGGGGCCGCAGCCCGGCTCTGATGTTTCCCTCCTCGAGGGACATCACGGCGCGGTGTTTGTCGACGACGCGGACGGGCGCGCTGCGGGCCTTGACGAGCTCGGCAAGGAAGGCGAGCAGACGTTGCACGCGATCCCTCAGCTGGGGTTCGCTCTCGCCTGACTCCACGCGCTCTCCACTCACCCTTGCGGACGTCCTTCCGCCCGTCCACGGGGACGGGTATGTCCACCTTAGAAGTCTTGATCGACATGCGCGTTTCCGGACCCGGACGACGCCGGCCGTCGTTTCCGTCGATCCTCGTCGTCGAGGCTCTGACCTGCGGTAACAGGATGAGCTGGAAGGGTCAGGGGATGGTGATGGTGCGCGAGGCCGTCGGCGCGTGGTTGGTCGCGCCGAGTTGGCGTGCCGTCTGCCGCGGCGGCACCCGATCCAGCGCCCAGCGTTCGACCAGCAGCGTGATCTTGGTCGGCATCTCGGTACGCAGGCGCCGGAGCGACTCCTCCGGGTCGGTTCCCACCCACCCGAGCAACACCCACCACGCCCACGCGACCGCACCGGCGTTGGCCACGAAGTCCGGGATCACCGGGATGCCGCGGCCGGCGAGCACGGCTTCGGCGTCGGGCGTCGTCGCGGAGTTCGCGGCCTCGATGACGACCCGCCCGGCGACCCGGCCGACGTTCTCCGCCGTGATGGCGTAAGAGATGGCGGCGGGGACGAAGATGTCGGCGGGAATGCCGATCACCGCGTCGCGGGGCAGTTGCTCGACGTCCGACGGGACGCGGGAGCGGTCGATCTCCCCGTACTCGTCGCGGAGGTCGAGCAGTGCCGGGATGTCTAGTCCGTCAACGCAATACAGTGTTCCTGCGGCATCGGCGACGGCGGTCACGCGCATGCCCGCTTCGTGCAGATACCAGGCGGCGCCGCCACCCATCGTGCCGATTCCCTGGATCGCGACGGTGGTCTCGACCGGTGCCCAGCGGTATGCGTTCGCGGTGGCGATGCAGGCCTGCGCGACGCCGTAACCACCGATCACGTCGCCCAGCAGGAAACCGCCGTCGACCGGCGCGTTCAGGGACATCCGCACCCGGTCCAGGGTGATCGCCGGATCCGCCGCGCGGCAGATCGCGGCATGGAACGACTGGTGCAGGCCAAGCCGCTCGAAGACCTCGTCGAGAAGATGCTGGGGAACACCCAGGTCCTCGGCCGTGACCCAATGCGCGTTCAGCCACGGACGCATCGCCTGGCAGAACCGCTGCAGCACGCCGACGGCACGGGGATCCTTCGGGTCGAAGTCGATCCCGCCCTTCGCGCCGCCCACCGGCAGGTCGAACACCGCGGTCTTGGCCGCCATTCCTCGCGCCAGATCCTCGACCTCCGACATCGTGCACGCGGCCCGCATGCGTGTGCCGCCGGTCGCCATATCACCCACCAGGGTGTGGACGACGAGATAGCCGTGCGCACCCGTCACCGGGTCCGTCCAGATCAGGCGCATGAAAGGTTCGTCCTGGCGGGTGTCCACCGCGTCGACGCGTGCTGCCATCGTGGTCATGTGCGGTCCCCCGTTCGTCAGAGTCGTCGCTACGGCGATTCGGCCGGTGACGCCAGCGTGCCCGGGGGTAGCGCGGAGCGTCCAGTTACGAAACTCGAAGGTGAGAGTTCACGATTTCTACACAGCGCGATGTCGCAGCGGTTGCGAGCCTGTGCGCGTTACCTACGCTGACGACATGGAGCTGTCGCTGCGCCGGTTACGGATGCTTCGAGAACTGCATCGCCGTGGCACCGTGACGGCCGCCGCGCTCGCCCTGCACTACACCACCTCGGCGGTCTCGCAACAGCTCACCCAACTCGAACGGGATGTCGGCGCAAGGCTTTTCGAACGCCGGGGGCGTCGGGTCCAGTTGACGGAGGCGGGCGTGCTGCTCGCCGAGCATGCCGAAGAGATCCTGCAGTCGGTGGAGCGCGCGACGACCGCACTCGAACAGACCCGCGACGGTGTCACCGCGCGCCTCACAGCCGGCGTGTGGGCGTCCGTCGCGTCCACGCTGATACCCACTGCACTGGCGCTGCTGGCCGCCGAACACCCCGGCATCGAGGTCCGGACGCGAGAGCTCACGCCCGAAGAGACCGCCGACGCCGTCCGCGACGGTTCCCTCGACTTCTCCTTCGTCATCGAATACTCCGGCTACCCGATGCTGTGGGATCCGGAGCTGACGAGGGTGGTGATCGCGGTCGAGCGACTGCACGCCGCGGTGCCACCCGGAACGGTGCCGGCAGGCACCATCGCACTCGCCGACCTCGCCGAGCATCCCTGGGTTCTCGCTGGGCCCCACTCTCATTTCGGTCGCGCGGTGAGCCTCGCGTGTCAGCGTGCGGGGTTCGAGCCCAGGATCAACCACGAAGTCGGCGAGCAGGCGACAGCGTTGTCGATGGTCGCCGCGGGGCTGGGCGTCACCCTCGTCTCCGATCTCGGATTGACGTTGAGCCCACCCGGAGTCGAGGTGGTGGCGTTGACCGAACCGCTCATTCGCACGATCTCCATCGCCCATCGCGGGATCGCTGCGGAACGGCCCCCGCTGCGGCTGGTCATCGACGCCGTACGCACCGCCGCAGCGGAAAGGGGGCTCGCGGCCCAGTAGCCACGAGCCCCCGCTTCTGTTGTCACTGCGCGAGCTGGCGCAGCACGTACTTCAGGATTCCGCCGTGCCGGAAGTACTCGGCCTCGGCGGGGGTGTCGATGCGCACCGTCGCGTCGAACTCCGTATCCCCCGCCTTCACGTGCACGGTCTCGGGAATCCCGTTGCCGCCCTCCAGACCGGTGATGGTGAACTCCTCCTCCCCCGTCAGGCCGAGGCTCTGCGCCGACTCGCCCTCCGGGAACTGCAGCGGCAGCACGCCCATGCCGATGAGATTGGAGCGGTGGATGCGCTCGTACGATTGCGCGATCACCGCGCGCACACCCAGCAGCAGCGTGCCCTTCGCCGCCCAGTCACGCGACGAACCCGACCCGTACTCCGCGCCCGCGAGCACGACCAGCGGTGTGCCGTCCTCCGCGTACTTCTGCGCGGCGTCGTAGATGCTCATCTGCTCGCCGGTCGGCAGATACCGGGTGACGCCTCCCTCGACGTCCGGCACGAGCTGGTTGCGCAGCCGGATGTTGGCGAAGGTGCCGCGGATCATCACCTCGTGGTTGCCCCGTCGCGAACCGTAGGAGTTGAAGTCGGCCTGGTCGACGCCGTGCTCCTGCAGGTAGCGACCGGCGGGGCTGTCCCGTCGGATCGACCCGGCCGGCGAGATGTGGTCGGTGGTCACCGAATCGCCGAGCAGCGCGAGCACCCGCGCGCCCTCGATGTCGCGCAGCGGGTCGGGCTCCGACGACATGCCCTCGAAATACGGAGGTCGCCGCACGTACGTCGACTCGTCCTTCCACTCGAACACCTCACTGCCGGGCACGTCGAGATTCCGCCACGTCTCGTCACCGGTGTAGACGTCCTGGTAGCCGGTCTCGAACATCTCCGCGCGCACCGCGTCGTCGATGACCTCCTGGATCTCCTGCGTGGTGGGCCAGATGTCGCGCAGGTAGACCTCGTTGCCCTCGGTGTCGGTGCCGAGCGGGTCCTTGAAGAGGTCGACGAGCATCGAGCCGGCCAGCGCATACGCGATCACCAGCGGCGGCGACGCGAGGAAATTCATCTTCGTCTGCGGATGGATGCGTCCCTCGAAGTTGCGGTTGCCCGACAACACGGCCGAGACGTTGACGTCGTGCTCGTCGATCGCGGCGGCGATCTCGTCGGGAAGCGGGCCGGAATTGCCGATGCAGGTCGTGCAGCCGTAGCCGACGAGATTGAACCCCAGCTTGTCGAGATACGGTGTCAGACCCGAACGTTCGTAGTAGTCGGTGACGATCCGCGACCCCGGAGCCAGCGTGGTCTTCACCCACGGCTTGCTCCGCAGCCCCTTCTCGACGGCCTTCTTGGCGAGCAGCGCCGCGCCGATCATCACCGACGGGTTCGACGTGTTCGTGCACGACGTGATCGCCGCGATCACCACGTGGCCGTTGTCGAGTTCGAACTCGTCGCCGTCGCCGATCCGCACCGGGACCTTCTTCGACGGCGGCGCCGAGGTATCGGCATCGTCGGGTACGGGCTCGCGCGGCTCGTCGCGGGAGTCCTCGCTGCGCACCGACACCGGGTCGCTGGCAGGGAACGATTCGAGCACGCCCTCGTCGACACCCGAATCCTGGACGCGGGAGACGACGTCGGGCACCTCCTCACCGTTGAGCAGCGAGGTCACGGCCTTGGGCGTGAGCGCGACCGGAATGCGGTCCTGCGGTCGCTTCGGGCCGGCGACGGACGGGCGGACCTTCGCCAGATCGAGTTCGACGACCTCGCTGTACTCGGGCTCGCGATCCGGGTCGTGCCACAGACCCTGTTCCTTCACATACGCCTCGACGAGGCGGATCTGCCGGTCGTCGCGGCCGGTGAGGCGCAGGTAGTCGAGGGTGACGTCGTCGATCGGGAAGATCGAGATCGTCGAGCCGTACTCGGGGCTCATGTTGCCGATGGTCGCGCGGTTGGCGAGCGGCACGTTGGCCACGCCGGGACCGAAGAACTCGACGAACTTGCCGACCACGCCTGTCTTGCGGAGCATCTCGGCGACGGTGAGCACGAGGTCGGTCGCCGTCGTGCCTTCCGTCAGCTCGCCGGTGAGCTTGAAGCCGACGACCTGCGGGATCAACATCGACGCGGGCTGGCCCAGCATCGCCGCTTCGGCTTCGATACCACCGACACCCCAGCCGACCACGCCGAGGCCGTTGACCATGGGGGTGTGCGAGTCGGTGCCGACGAGCGAATCGGGATAGGCGACGAGCCCGCCGTCCCCGTCCTCCCGCGTGAAGACGACGCGGGCCAGGTACTCGAGGTTCACCTGATGGCAGATGCCGGTGCCGGGCGGAACCACCTTGAAATCGTCGAAGGCACCCTGCGCCCAGCGCAGCAGCTCGTAGCGTTCACGATTGCGCTGGAACTCGAGATCGGTGTTGACCCGGAAGGCGTCCTCGGTGCCGAAGACATCGGCGATCACCGAATGGTCGATGACCAGTTCGGTGGGGATCAGCGGGTTGATGCGCTTCGGGTCGCCACCCTGCTGGGTCATGGCGTCGCGCATGGCGACGAGGTCCACGACGCACGGCACGCCGGTGAAGTCCTGCATGAGAACGCGTGCCGGGGAGAACTGGATCTCCGGGTTGTGCGTCGACTTCGGATCCCAACCCGCGACGGCCTCGATCTGCTCCCGGGTGACCAATCGCCCGTCCTCGGTGCGCAGCAGGTTCTCCAGCAGGACCTTGAGACTGTAGGGCAATCGCTCCGAGCCCGGGACCTTGTCGATGCGATAGATGCGATAGTCGGTGTCGTCGACCTTCAGGGTGTCGCGCGTGCCGAAACTGTCGTCACTCATGAACGTGCCTCCCGACTGCGATGTTTCCGGTGGTTACCCGGATGGGTAGCCCATTCCGCCGCGCGGCAATCACGTGAGTTCAGCTGGTGGTGCGTGCGACCTCGTCGGTGATGAGAGCGATGCCGTCGGGCGATTCCGTGACGCCGACCAGGACGGCCTGTGTGATGCCGTTGCCGAGTGCGACGAGGCGTAGGGCTTCCGTTCGCGCTTTGTCGGGTGGCATGCCCAGTTCTTCGAGGAGTCGCCGGGCCTCCTCTGTTGTGCCTTTTGTCGACTCTTCCAGGAACGCACGGATCCAGGGGTCGCTCGCGGACTTGGCGAGGTAGGCATACCAGACGGACACCCCGAGACGTCCGGCTTCGTCCGTCGGTACAGGTTGAGCGAGAAGCGCGACGAGCGCTGCCTGCGGATCGGATTCTGCTCGTTCGTAGCGCTTTTCGGCCTCGGCGACCATGAATTCGGCGCCCGTACGGATGAGGTGTTCCTTGGAATCGAAGTAGTGCTGGATACGGCCGATCGACACTCCCCCGGCGGCCGCCACCGCCTGGAAGGTCACGCCGTCGATTCCTCGCTCGTGGATGACCGCCCACAGCGCGTACACGATCTCCCTACGGCGTTGCGCATGGTCGACGACTCTCGGCATGATCCCAAGATACAATATGAACATATTGCAACGTCGACGATCAGAGGCTCCCGATGACCCAGCGCACTCGATCGAACAGATTCATTCGACGCGCCGGCACGGCGCTGGTCGCGATACTCGCAGCCGCCGGCCTGGTCGCCGCCTATCAGTTCTTCTTCGGCGCGCCGGGAGTCGGCCACTTCCGCAGTGATTCCGGTCGGGCCGGTTACGTCGCTGCCCACGAGAGAGCGATGTCTGCGCTGCCGCCACCTTCTGCAGTTCACGACGTTCCTACTCGGTTCGGCACGGTCCGCGTCTACGAATGGACGTCGCCTCGGACGGTCGACTCGGTGCCCGTCGTTCTCGTCCCGGGCCGCGCGTCGGGTGTGCCGATGTGGGGCGAGAACCTTCCGGGCTTCCTCCCCGAGCACCGCGTTCTCGCGTTCGATGCTCTCGGCGACGCAGGCTTGTCCGTCCAGGCGGCACCTCTGACCTCCACGGACGACCAGGCGCTGTGGATCGACGACACGCTCTCAGGTCTCGGAGTGGAGACCGCTCATGTCGTCGGACATTCCTTCGGCGGGGCGAGCGCAGCGTCCTACGCGAAGCAGTTCCCCGAGAAAGTCCGGTCGCTGACGCTCCTCGAGCCTGTGTTCACCTTCGGCTATCCCCCTGCCCGAATGTTGTTCTGGGCGTCGGTGTCGACACTGCCGGGCCTTCCGACCGATTGGCGGGACACGGCACTCGCGAAGGTCGGGGGTGTCGACGACTACGACTCCGATGACGCCATGGCGACGATGATCTCGGAGGGTTCGGAGCATTTCTCCGCCGCACTACCGACCCCGTCGCCCCTGAGCGACGACGAGCTTGCGGCTTTGGTTATGCCCACCTATGTCGCTATCGCGGAGCGTGATTCACTCGTCGGAAGCGAGAAAGCAGCCGATCGAGCACGGCAACTCGCTGATGCCGAGGTTCTAATCTTTCCCGACACGACGCACTCGCTCCCCATGCAGGCAAAAGATCGACTGAACTCGGAACTACCCGAGTTCTGGCGCGGGGTCGAGCAGGGCTGACGCGGTAGCGGAGCGGTTGTGTTAGCGTCTGCCCGACAATCGATCGGGGGTCGCATGGGCAGGTGGGGAATCGTCACGCTCGCAGCAGTCGCGGCAGTCGCGACGGCCTGCAGTCCGAGCGCCGCGGACGATGCCACAGGAGACGAGACGACGACGTCGACCACCCGCACCCCGCGCATCACCGACGACTCCGATCGTCCGCCCGTCACCTTCGACCCCTGCTACGACATCCCCGACGACGTCATGAACGCAGCCGGGTACGACGCGGCGAAGAAGGAAGTCGCGGACTACCCGATGGGTACCTACACGTTCCTCGGTTGTACGTACCGAAAGGATGACCACGTCCCGGGAGTCCGGCGCGGGTACAACCTCAGCATCCTGTCCGGGAATGTGACCCTCGACGAAGAACTCGCGAAGAAGGGCGCCACAGCGACCGAAACGACTATCAACGGGCGCGGTGCGTTACTCGAAGTGGACCCGGATTCTGACGGCACGTGCACGTTCGTCCTACAGGCGAACTTCGGAATCGTGAGTCTTATCAGAACCTACAACAAGGACCATCCAGGCCCCGTACCAGAGACCGAGCGGTGCTTCGACATGGAGGGTCTCGTTTCTTCGATCGAGCCTTTGCTCGATACCTAGACTTCTAACTACGGAGGTGCCGTGTCCGAGTTCGTGAGACTGGAAACTGACGTCCTCGACGAAATCGTGCGCATATGTAACGTAATGCTGACCGAGTTCGACGAGTCGAAACTCTCCGCCGAAGGCCTCTTGTTCGTCGATGGTTTCGGCGACTTCGATTCCGCTCAGCAATTGGCTGCCGGCTATCGACGCAAAGCCGCAGGCACACCGGAGTCGGCCAGAGAACGGATGCAGCAGTTCATCGATGCCCTCACCCACCTCCGCGACGCCTTCGCCACCGGCGGAGCAGCCTTCCTCGACACCGAATCCGACTGGGCCCGCCAACTCGCCGCCACCGACCCCGACAGCGGAGCGCCAAATAGTCATCAGGGCGCGCAATAACGCGCACCTCTGACCACTTCGCGCTCCGAAGCACCACCTCGGGCTGTTGTGTTAGCGTCTGCCCGACAATCGATCGGGGGGTCGCATGGGCAGGTGGGGCATCGTTGCGCTCGCAGCACTGGCTGTCATGGGGACGGCGTGCAGTCCGGGTTCAGCTGATGATGTCGCTGTAGGCGACGAAACCGCCACCACGACAACCCGAACCCCGCGCATCACCGACGACTCCGGCCGCCCGCCAGTCACCTTCGACCCCTGCTACGACATAACCGACGACGTCATGAACGCGGCCGGGTACGACGCGGCCAAGAAAGAAATCGCGGACATGCCGATGGGGACGTACACCTACCTGGGGTGCCGATACAAAGGCACTGTCAAGATCCCGGGGGTGCTCGCTCGCTACGACCTCACTTTGTTGTCAGGAAACGTGTCTCTCGACGAGCAGCTTGCGGAGAATCCGACCGGAGCGACACCGACGACCATCAACGGTCGCCCTGCTGCGATGAGGGTCGATCCCGATCGAAGCCTCACATGCAGCTACCTGTTGCAAACAAGTTTCGGGGTCGTCATCTTGAACAGGCTTTACCACCCGGATTATCCCGGGGGCCCGCCGATCGAAGAGTGGTGCACCGACTTCGAGGAGTTGGTGTCTTCGATCGAGCCGTATGTCACCGATTGAACTGTCGAATCGTCAGGAGAGATGATGTCGTCGCCCTTCGTGCGGCTCGAACCGGGTGTGGTCGCGGAGATACTTCGAATCTGCGAGGTGATGCTGGATGAACTCCGAGAGTCCAAGACGCTCGCTGACGGACTCTACGACGCGCGTGGATTCGGAGATTTCGAGTCCGCCAAACAACTTGCTGCGGGCTATCGCCGCAAAGGCGCTGGAACGCCACAATCAGCGAGCGAACGCATGCAGCAGTTCATCGATGCCCTCACCCACCTCCGCGACGCCTTCGCCACCGGCGGGGAAGCTTTCCTCGACACCGAATCCGACTGGGCCCGCCAACTCGCCATCACCGACCCCGACAACGGAGCGCCAAATAGTCATCAGGGCGCGCAATAACGCGCACCTCTGACCACTTCGCGCTCCGAAGCACCACCTCGGGCTGTTGTGTTAGCGTCTGCCCGACAATCGATCGGGGGGTCGCATGGGCAGGTGGGGCATCGTTGCGCTCGCAGCACTGGCTGTCATGGGGACGGCGTGCAGTCCGGGTTCAGCTGATGATGTCGCTGTAGGCGACGAAACTGCCACCACGACAACCCGAACCCCGCGCATCACCGACGACTCCGGCCGCCCGCCCGTCGCTTTCGATCCCTGTTACGACATCCCCGATGACGTCATGAACGCAGCCGGGTACGACGCGGCGAAGAAAGAGCTTGCGGATTATCCGATGGGTACCTACACGTTCCTCGGATGCTCGTATCGTAAGGACGACTTCGTTCCGGGAGTCCGACGTGGCTTCAACCTGAGCATTCTGTCGGGAAATGTTTCCTTCGATGAGGAACTTGCGAAGAACGGCCATATCGCGACTGAAACCTCGATCAACGGACGCCGGGCACTCCTTGAAGTCGATTCGAGCGACCGGGACGCATGCGCGTATGCCCTAGAGACTGACTTCGGAATTGCTATCTTCAGCCGTCTGTACAACGCAGATCATGTGGGGCCAGCGCCTCAGAGTGAATGGTGTTTGGGCATGAAAGAACTCGTTATAGAGATCGAACCATTCATCGCAAAGTAGTCAACGTACGGGAGGAACATTGGCCGACTACGCACGGCTTGAACCTGAAGTACTCACGGAAATCCTCAGAATCTGCGGAGTCATGATCTCCGAGATGGAAGCTGCACGAAAGAACGCCAACAACCTCACAAGAACCGATGGTTTCGGCGAATTCGAATCGGCCCAGCAACTCGCCGCGGGATACCGACGGAAGGCTGCGGGCACTCCGGAATCGGCGAAGGAACGCGTCGAGCAGTTCATCGATGCCCTCCTCCAACTCCGCGACGCCTTCGCCACCGGCGGAGCAGCCTTCCTCGACACCGAATCCGACTGGGCCCGCCAACTCGCCATCACCGACCCCGACAACGGAGCGGGAAACGGTCATCAGGGCGCGCAATAACGCGCACCTCTGACCATTTCGCGCTCCGGAGCAGTGCCCGGGACGGTTGTGTTAGCGTCTGCCCGACAATCGATCGGGGGGTCGCATGGGCAGGTGGGGCATCGTTGCGCTCGCAGCACTGGCTGTCATGGGGACGGCGTGCAGCCCGGGTTCAGCGGACGACGCCGCTGTAGGCGACGAAACCGCCACCACGACAACCCGAACCCCGCGCATCACCGACGACTCCGGCCGACCACCAGTCACCTTCGACCCCTGCTACGACATACCCGACGACGTCATGAACGCGGCCGGGTACGACGCGGCGAAGAAAGAAATCGCGGACATGCCGATGGGGACGCATACCTTCCTCGGCTGCGCTTACGACAAACGGGACCACATCCCAGGCGTGCGCCGTGGCTACGGGCTCAACATCTTGTCCGGGAACGTCACCTTCGAGGAAGAGCGCGCAAAGAACGGGCATATGGCGACGGAAACGAGCATAGGCGGGCGTCGAGCTCTCCTAGAAATCAACCCTGCAGATAGGAATACGTGTGCCTACGTTCTGCAGACTGACTTCGGACTCGTCATCGTTAGCTGTTGCGGGTCATGACGTTGTAGACACCACCAGGGGCTGACGAAGGCGGACGGGCCTTCCGACGGCAGGATGGGAA
>NZ_JARDJE010000037.1:0-16080 GCF_048957735.1 Rhodococcus sp. As11
GATCCCGTGGCCGACACGCCGCAACCGGTCGGCGTGTCGGCCAGAACGGGCAAAGGTTCACGGGTGCGGCACTAGTATCACCCGACCGGAACGAGTGAGGAGAGCTGCCGCGACGGTATGTGCGTCGCCGTCATGTGTGGCGACGGCGTGGTTGATCGCCGCAGCGACAAGTTCGCGATGGTTCTTCGTCAGCACGGGCGCCATCCTAAAGCGAGAAAATGCATGATCGGTGTGCACCGCGAACGCCGGTGGTTGGAGCGTCTCCACGCAGGCCCCTGCCCCAGCCAGCTACAGCCGCATCGGCATCAGCACATACAGATGCCGTCCAGATCCCTGGTCCGCAGCCCCGGAATCATCGACAGGTACCAGGTCCTTCGCGTGGGTCCGTGGTTGGCTGGACGCCGCGCCGGTTGCATGCAGATTCCGGCGGTTGCTGGATCGTCGGCGCCGACGGCATCGCGCACTGCGATCACAACGGCAGCGTCGAAGTCTTCGACATCACGCCTGTCACTGCATCGGCGCTGGTGCACGGCGTCCTGGCCACCGTCGGTCAAGGTCGGTGCGGGTCTGAGGGCTGGTGGCTGCTTGCCGGTTCAGTCGTGCAGATCCGGATACATTTTCGATACCTGTGCGTGTTCGGTGGTGCCGGCGGTGTAGAGATGCGAGAAGAGTCCCTCGAAATGCAGCCCCGCGTCGTGGTGGGCGTGGACGAGTTGGTCGCCGAGTCGGTTTCCGTCGCCTGCGCCGCGGATCCCGATGCGGATGTGCCACAACTCGTCATCCGAAGTCAACGGGTGCGGGCGGTGGTGGGCGTTGGCTCGGGCATCGTCGATCACGGTCGGGTCGGTGATCCGGTGGGGGTCGCTGATCTGCCAGCGTCCGATGGGTGCGAGAAGGTCGGTCAGCACTGCTCGGAGGGCGACGAGGTAGTCGGCGACATCGGCGGTGAAGACGTGCAGGGTGTACTCGAGCAGGTCGTCGGGGTGGAACGGGCGTGGGGGATCCGGTTCGGCATCCCAGACGCTGCCACGGTAGATGTCGATTCCGCCGACCGGCGGAAGGTCGGTGGCACGGGTGTCGATCAGACACAGCATGGGATGGCCGTACAAGCCGGCCAGGCGTGCCTGTCGGGCGAAATTGTCGACAAGCACGTGCGCGGTGCGAGGCTCGAGACCGAGCAGAGTGTCGAATCCGGCGATGGCCAGGACCGTGCCGGTGGTGGCGGGGTCGCTGCCGAACAGATAGGTGCCCACATCGGCGAACACATTCGCGAGCGCGTCGAGGCTCGCGCCGTAGGAACGGCGGTAGGACAAGGTCTCGGCGAGGGCGTCGTACATGTCGCCGGTCGAGGTCCACGGGTGCGCGTCGATGCGGTGCACGAGATATCCCACGCCGCCGAGCCGATCACAGGCACTGTCGAGCTCGAAGCCGGTGTCGTAACGGAAGACATGCCCGTTCTGCAGCAGGCTCCAATCGAAGCGCTGCCGCTGCTCGATGAACAATTCACGATCGGTAGGGTCGAACACTGCACGGCGCACCATGACCGTGAGCGTAGAGGCCGGCGTCCTCGTAGACCCGGACGTAGGGCCGTCCGCTGACGAAAACCCTCCACAGCTAACACATGCCTGGCACATGATCAGCCTGAGGAGAACGTCGTCCACCCTGTCATCACGTCGCTGCCACAGACCGCTCGCGGGAGTTGCCCGGCGCGGGGCGGCCTTGCAGCGCAGCCGCGACCGCTCCCAGGGCTGCCAGCAGAACAGCGAAGAGCAGCGATCCCCACAGCGAGGTCCAGTTCGCCAATCCGGCGATGGCCACACCAACGAGCACGGCGACAATCAGCCAGGAAACCCACCTGCGCATGGCCAATGCCGCCACCACGGGTGGGAGCACGAGCAACAGTCCCAGGCCGACCAGAGGCCGGATCCCCAGCACGTCGACCAGGCGGTCTTCACACCGGAACCAGGACTGGCTTTCACCGATCTTCGAGCACGACAACGACACCTCGGCCATCGACCACGAGATCCCCACCCACACGGTGAAAGCCAACGCGACCAATGCCGAAACCCACCACACTGCTCTGGACACATCCGCAGCCTAGCCCGGCACATATACCGCGAAGGGATGTCGAGCAGTCTCACTGAATCGCGGCGAACGAGGTCGCGAACTCGAGGAAGATCGTCACCTCCGTTCCTTGGAGTTCCTCGGACGGGGTACTCCGAGGTCGGCGTAACCGGTCAGCGGTCAGCGTGGTCGCACAGTGTGCCGATCGGGCAGATCGTCGCGTCGCCGTGCGGATCGATCCAGACCGCCTCTGCCGACCGCAGTCGAGGGACAAGCAGATGACTTCCGTGGCTGGGCCATTGCACGAACTCGTATCCCGCGAGGTTGTCCTGTACGACTTCTGCGATCCAGGCGGCGGCTTCACCGAATGATGCGTCCATGGTCAACCCTCCACCGGTGTTGAACCCGCCGATCCCCCGAATGCTCTGCCAGCCGACGAAAACGTAGTAGTCGCCGTTGATCGACAAGTCCCACACCAGCTTGTCCGTGTCCACGTACCGTCCGTACCGAAGGCAACGCAGATCTCGGCCGACGGCGGCCAGAGCCTTGACCCACGGGCCAAGGGGATCGAGATCGGGCCCCTCGATCGGTCCGGATTCGCTGTCGACCACAGGGATCCGCCATATCAAGCTGTCTTCGTTCCACGGGTCCACACGGGGCATGTCGTCATCATTCCGGTCGGGGTCGCCGTGAGTCGACTCGAGTCGAGAATGCGTCGGAGATCAGCGGCGACGTCTCCGCAAACGTGTTCTCGAGCCTGAAGACGTATCTCCTCTGGGCTGCTCCACCGTCAGTCTGTAATCCGCTTTCTCGCAGGCTGAGTGGCGTCGCTCCACGAACCCGAGTGCCCGTCCGGGGATCAGGAACGTTCCGGGCGCGGGTTGATGGTGTCGCTGTCCCACTGCACACTCATTTCTGCCGACACCTCGAACGATTCCAGATCGGGAGAAGCAAGGATCGCCTCGACACACTGTTTGGACCCGCCCACGTAGCTGGCCATCAGGTCGATATTCGTCGCTACGCACCACGCGCGGTCCTGCGGCCACCACAGGTTCGGCGAGAGCAGAGTGCGGAACCGGTTGTCTGCTGCGGTGAGCGCATCGGCGATCACGAACATCCCCATCCACCCCGCCTGCATACGTCCGGCGCGGTCACGCACATCGTCGAGGATGTTGTTTCCTTCCCAGATCGCGAACCAGCACCGGTCCGCAGTCGTCGTGAAGGAGGCGAGCACGGCGATCAGGGCGCGGGCAGTCGCACCGTCCAGGTCACCGATCAGCGGTCCTTCGTCCCACAACCCCGGCTGCCCCTGACCCCGATGGGGCGCGGCAGTGATGAAATCCCACTCCATCAAGGGATGCGCAGTGCGGCCGTTCGCCTCCGCCACCTCACCCCAGGTGACCGACTCGATCTCACCGGCTGCAGGACCGGTCCGCCGATACCCCGGATGCAAGACCCGCGCGTAGGCCTCGAACACCGGCGGCACGACATCACCGACCACGGTGCCGCGGTGGCCATCTGCGAACAGTGACAGTGCATCGTGCACCCACGCACCGGCCGAGACATCCTGCACGAAACTGTCCGCCGTCCACACGAACCTGAGCCTGCCACGATCACGCCGCGACCACACACGAATCTCACCCCAGGTCCGTCGGCCCCACAGCAACGATGGAAAGAATCCACCTCATGGATGTTTCCGCTACTGCCGAACTCGACCGACTCTTCTCGTTGTGGAAACAGGCCTCACGACGACCAGGCGGGCTTACCGCCCCAGGAGCCGGTCGAGGGACAGCTGCTGTGCCGGCTCCGACGATTGTGGGTCGACGACCCATACCTTCCCGGCGACGATCCAGATCCGCCCGTCGCCGTCGTAGGACACCTCCGGGTACGGCGAATGAATCACCAGACGGCGTTGCAGGGTGAAAGTGGCCGGATCGAGAATCGACAGCAGGCAGTGCCAATCGCTGTACGGGTTCGGTTCGACGCTCCGATCATCACCCGCGGGATGCACGACCCATACCCACGGCCCGACCGTTCCGACCGAACTTCCCCTGATCCCAGGGGATTCGACCTCGCCCACGGTCAGATCCGAACAGATCGGCACCCACTGCCCTCGGGGATCGACCAACCACGCAGGTTCGCCTCCGACGATGCATGTGCCCGTCCCTGCCGGCAGAGGCGAGCCGAGGTGCAGGTACCCAGTCGGGTCGAGAGTGAACAGCCGGGTGTGCGCGTCGTCGGTGTTCGCACCGGCGCTCAATAGCCCGATGAAATTGCCGGGGCCTGGGTGCACAGTGCGGATACGGCCGTCGACAGGCTCGAGGTCGCGGTGTCGCCCGTCCGGCCACCGCATGCTCAGCACGCTCTGCCCCTCGGTGTGATGCCAGGACAGCAGCACCCCGTCGAGTGCGGCGGATCCGGTGACGCGGTGCTCGTCGATCCGCACGGACACCCCGTCGCGAGTGCAGCGGAAGATTCCATCTCGTCCGACCACCCAGCAACCGTCGGCGTCGGCATGCACCCCACGCGGACGGTGTGCCGGTGCGGGGAGGATTGCGCCCGGAAACCGGTACTCACCCACTACCTGCTGTTCGTGTAGTCGCAGCACCACCGGCAGTTCCCGATCGATGATCCACACATCCGGGCCGTGCGCGGACACCGCGGCCGGCACAACAGCAGGCCGCACCGGCGGCGCCGGCACGTCGTCGAGATCGAGATCCACCAGCACTCCGCATTCGCGGATCCGGTCCTCACCCGCAGCCAGGTGCGCCGGTGGACGAGTGTCGTCCCGGAACACCCCGGTCGCCGCGGCCACGTCCCGGAATCGGCGGGTGCCCGGTATCGGAACCCAGCGGGCAGGACGCGGACGTGAAGGTTCAGTCGGGGACTGCTCGACGAGCCGGTAGGTGTCGGAGACGATCCGGGCACGCAGGATCCGGCCGGTGACCGAGCCGGTGGTGGCATAGCCGAGGTCCCCGATGACTCGACCGGTCAATCGTTGCCGGCCGAGGGTGGGGCGCCGGCTGTACCAGGTGGCCGTCCACCCGTCACCGCGCACGAACAATCGCCACTCCCACCACCGCTCCTCGTCCCGAAAACCCGCAGACGCCGCGGGCTGGAACAACGGAATGCCGTCATCGAGAGGCTCGACATCGACATCGACGGTGACGATGCTCGGATCCGCCTCATCCGGCAGCGTTTCCGTGAACAACAAGGCATAACGTCCGATCTCGCCGACCTGCGGTGGCGCGACCTCCCCATCGCCGATGGCAAGCTCGGTCACCAGCACCGACAATCCCCGGTGCGGTCGAACAGGTCCCTGCACGATCAGCATTCGGTCAGTGTCCCATCCCAGCCCGCTACACCAACGACCAACAACGGTCCGCAGAACGGCCAGCTTGCCCGTACGACACCGGCTTCCAGCTCGACAGAGCCTGCCTTCAGCTCAGCAGCCTGGGATATCTCGTGCACCGCCGCCAGCGCGGCACACTGCTACGACTTGAGGTTGGAGATGGCCGGGACTATTCCGAAAGCACTCGCCCACCACACCCGGCTCCGGCACCGACCGTTTCGCCTACCCGGAAAGACGATCGCACTGGACACGAGGTCACCTCACAACGTCCTCCCACGCGTATGCCGTCACCGATCCACCGGCTCGTTGTGGCAAGTGAGCCGCCGGACGCGGGTACCGTCCGTGGGATGAACACTGCTTCGGAACTGCCCTGGTGGGAGGCCTACAACAACGGTGTTCGCTCCCTGCACGACACCGGCTGGGCAGATCTGTCGTCGCTGTTGTCGGACGACATCTGTGCGCTGCTCAGCGACGTCGACGCGGCCTTCGCGCTTACCGGTGCCCACACCCCCGGATGGCCGAACCCCTACCAGGACGGTCTCGCACCGGACGAACACGCATACGAGCGAGTCACCGACCCGGAGAAGTTCCAGATTGTCGAAGCCCGGGCACGAGCCTGGAGCCACGTGCTACTCGAACGCGGCTGGGCACGGCACGCCGTACACATCGAATGGGCCCTGCGCCCCCACGACAGCGGCGGAACCGACACTATCCTCTGGCCTGTCGCCGACGACGCGGTCCCCTTGGTGCTAACCACGCACACACCGGTCGATAGCGACCACATAGTCACCGTCACAGTCGCCGCGGGCGACCCGGCGGTACGACTGGCATCGATCCCCGACTGCGGATGCGACGGCTGCGATCACGGGTCCGCCACCCTGCTCGAAGAAATGGACACATCGGTGCTGTCGGTCGTCGACGGCTCCCTCCACGTCCACGTCGATGCCCGCCGCCTGGCGATCCGCACGTCCTTCGGCGGTCACACCAGCCGCCCAGCCCCCGACCTCGACACACCAACCGCATTCACAGCAGCACCCTGGCCCCCGAACTGGAACGCACGTCCCCTCGTGCCCGACATCGACACACACCGACACTGAGCACCGGAAGTTCATCTACCGACCACCACATTCGATGCGGGCCTCCACTGATACGTTCACCCGAGTGGACGACGACCAGAAGCAGGCCGGCCTTTCCCCTCGACTCAGCGTCGACCAGAACGCCCATCTCCGACGCTGGCTCCCCGATGCCCGACTCCGCGCCGATCTGAGCTGGAACCTCACCGACACCGTCGTACTCGACATCACCAGTGGTCTCGGCCGCTTCATCGTCAAAGCCGCAGGCCCGGCCAATACCCACATCCGCCGTGAGATCACCGCCCACCAGAGCGCCACCGCGTGCCTGATCGACAGCGGCCGCGCCGCCCGAATGATCCAGCACGATCGCGCCGCGAACATCCTCGTCACCGAATACCTCGAAGGCACTCTGGTCATGGGAAGCGACACGGAGTTCGACGCCGAGATCCACCACCAGGCCGGCGCCCTTCTCCGCACCTTCCACGACCAAACACAACGCTGCGACGACGACGCGGAAGCCCGCGCTACGACGAAGGCCCTTGCCTGGCTCGATCAAGCACACAGAATCGATCCCCCCACCGCCGACGCCCTGCGGCAGATACTGACGACCTACCACCCCCGACCCGTCAAAGTCGTACCCACCCACGGCGACTGGCAGCCGCGGAACTGGCTCGTCGACCACAGGAGCGTCAAGATCATCGACTTCGGACGCTTCGATCACCGCCCCGCACTCAGCGACTTCTGCCGCCTCGCAGCACGACACTGGCGCACGCACCCACACCTGGAACACGCCTTTTTCGACGGCTACGGCACCGACCCCCGAGATCCGGAACTGTGGGCGATGTTCACCCTCCGAGAAGCGATCGGCACCGCAGTCTGGGCATACCAGATCGGCGACGAACCCTTCGAACAGGAAGGCCACCGTATGCTCACCGACGCCGTGACTCTGTTCTGAGCACCGACGCACCCACTCAGGTCACAGATCCGCTCCCACAACGGAAAGCCCGACGCGGCCCGGGAAGCCTCAGCATCGACCCAGAGCACTCCTGCGAATATCCCACGCATGTTCCCCGGAGCTGGTGCTCGAGTGTCCATGATGAAGTCGACGAAGTTGTCTTCGCCCGAGTTACGGTGTCCCCATAGGGTCGCTGTCGCCCGCACCCGAGGTATCGGGACGGGGCGGGAATTCGTGTAGGTAGACCGTGGCTCCTTCTTCGATCTCGCCCGCGTTGAAGGAAGACGACTCGAATGTTGCGGCATAGGGTGCCGAGCTGCTCACGGTGACTGTGTAGCTGCGTTGATTGGCAGGAACCGCCTCGAAGTGCGCCACATAGGTACACACTCCCGTGCCGTCGGCATTGCGTTCGACGGTATCGATTTCCAGCACGGAACGTGCCGAGGCGGCCGCGCTTTCGCCGTGCAGGTACACGATGTCGTTCGGTGCGATCGGGATCGTGGTGATGATGCACTGTCCTGTCTGTGGAGCGGCTTGCTCCGCGTTCCCGACGACAGTGACCGTAGCGGGGAAGGTCTCCGGTTCCTCGGTATTGGATACACATCCGCTTAGGCACAGTGCCCCAATCGGCAGTGACGCTGCAACCAGTCCACTCGTTCGCCCCATGAGGTCACCGTAGGGCCTCGGGAAGACAGCCGGGGACCGTGTTGGCCACTATTGGGCAATTATCGCGCTAGACAACTGCGCCGTCGGCCCTCGCTCGTACACGGACAGCTCCGCAGCGAACGGATCAGCCGCCGAAGACACCGTCGACGAAGCAAACCAGTAGTTCAGAGAACCGCAAGTCAGACTGAACCCTGGGGAACGTATGTGCGACAACCGAGCATCATGGCTGGGGCACACCGTTCGTAGAGTGGCAGGATGCCGCGCGAAGTTCACAAGGCCGTGTGTTACGTCCTGCACGACGATCACCTGCTGGTGTTCACTCACCGTGACCAGCCGATGACGGTCACCGGCGTACAGGTGCCCGCCGGCACCATCAAATCCGGCGAGTCCCCCGAACAGGCCGCCGTTCGCGAACTGTTTGAGGAAACCGGCAGACACGGGCACGTGGTACGCCACGTCGGGGTGCAGAGATACGACGTGCGCCCCATGAGAGACGAAATCGCCGTGCGGCACTACTACCGGATGAACATGCCCGGTGCCGATGTCACCGAACGCTGGCCGGCAGAAGAATCCGATCCTGCCGCCGGAGGACCGACCGTGAAGTGGGACTGCTGGTGGCTCCCGATAACACAGGCCCACGTACTGGTAGCGGGATTCGGGGCTCTGATAGGCGCGATGCTCGATCAAGCCGCACTCGATGAGCACTCACCGATATCGAGGTGAAGCCCCGGGATCGGCACTCGCCGTCCCCCCACCGACAACACGCGAGGACGAGGACACCGCTGACGGTGCGCAGGAACAGCACCTCATCATTACGACCGGGCGCAGAGACCAAGGGACGCACCGCGACCACGAGACCACCCCACCGACACGGCAGGAGGCCGGACCGCCCCACACGACCCGGGGTCCCTGTCGGCTCCGGTTGAAGCTTGAGCAGGTATTCCGGTCGAAAAGTGAGCACTCCACTCGACGATTGAGGAGTGATCACTGTGGAGGACTGGGCGTTGATCCGTCAGCTGCACAACTCGGAAGCAATGACGCAGACCGCGATCGCCCGCAAGTTGGGGCTCTCGCGCAACACCGTAGCCAAGGCGTTGCGCTCACAGGCACCGCCGAAGTACGAACGCGCCCGTTCCCAGAGTTCGGCGTGGGCGCTGACCGAACCGGCGGTGCGAACCCTGCTGGCGACGTATCCGGCGATGCCGACGACGGTGCTCGCCGAACGGGTCGGCTGGAGCGGCGGCAACTCGTGGTTTGCCGAGAACGTCGCCCGCATCCGCCCGGAATATCAGCCGGCCGACCCGGCGGATCGGCTGGTGCATCTGCCCGGTGAGCAGATCCAGTGCGATCTGATGTTCCCCGGCCCGCTCGTTCCCGACCACGCCGGAGCCTTGCGTTCGTTTCCGGTGCTGGTGATGGTCGCGACGTATTCGCGGTTTCTCGCCGCGGTGATGCTGCCCTCGCGGGTGACCGGGGATCTGCTGGCCGGCATGTGGCAGCTGCTGACCGAATCGTTCACGATGGTTCCGCGGACACTGTTGTGGGACAACGAATCCGGGATCGGGCAGCGAGGACGACTCGCCGATGGTGTCGCCGGGTTCTGCGGCACGCTGGCCACCCGGATGGTGCAGGCACCACCGTATGATCCCGAAACGAAGGGGATCGTCGAACGCGCCAACGGTTATCTGCGGACCTCGTTTCTGCCCGGCCGGCAGTTCACCTCCCCGGCGGATTTCAACCTCCAGCTCACCCAGTGGCTCGCAGTGGCCAACACACGCACTCACCGGGTGACCCGGCGGCGGCCGGTCGACGCCCTGGCCGAGGACCGGGCCGCGATGGCGGCGCTGCCACCGGTTGCCCCGGCGGTCGGGACCACCCGCACCCTGCGGCTCGGCCGGGACTACTACGTCCAGGTCGGCGGAGCCGCCCATTCGGTGCACCCGGAGGTGATCGGACGGATGATCACCCTGACCGCCGATCCGCAGCAGGTGCGCGTGTCCTGCGAGCATCGCCTCGTCGCCGATCATCGGCGCAGTTGGGGACCGGGCGCAGTGGTGACCGATCCCGAACATGTCGCCGTCGCCCGGCAGCAGCGAGCCTGTTATACCCGAGCGGATCACAGTGAGCCGCCACGAAGTGCGGTCGAGGTGCAGGTCGCGGATCTGGCCGCCTACGACGTGGTGTTCGGGACGTCGGAGGTGGCGTGATGAATGCCCGTCACACCGACTCGGAGGCGCACAAGGTGATCGTCCACCATGCCCGGGCGCTCAAGGCTCCGCGGATCGTTGCCGAATACGCCCGCCTCGCTGAGCAGGGACGCACCGCGAACTGGTCGTTCGAGGAGTATCTGGCGGCGGTGCTGGCCATCGAGTCCAATGCCCGCGCCGAGTCTGGGGCCCGGTTGCGGATCAAGAGCGCCGGATTTCCCGCGATCAAGACGGTCACCGACTTCGATTTCGGTGTCCAGCCCGGTCTCGATCGGGCGCAGATCGCCCGTCTCGAAGGCGGCGGATGGCTCGCCGAGGCCCGCAATGTGGTGTTGCTCGGACCGCCAGGCACAGGGAAAACGCATTTGGCGACTGCTCTTGCGGTCGCGGCCGCGCATACCGGTCACCGGGTGGCGTTCGCGCCGGCGACCGGGTGGATCACCCGGCTGGCGCATGCACATCGGTTGGGGCGGTTGGATATCGAGCTGCGCAAGATCTCCCGGATCGGGTTGGTCGTGATCGACGAGGTCGGCTACATCCCGTTCGACACCGATGCCGCGAACCTGTTCTTCCAGCTGGTGTCGAGTCGCTACGAGAAGTCCTCGATCATCCTGACCTCGAACCTGCCGTTCGCGAGGTGGAGCGAGGTCTTCGGCGAAGCCACCATCGCCTCGGCGATGATCGATCGGATCGTCCACCACGCCGACGTGATCGCGTTGAAGGGCACCAGTTATCGCATCAAGCACACCGCGATCGAGTCGTTGCCGTCCGCTGCTGCCGCTGGAGGGACCGATGCGCAGACCTGAACCTGCTCGTCACCTTGACCCGATGCACGGAACCTCGACAGTCACCGCAGCGCGGGTGTCCCCGGCGCTGTTCTGACCTCCATCGGCCCGAGAAACCTGCCACTTCGACTGCCGATCAGCAGAACAAGGCACAATGCTCACGTGATCGCCTGGGATCTGACAGTCTTCTACCGACGTGGTGACACCGGTGGTGGGCAAGGACTGCACGGCCTGAGCAACAGTGACTCCGTCGTGCAGGCAGCACGCGATGCAGCGCGAGCCGCCCGGGAGTGGGCCGACAGAACCGGCAGCACCATCAAGGCCGTTCCGGGCCGTTTGCTGATCAACGGGGTGCAGGGGCCGATCGATCTTCCCGGCCTCGACGGTTCATCGTCCCTGGATGAGGTCGCGGCCGGAGCCGAAGACGCGCTGCACCAGTGGCAAGTTCAGCAACGCCCCGCAGTCCCCGAGTACGAGAGCGCTAGTGCGATCGAGCCGGAAGACGACGGCACCGCACCGCGGTCCGTCAGCCGCGGCGGTGAGCTGACCGTGTTGTGGCAGGACCTCGCTGCCACCGCCGCCCTCGAGGACGTGGCAGCAGGAGCCACCGATGACGATCTCGACGCCGCCGAGAACCACACCGGCTATCAGTGGCCGGACGAGGTCCGTGAGCTGTTCCAGCTCCAAGGCGGAGGTATCGAGATCGTCCCGATGTTCCGGTTGCTCTCCCTCGACGAGACCCTCACCACCTGGGACATGTGGACGCAGATCAACGACGATCTACGGGAGCGCTGGCCGGAAGGCTCCGCCCCTGACGAGGCAGCAATCCGATCAGCGCCCGCGGGCAGTCCGGCCGAAGTGTTCATCCCCGACCTGATCCCCATCGCCGACGATGCTGCCGGTACTTCACTGTGTGTCGACACCCGCCCCGGCGACCTGCACAGCTGCGTCGTCGAGTACTCCGCATCCGCAGGTGGTTCACGCCCGCTGTGGGTCTCGGTCAACGCCATGATCGCAACCGTCGTCGACAGCATCCGGAACCGACGTCCACTCCATGACGGCTGGACAACGACCACAACGGGAACGTTGATTTGGTACTCGGACGACTGAAACGTCACGAAAAACTCGAGCGGATCTGGGCCTTCCGCGGATCGAACCGGTGAGACAGACTGGATTGACCGAACCTGCTCATCTTTCGACCGGACGAACAGCTCATCTTTCGACCGGACCCGACACTGGACCACGAAGCTGCGGAAAACTGCTCAGCTCCGCGATCCTGAGGGCCGCCTGCACCTACGCCTACCGGCGTGCCCGCCAGTACAGCCAGAGCACCGACTGACCCGTTGCACGGCGCCGCATACGTTGTCGTGAGCTGTACAGAGGACACATCCCATCACCGCGGGCGCGAGGACATCGCCACCTGCCGTTGACAGCCGCGTTATCCCACGTCTATCAGGGTGTAAATTCTTTCGGCCAGATAGTTCCTCGACCGTCCACGGTCTCGGATACAGCAACGTCGGTCAGGTTCGCATCGGTCAGGTTCGCGCCGCTCAGGTTCGCCGCGGTCAGGTTTGCCCCAGTCAGATCAGCGCCGGTCAGATCTGCGTTTATCAGCCACGTACCGGTCAAATTCGCACCGTTCAGCCTCGCCTGAGTCAACGTCGCACCGTTCAGCCTCGCCTGAGTCAACGTCGCATCGAACAGTTTTGCACCGTGCCCCCCTGCATCGGTCAGGTTTGCCCCGGTCAGGTTCGCACCGCTCAGGTTCGCCGCCGTCAGAGTCGCATCGGTCAAGTCCGCATCGGTCAGGTTCACACCGACCAGCTTGGCGCCGGAGAGGTTTGCCTCGGCGAGGTCTGCGTGGGACAGGTTTGCTTCGGCGAGATCTGCGTGGATCAGCTCTGCTCTGGCCAGATTCGTCTGGGCCAGGCGCGCATGAAACAGGCTTGCACCAAACAGCACCGCTCCCTTCAGGTCCGCATTGCTCAAATCCGCACCGAGAAGATCTGCACCGGTCAGGTCCGATCGTGACAGGCGTGCCCCAGTAAGGTTCGCGCCGATCAGGACCGCACCTGACAGGTCCGCTTCGCGCAGGTCAACTCCCGTAAGGTCGGCCTGCGACAAGTCGAAGGCGCAATCCTCCCACCGACCACGCATCGTTCGGTCCCGAATGACGCTGACGACCGCTGCTCGCACCTGACGTTCTTCTTTTCGGTATCTGTCCTGCTCCTCCGGGGAGATGAGATCGCTTTGGGGCAACTGGCGTTGGGTCCGGAGGTAAGCGCACAGCAGGTCGATGCAGACTTGGCGTTCAGAGTCGTTGCCGAACTCGTGCCAATCGTCGGCCAGCGACGCGAGCGCGTAGACGCCGGCCAGTCGGATAGCGAAGTTGTCATGACCGAGTTGTTCGGCGCAGGTGGTGTACCGCTCACGGAGGTGACGTTCCGTTCCCGTTCGGTGCTCACGGTCATCCGTTTGAACTTTGTGTTCGTGCTGTTCTGCGGCCGTGCTGTTGGCAGTATCCAGTGCTCGTTGGCGGTGATAAGCGAGGACGGCGGCAGGCACTCCGACGGCAGCCGCAGCGATCAACCCCACCGTCCGTCCCAAATTGCTGAGGTCGGCTGTCATCACACCGGTGCCCGGTGGAGTGCCGAGTTCCGCGAGTCCGTAGGTGGCCAGCGCAGTGCTTGCTAGTGCGCCCACGCCGTAGCCGACCAAGCGCAACGGAGAGACACGTTTCGCCTGTGACCCCCGAGCGCTGCTACGCGGTGGGGTGGACGGAACTGAGTACGGCACTGGAGGAATCTATCTGTGCGCGAGAACCACTGGCGCACTCAGGCCGCGATACGAACGGATCCTGGATGAACTCCGATAGCCGAGGCGTTCCGATACGTGAAATGAGGGCGATAACCCTGCCGTACCGGCCTGTTCAGATACCGCCTATATCCCCCATCCCACCCGCACACAGGGCGATACTCCTCAGCCCCGCAGCATCACCGCGAACCGCTCGATACCCGGATACAGCTCCCCCAACGACTCCACCTCGAACCCCAACGCCCGATAGAAACCCACCGAGTCGCCATCGGTCTGCGCCTCCACCACCCCCGACCCGCAATGCTCACGCACCCACGCGACCAACGCCGCCCCCACACCCGAACGACGAACCTGCGGCGCAGTAGCGATATGCACCAACTCCGTTCGATCCACGCCCGGGATATAGCCCACCACGCCGACAACCTCCCCGTCAGCACGCGCCACAGCCACATCTACCTGCCCGACCCGGTACCGCTCCAACGCCTGATCCACACGATCGCTACCCCCACCGATCGCCAACTCCAACAACGCAGCAACCGCCGCGTCCACACCCACCACCGACTCGACCACCCACACCACCATCACCACACACTACGACGACCCACACCCCGGGACATGCCATCACCCCAGGTCATCCACCACAAAGTCCCTGTACGCGATACCAGGCACGAGGGCAACGAGCATCCTGATCTATCTGTCGCTCGCGCTCTATAAGCTCATGCGATGACGAAACCGGACGAAGCCGAACTCGAAGCTTGGATCGAGCAGTGCATCGCGCACCTGCGAGATACCGAAGACTTCGACGTTCACAGATCTCATAAAGACGAGTTCCTCCTCCTTTACGGCGTCGCAGCTCGTGTCATGCGCTACAGCGACGCTTATCTCCGTCTAGTCCGGGACGGGTTCGTTGGGGAGGCCGTAGTGCTTGCACGCGCAGCGCTCGAACACGCCGTCACTCTCCAATGGGTCTTCATCGTCAACGGCGGCATCAAACGCTTCCAGGTCGACCTCGGCCACGAATACATCAAGCACTACGAAAACCTTGCCCAATGGCTCGACAACAACGAACTTGCCGAAGCAGTAACCGCAATCGACGCCCCGCCGGAGGGAAAGCGGCTACCCCCGTTTATGGACATGCTTCGGGATCTTGATGACGGCAAGTACCTGGAAACGAGCTATCACATCCTGTCTCAGCACGTTCATGTCACGCCCGCCGCCGTCGCTTCGTTCCTCGAAGCCGGCGCCGAGGAACTGCACATCAAATACGAGCAGGAATATAGCTACCAATACCAGGCGACCTACGTCGTAGCGGTCTCCTGCATGCTCGCTCGGTGGGTGGTAGCAAAGCTCACGAACGACCCGCAGTTGCTCGAACTGCTCGACAAAGCCTCCGACGACCTCATCCTCCCCATGACTCTCATCGACAACGTAGACACGAAGAAACGGCGCGAGGGACTTGCCGACAATCTCTAAGGAGTGGTGACCAAAAGCCGCTTAGCGGCACTCAATGTGACCCGCGCACCGCTCCTACACCTGCACCAGACACCTCACTTCGGGATCGATATCTCCGCACCCGCATCAGTCACGTTGAGCAACCACCGCCCCGGACGAACCGCACACATTTCGGCCGGACCCGACACCGGGAGGCAAGAACATCACTGTTACCTGTGTATATGGCACGCCCCTCTGATAGATGCGGTGGGCTGGCCGCAGAAGGAGTCCGGCCCCGGGCACGCTGCCGAACACCCAGAAAAGGCTACGGCGTGTACCAGCGCGGAACCGGCCAACCAGGTGCATCAGAAACGCCGGCCCACCGACTGCGCGCGGTCGCATCGTTCAAAAGAAGCCGCAGGGCAGCTGCGGCGCCGAGCCCGGCCGTCTGCTCGTCATCCAGCTCGGGAACCCCGACGCGAGCCGGAACCTCAAGGTGCGCAGCGATGTTGTCGCCGGGACGTTCGAACACCATCGACGTCGCCGCGGCCACTATCTCGTGATTGATACTTCGGGTCTCGTCCCGATCGAGCACATATCGACCGCTGTGTCGCAGCCCTGTTCTGAGCATGACCAGCAGATGCTGCGGGCCCAGCTGACGAGGCTCAGGGAAACTCCCCAGTTGTGCTCAACGAAAATCCCCAGCCGTGAGCGGTGTTCACTGTAGCGGTTG
>NZ_JARDJE010000038.1:0-10306 GCF_048957735.1 Rhodococcus sp. As11
TGGCTCGGTTTACCGCGGTAAACCGAGCCACCGTCTGCGCCTGCTGGACTCGAACGGGCGACATTCGGCGGGATCCGCAGTTCGAATCGTGGGCAGGGCGGTACATGCGCCTATACCCAAGACGTGATTCGTTCGATCCTGGTTTACCGCGGTAAACCGCGGCATCTGTTGTACAGATCCGCGTAATAGGGGAGCGGACACGGCATCCGAGCGTCGGTGCTGGCCACGCCGATGACCAGACGGCCCCGCAGCAGTGGTCCGACAGCCCCGGGTGTCGATCGCGCCCAGGTGGAAGGGGAGTGGGTTGCTATGAGGCGACCCCTCGATCCTCCGGTGCTCGGTGACGTCGAAGCTCCGGTAACTCGTGTGTAAGTACAACAAGAATCCGTCGCTCTGCTCGAGCAACCTCGCGGCATCCTGCCGTTCTGAGGCCCGGTTTACCGCGGTAAACCGGGCCTCAGAACGGCAGGATGTGTAAACGGTAAGAGGGAGGTGAAGCGTCACGCAACGCGCGAGAGCCCCGCCGCCCGGACTGGGGCTCGCAAGGATGTACTCGCCGGTGGATCCGGAAGTTCGGTCGCGTAGGGGGAGGGGAGGGGCAGCCTCCGAAGTGCGGGAGCCAACGACCAGGGGGGGGGAGGGATGCGTAGTGACCGCATCGAATCGCCCGTCCTTCGCTCGGTCGAATCTCAGTAGGTCTGCCGAAACCCGTCACGATACCGAAATGGTGGGCGATCGTGCGCGATGCGATGTCGCAGCAGCGGCGCGCCCCCTGCCTAAGTACGCGTCGTATGACTTGGAGGCGAGTTTCGTAATCGAGCAAGAGTCGGACGTGCGGTCGATCCGTGCGCGACGCGACCTCGAAGGGGTAACCGCTTCGGTGGTTTACCGCGGTAAACCACCGGCCGCTGGAGGATCTGGACCAGTACCGCTGAGCCAGCTCGCTCTGCGAAAGCAATCTCGGCAGGACGGAAACTCGGAGCCTCGTCCATCCCCGTCATCGGTGTAACTTCCGCGTCGCTCAGGGGAATTCGAGACGCTGTGACTGCAGTTCTCTATGAAAGAAACCCTCGGACATTTGATGTCACTGTGACGAAATGGGGGAGGGGGAGGGAGTGCATTTCGCCTCCTGCGGAAAGTGTCGCTTCATCCCGCGACGTCCCGGGGCATTCACGACACGCTGAAGCGGTCACAGATTCTCTGGCGTCGAACCCAGCCGGACGTAGGTCGGGGGAGTGCCCGCGTGTGTTCGTCGGCCTCGACCCGGCCGGGTTTCCATCCATGCGTCGACAGTCTCAGGGAGCCAACCGAATCGGGGACCGATAGACGCATCGGCTTGCGGCAGAACACCTTTCCGTAGATAACCTTTGGCGGTGTTGTAGGTGATACCGACACGGTCGGCAACCTCGTGCAAAGTCAGGTAGCGGAGCACATCTGAGATGATACGGCGAAAGGTTGTTCCGTAGACCTGTAAGGGTCTATTGTACGAGTTGCGCGCCTCATCGAACTGCATCAGCACCGATGCGGCGATGCGGGCGCAACCGTCATCTCCGCCAGAAGATGGCGAAGCGTAGTCCGAAGTAGCCCCACCGTGGGGTGAAGCATACGGAGGTAACCTATGGCTGTTCATGTCATGCTCAACCAAAAGGGCGGCGTCGGAAAATCCACCCTTACAATGAATCTCGCCGCAGTCAAAGCGGACGTTCTCACCGCCGGCGACGATGACGACGTCCAGTCCCCGGTAGCAGCGATCTCGGTGGACCCCCAGGGATCCGCCGTCTGGTGGGCCTCCCGCGTCCAGGAATTGCCGTTCCTGATCGACCAGGTTCACGACAATCTCGACGTGCTCCGCAATCTCGACAAACTTCCCGGTATCAAGCACGTCTATGTCGATACCCCGGGCTGGATCGATCTGTCCGGCGCCGACGACGGCACCGATGTGCTCGGGACCGGCAGCTCCGCCGACGCCCTACGCGCCGTCCTCGAAGTCGCCGATCTGGTCATCGTTCCCATCGAGCCCGAACCGCTCTGCTTCGACCCCACGGCTCGGACCATCAAGCAGGTCATCGAACCCCTCGGTAAGAAATTCATTGTCGTTGTGAACAACTGGGACCCCCGGGACGGCAAGGTCGACCTCGAACAGACACGAGAATTCGTCCAGGCCAACGGGTGGCCACTTGCGCGAACCGTCGTGCGGCACTACAAGGTTCACACTCGAGCCGCCGCGGAGGGCAGGGTCGTCACCGAGTACGAAGCCAACCGCGTCTCTCTGCAGGCCCGGGAGGATTTCTACAAGCTCAGTCTCGAGCTCGCGGACGGTGGTCGCTGATGGCGCCCAAGGGTGGGCGCGCAAACTTCGCCTCCTTGGTCGGAGCAGTAGGCGACAACTCTCCGGTAGACCGTAAGCGCACTCCCACACCGTACAAGGTTGTTGCCCGGCCCGTCGAAGGTCAACTGCTCGCTGATGTTCCCGTCGGCCGGCTCGTTGCCAACCCCAGAAACCCACGCGACGAACTCGGGGACCTGTCCGACCTGGCTACGATCGTCGACCGGCAACTGCAACCGGGAACCGTCGTCAGCCGCGCAGCCTGGCTGAAACTGTGGCCCGAAGACGAAGACGATATCGGCACTGCCGAGTACATCGTCGTCAACGGCAACCGTCGTCTCGCTGCCGCCCAGAAGTACGGGCGTCCCGGACTCGATGTCGTCCTGCGCGACAGCATCGCCACCGATAGAGGAGAGATTCTCTGGGCTGCAACAAGTGAGAACATCGACCGCCGTGACTTCGACGTCCTCGAAGAAGCCAAGGCCGTCGAGCTGATGGTCTCCGAGTTCGGCAGCGCCGACGCAGCAGCGAAGAAACTCGGCCGCTCCAAAGGCTGGGTGTCCCAGCGCCGCGCCCTGCTCAAACTCGCACCCGAACTTCAAGCAGCCCTGCGCGCAGGCGATCTCGCCGTTCGTCAAGCCCGATCTCTGGCCCGAGTTCCGCTCGAGGAACAGGTCGCGGCATGGCAAGCGGCACAAAATTCTGAGCCGGAACCCGAAGTCGAGCCTGAGGCTTCGGATTCGGAGGAGCCACAGCCGAAAGAGCCTGCGAGCAAGCTCGAGCCGGTGGACAAGGTGGCTCAGGCACTCAAACGACTCGGCGCAGATCCGGATGTGCTTGCCGCGGCAGTGCGTAAGCACTTCACCGATGACGAGCGCCGCAAGCTCATCGATGCGCTCGAGCTCCGGTAGGCACGACTCGGAGACGGCGCCGGTGGAGCGCAGAAGGACTGCAGTGGTGAGCCGATGAGCGGAATCGACGACCAGATCGCCCTTTTCGATCTCGATCCCGAATCCGAAGAGCCGACGGTCGAGCCACCTGTCGCCGAAGAACCGACGTCCGACACGCCCGATGCGCCGCCGGAAAATCTGTCGGCCACCGACGCTGACACCGCCGCATCCGACGCGGATGTTGCCGCCGGCACCGACCAGGTGCCGGATCTTCCGGCCGAGTCTCGACCATGGGAGTCGCTACCTGTCACCGAGGATGCGGACGGTCACGCCATCATCGTCACCGCCGAAGCCACCTACACACCGTCGGGTGCCCGTCTGACCGGACCGGTCGACTCGATCGAGAAGCTGGACAAGCTGCTGCACTGGGCAGCATTGACTCCGCACGGACTCACTGCACAGGTGTGGTTCGTCGGGATCGACTCGTGCGCCCAGCTCGGTTGGACGATCGACCCCGGCAGTGAAGACGACGTCGACGACCTCGAACAACTCCGCCAACGCGCTGCGACCGAGCTGACCCACGCTATCGCTGCCACTCTGCCGCCTCTGATCGCTGCAGGTTGGGAACTGCGCGGCGATCCCGGCTACGTCATCCATCTCCTCCGCAAGGTCGGTAAAGCCACTCAGATGGTCGATCTCGTCCTCGAGCCCTACGTGTGGACCTACTGGAACAAGGACTTCGGCTGGGGTAACCGCGTCGGAGACATGGGCATCCTAGGCAACCCCGCCGCCGGTACCTACCTGCCCGACGACGACCGTCCCGCCGCCCGCGAACTCGGCCGCCGCCTGGCCTGGTCCGTCAAGCACCTCGACACCCTGCCGGGCCCGACCCCCGCCCGCACCGGTGCCGCCGTACTGGACAAGATCCGTCGCGAACGCCTCCGCACCGGCAAAGGCATCGTCGTCACGGCCGGCGGGCCCCTCCCACCGATCGCCGACGCCCCACGCGGGGACCTCGAACCGGCCGCCGGCTGGTCCCGTATCCCCGACGCCGACGACCTCGATGGTGCCTCCGCGCTGGTCACCATCGACCAGCGCGCCGCGTATCTGGCTTCGGCGGGCATGCTGTCGTTCGGCTACGGCCGGATCCGCAATCTCGTCGGTGACGATGCCGCAGCCGCCGCAGCAGTCGACAAGCCGGCTTTCGGCCTCTGGCGCGTGACTCTGCCCGCCGCAGCGCAATTCGGTCTACCGGAGAAGCTGCCGCTACCGCATCCGGCGATGCTCGACGACCGGCCGGTACAGACATGGATCACTACCGTCAGTCTCGACGGACTGTGCGCGCCCATCGCCGACGGGGGAATGGGGCTCGATGCCGACGACCTCGACGTCACCGAGGCCTGGGTCTACGAGGAACAAGGTCGCGCCCTGGACAAGTGGGCGAAAGTGTTGCGCGAGGCCCGCACGGTGACCGTCGGCACCGGCGACGTTGCCATGAAACGTTTTCTCGGCGCCTGCTACAAGGGCTATGTCGGTCGGATGGTCAATCCGGACATGTGGACCGCGACTCGCATGCACCACCACCACCAGCCGTTGTGGCGAGCCGCGATCATGGCGCACTGCCGGTGGCGTGGCCGTCGCGTCGCGATGCGCATCGCCCGTGAGACCGGGCGCTGGCCGATCCGCACCATGACCGACTCCTGGGTGTATCTGGTGGGGGAGGGGCAGACCCTTGCCGACGACAGCGACGCGCTGGGCAAGATGACCCTGGAAAAGCACATCGATCTCACCGATGAGATGCTGCTGGCCTTCGCAGGAGCCGAGACCACCCACGAGGTCCGTCTGGCGATCGCCGCTGCCTACGGCACCGACACCGACAAGGGGGAGTAGATGGCGCTGCACCTCCCGAAACCCCGATCGAAAGCGGTGCCGCAGAAAACGGTCGGTCTCGACGGCATGAAGGTCACCGTCGCCGCCGCGGCAGCCGCCGGTGTCGCCAAGGCACAGGAAACCAGCAGAGGCCTGGCCGGCTTGACCTCGCGAGTCTCGGTCAGACAGATCCGCACCGAGATCGGCAACGAGGGACTGCGGCAGGCATCCATCGACGCCGGTCGCACTCCACCATCGGACCGAACGCTGCGCCGTTGGGTTCAGCAAGGCCGCATCCCCCATGCCGAGGTGGCCGAGTTGGCCCAGCGTCGCGCTGCCATCGCACGGCTCGGTGGAGTGAACAAGGTAGCGAGGAAGATCGGCCGCAGCCCCTCCTCGGTGCGTAAGTACATCTCCGGCAAGACCAACGAACTGCGCAACGACGCACGGTCGAAACTTAAGGACGTCAAGGCCAAGGACGTCATGGGTAAGGCCGGGGTCTTCAACCCCGACGGCACACCGAAGATTGCCACCATTCGCGTCACCGGCCGTGTCCATGTACGCAACGGTGATGAGGCCGGCTACGACTACCGCACCCGCACACTGGACTTCGGCAACTCGGACGTCCCGTTCAGCGCCGTCGAATCGGAAGCGTTGGCGGCGGCGCTTGCCAACGACGACCAAGCCCGAGTCGTCGCTATCCTCGAACGCCACGCGACGATCGACTATCCCGAGAACAAAGGGTTCGACGTCTACAGTGACCAGTTCGGTTTCCACTTCGACGCAATCGACAGCATCGACGTCACCTGGCACTGACCGACACCCTCGTTCCTGTTGCGGAATGAATGCAGGCGCGCAACCCGCTGACTCAGCGCTGGGGCTGTCCATATCGTCCAGCGGGTGTGATCCTGCTCGGCAGGCCGAATGTCAGCTCAGACGTTCGAGCACCATCACCATGCCCTGATCGCCACCGACGCACATCGTCTCGACACCGAACTGCTTGTCGTGGGTGCGCAGGTTGTTGATGAGCGTCGCCCTTGCGTGCTCGTCCGATCGGCGACCGTACGGCGGACACGATGACAGCTTCGGGCATGGTGTACTCCTGACAATAGCGGGGTCACAGGCCGAGGTCGCGGCCGATGAGTTCCTTCATGATCTCGTTGGATCCGGCCCAGATCTTGGTGACCCGGGCGTCTTTCCAGGCTCGGGCGACACGGTATTCGTTCATGAACCCGTAGCCGCCGTGCAACTGGACGCAGTGATCGAGCACGTCGTTCTGTATCTCGGCGGACCACCATTTGGTCTTGGCGGCGTCGACGGCAGTGAGGGTGCCGTCGACGTGCGCCACAATGGCCTGGTCGACGAAGGCCTGGGCGGCTTCGACCTTGGTGACCAGTTCGGCGAGCAGGAACTTGTTGTGCTGGAACGAGCCGATCGGCCGGCCGAAGGCGTTGCGGTCCTTGGTATAAGCGATCGTTTCACGCAGGATCTGGTCGACGTGGGCGATGTTGGAGACCGCGCAGCCCAGGCGTTCCTGGGGGAGGCGATCCATCATGTGTATGAAACCGCGGTCCACCTCGCCGATCACAGCGCTCTCGTCGAGGCGCACGTTGTCGAAGAACAGTTCGGCAGTGTCGGATTCGGGTTGGCCCACCTTGTCGAGCTTGCGGCCGCGGGTGAAACCGGGGGTGCCGGTTTCGACTCCGAACAGAGTGATGCCGCGGGCGCCGGCGCCAGGGTTGGTGCGGGCGGCGACGACAACCAGATCGGCGGAACAACCATTGGTGATGAAAGTTTTCGATCCGTTGAGCACCCAGCCGTTACCATCTCGGACCGCGGTGGTCTTCAGATTCGCCAGATCGGTGCCGCCGGAAGGTTCGGTCATGGCGATGGCCGTGAGGATTTCGCCGCTGCAGAAACCCGGCAGCCAACGGCGGCGTTGGTTCTCGGTGGTCAGTTCGGTCAGATACGGGGCGACGACGTCGATGTGGATACCCAGACACGACGACAGGGAGGCCGAGATCCGGGCGAACTCCTCGGTGATCACTGCGGTATATCGGTAGTCGGAAGCCTCCGATCCACCATATGTTTCGGGGATCTGCAGACCGAGGAAGCCGTGCTTGCCGGCTTCGATCCACACATCCCGAGGCACCGCCCGATCCTCGACGAAGTGTTCGGTGCGGGGCGAGACCTGGCGGTGCAGGAACTCACGGACCGACGACCGAAAAAGTTCGTGGTCGTGGTCGTAGAGGGTCCGATCCATGAGACATCCTCCTTGCGGGAACCCCGTCGTGAAGTGAACAGAAGCGATGTGATGGCTGGGTCGACATGGGGCCGAGGGAGAGCCCGACGATCTCTCGCCGTACGACGCGCCATGCACCCGAGATTCGGTAGGACTGCTCAGGCCACTATCGCCACACCGAGAAGCGCAACAAGCAGCACCCACCCGGTGGCGGCGGCGGCGAGGATGAACGGCCGCGGACCGACCGAGCGCAGCAGACTCAGCCGGACTCCGAGTCCGAGCCCGAACATCGCCGTGGTCAACAAGGCCGATTGAACGAGCGCGGCCTGGTCGACGACGACGTCGGGGAGCAGCCCCGACGACCGGACTGCCACCAATGCGAGGAACCCGAGGAAGAAGACCGGGACCAGCGGCGGTCGCGTGCCGACCGTCGCGCCGTTCGTTCCCTTCTCGCGGCAACGGCGTCGCTGCACGAGCCCGAAATAAGCCATGACCGGGGCCAGCATCAGCACACGCGCAAGAGTGGCCACGGCAAGTGCACTGCCGCCGATCACACCGCCGGCGGCGACCACCTGCGCGACCTCATGGATCGAACCGCCGGCGAGGATTCCGGCCTGTAGATCGTTCATCCCCATGATGTGTGCCAGCAGCGGGATACCGGGGATCATTGCAGTGCCGAAGACGACGACGAGCGCGATGGACGTGAGGGTCTCCTCGTCCTTCGCGTCGACCACACCGTCGGCGGCGGCCACAGCAGCCGCACCGCAGATCGAGAATCCGCACGCGATGAGGACTCGTTGAGTCCACGACAAGCCGAGGAGCCTGCCCAGGTACATCGTTCCCGTGATGCCGAGCGTGACGATCGCGATGACGACACCGATGACACCCCACCCCAGTTCGATGATGTCGCTGAACATCAATTGGAGTCCGAGGACAGCGATGCCGAGACGGAGCAATCGTTTGGTCGAGAATTCCACCCCGGGCCGGATCCACGCGGGCAACGAGACCAGATTGGCTGCCAGCGCCCCGAGGACGATGGCGATCAGCATCGGGTTCACGGCCGGTATCAGACCACCGAGCAACAGCGCGGTCCCGGCGCCGGCGACGCACAGCGCGATCCCAGCGGTCAGAGCGATAGCTCGGGAATGCGCGCGCGGCGTAGTCTCGGGCGTCGTGTCGGACTGTGCGGCGACGGGCAATTCCGGTGTCACGTGCAGATCGCCGATCATCCCCGAACACCTTGCAGTTGGGGTTCTGCTGCGGCGAGTTCGCGCTTGAGGATCTTGCCTGTGGCGGTCGTCGGCAGGATAGTGGTGAATTCGATTGCTCGCGGATATTTGTAGGCCGCCATCTGGTCTCGGCACCAGACGATCAATTCTTCTTCGGTGATCTGCGCACCGGGTTCGAGGATGACGAAGGCTTTGACCTCTTCACCGTGGGTGGGGTGGGGGACCCCGACCACCGCAGCGAGCGAGACCGCATCGTGGGTGATCAGTACTTCTTCGATCTCGCGGGGGTAGACGTTGAAGCCGCCACGGATGATCAGGTCCTTCGCTCGGTCGACGATGTAGTAGAAGCCGTCGGCGTCCCGTCGCGCGAGGTCGCCGGTGCGCAGCCAACCGTCCCGCATCACCTCGTCGGTGGCCTCGGGTCGCCCGAGATATCCGGACATGACGTTGTGGCCGCGCACCGCGAGTTCTCCGATGACGCCGGGGTCGGTAAGGGTGTTCCAGCTCGCGTCGACGAGCCGAGCTTCCACACCCCACACCGGTACCCCGATCGATCCCGGTCGTGGATCCCGTTCCGGGTCACTGAACAGCGCCAACGGTGAGGTCTCGGACAACCCGTAACCTTCGAGGATCTGTACGCCGAATCGTTCGGAGAATCGGGTCAGAATCTCCACCGGAAGCGCTGCGCCGCCGGAGATCGCCCGGCGCATCGTCGCGGCGATCCGTTCGACGTCGACGTTCTCGTCCACCGCATTGAGCAGGCCCCAGTACATCGTCGGGACGCCGGCGAAGACGGTGACACCCTCAGCGGTCATCACGTCCAGCGCAGCACGGGCGTCGAAGCGAGGCAGGAGCACCAAGGTGGCGCCGACCGACAATCCCGCATTCATCATCGCGGTCTGTCCGAACGAATGGAACAGCGGAAGCGTGACCAGATAGGTGTCGTGGCGTACCGGGTTGCTGTCGAACAGTCGGTTGGCGGTGATCGCGTTCATCACCATGTTCGAGTGAGAGAGCTCGGCCCCCTTGGCTTTTCCAGTGGTTCCGCTGGTGTAGAGGATCACTGCGGTGTCCTGCGGCTCACGCACCGCCGACACGAACTCTGCCGGCAGGCCCGCCAGAGCTGCGTCGAGTCGTTGCACGTCGCCGGTTCCGGCATCACCGCCCTCGCCGACCACGAACAGCTCCCGGCACATCGGTGCCGATGCGAACGCGGTTCGCCCGCCCTCGCCGATCGGCAGGTCCGGTCCGCCTTCGAAGCAGAAGTAGGCCAGAGCGCCGGAATCGTCGAGATGGTAGGCGATCTCACGGCTCTTGAGCATGATGTTCAGCGGCACTACGACGGCCCCGGCTTTGAGGATGCCGTAGTAGACGATCGCGAATTCCGGCACGTTGGGAAACGACATGGCCACGGTGTCACCCGGCGTGATACCTCGCTCGACCAGCAGGTTCGCTACCTGGTTCGCGCGGGCGTCGAGTTCGCCGTAACTGATCCGGGTGTTTCCGATCACCACGGCATCGCGGTGTGGGTACCGGCGGGCGGAATCCTCCAGAAGAACGGACAGGTTGAGCATGATGGGGTCGCTTTCAGGATTCGGACAAGGCAGTGGATTCGGCGATCGAGGACAGCGGTGCTCCGGTGGCGGCGCGCACCTGATCCTCGGTGACGCCCGGGGGCGCACTCGGTCAGGACGAGGCCGTCGGCGGTCACGTCGATCACCGCGAGGTTGGTGACGATGCGCTGGACCAC
>NZ_JARDJE010000039.1:0-9431 GCF_048957735.1 Rhodococcus sp. As11
CATACTGCCGTCGGTAATCGGCCGCCCGCGAGCAAACTCCGGACCGGTGTCACCAACGTCATGGCCTCATACAGCTAGACGCACGGAGATGCGTCGCCGTCGGTCGCCCCGAGACCGGGGCGCGTCTCCGGCGAGGGGTTCCACACGCCGTCGGTCTTCGCGTGCACCCACGACGGCCCGTTCTCGACCAGCGAACGCAGCGCTCCGAGGAGCCGGTCGACGTCGTCGGACGAGCTGCCGAGTCCGAGCGACGCCCGGACGGCACCGCCGGCGCGACCGACCCGCGCGAGCAGCGGGTGGGCGCAGAATCGTCCGTCACGGACACCGATGCCGTGCTCGGCGGACAGATAGGACGCGACGTGACCGGGCTCGTAGCCCTCGATCGTGAAAGTGACGATTCCGACGCTGTCGGCCGAATCGTTCCACAGCCGAAGCACTTCCACGCCGTCGATGGCGTCCAGGCCGTCGACGAGCAGGGAGCACAGGGCCTCCTCGTGACGGGTGACCGCGTCGGAGTCGAAACCGGCAAGCGCATCGCATGCGGCGGCGAGGGTGGCGGCACCGAGCACGTTGGGGGTGCCGGCCTCGTGACGCGCAGGGGCGCAGGCCCATTCGGTGTGGTCGAGGCGTACCTCGCGCACCGCACCGCCTCCGGCGAGGTACGGCTCGGCGGCGTCGAGCCAGTCGCGTCGGCCGACGAGCGCTCCCGCACCGAACGGCGCGTACAGCTTGTGACCGGAGAACGCGAGGTAGTCCACACCGAGCGACGCGAGATCGACGCGGCGGTGGGGCACGAGCTGCGCGCCGTCGACGAGGATCCGCGCGCCGGAGGCGTGGGCGAGTTCGGCGAGCTCGGCGATGGGCAGCACCTCGCCGGTGACGTTGGAGGCACCGGTGACGGCGAGCAGGGCCGCGGGGGCGCGCTGGAGTTCGACTGCGAGGCGCCACACCGTCTCCGAGACGGTATCTGCCGCCTCGACGATGCGGGAGTTCTTCCACGGCAGCAGATTCGCGTGATGTTCGATGTCGAGCACGACGACATCGCCGGGCACGGCACTCGCAAGCAGGTTCAGCGAATCGGTGGTGTTGCGCGTGAAGACGACGACCTGGTCGTCGTCCGCGCCGACGAAGCGCGACACGGAGGTGCGAGCGTCCTCGTAGGCGGTGGTGCTGATCCGCGAGGCGTATCCGGCACCGCGGTGCACGCTCGCGTAGAAGGGCAGCAGTTCCGTGAGGCGGTCGGTGACGGCGGACAGCGCCGGTGCGCTCGCCGCGTAGTCGAAGTTCGCGTAGGTGCAGGTGCCACCCTGGACAAGCGGAACCTGCGAGTCACAGCCGGACACGGTGGCGAACGGAGCAATGCAGGTGGTGGAGGCTACAACAGTCATGACAAATCCCTCGTGTACTCAGGGACCCGCCGGTGACGCCTACGACGGAGAGTTCTCGTCGCCGGCGGAGTCCGCGCTTGCCGTGTCCGGTGGTGGATTCACGGCCCGGTCGTCACCCGGAGCACCCCACCGCGGTTGGAGGGTTGCCGACCAGCGAGCCGGGGCTTGACGCTGGTACTCATGACCTGGCGAAGACAATGACAGGACGATCGAGCCGTGTCAACCCGTATCGCACGATGCCGACACACGTTCCGCGCCCCGAACGTTCACCTGTTGTCCACCCGGACGTGAGATAACCGGAGGATCCATCGAGCAGAAGGACCCGCGGAGTTGCCAGCCATATCCTCGACCCCCGTCGGCCCGTCCCCCATTCCGGACGAATTCCTCCGCGCGTCGCACGCTCCGCCTGCACGCACCCTCGTCGACCTGCTGCGGAGCACCGCCGAGGCACATCCGGACGCCCCTGCCCTCGACGACGGCACCACGGTCCTCGAATACGCCGAACTCGTCGAGGCGGTGATCGCCGGCGCCTACGCGTTGAACGACGCGGGTGTCGGTGCCGGCGACAGGGTCGGCGTGCGCATGACGTCCGGGCGCACCGATCTGTATGTGACGATTCTCTCGATTCTCGCCGCGGGCGCCGCATACGTGCCCGTCGACGCTGACGACCCCGACGAGCGCGCCGAACTCGTGTTCTCGGAAGCACAGGTCACCGCCATCGTCACCGACGAGGGCATCGGGCCGGGTACGGCCGTCCCGCCGGGCAGCCCGGCCGTGCGAGGGCCGAACCTCGACGACGACGCGTGGATCATCTTCACCTCGGGTTCGACCGGGACACCGAAGGGTGTCGCCGTCACCCACCGCAATGCGGCGGCCTTCGTCGACGCGGAGGCACGGATGTTCTGCCGGGCAGCGCCACTCGGCCCCGGCGACCGGGTCCTGGCCGGCCTGTCGGTGGCCTTCGACGCGTCGTGCGAGGAGATGTGGCTCGCCTGGCGGCACGGCGCCTGCCTGGTTCCGGCACCCCGCGCGCTCGTCCGCTCCGGCATGGATCTCGGACCGTGGCTCGTCTCGCGCAACATCACCGTCGTCTCCACCGTGCCCACGCTCGCGGCGATGTGGCCGGCCGAAGCACTCGAGGCGGTGCGCCTGCTCATCTTCGGCGGTGAGGCCTGCCCACCCGATCTCGTGGAGCGTCTCGCCGTTCCGGCACGGGAGGTGTGGAACACCTACGGCCCTACCGAGGCCACGGTCGTGGCCTGCGCCTCGCTGATGGACGGCACCGGGCCGGTCCGCATCGGGCTGCCGCTCGACGGCTGGGATCTCGCCGTGGTGGACGCCGACGGCAACCCCGTCGAGGAGGGCGCGACCGGCGAACTCGTCATCGGCGGTGTCGGCCTCGCGCGCTATCTCGATCCGGCGAAGGATGCCGAGAAGTACGCTCCGATGCCCACGCTCGGCTGGGAGCGCGCCTATCGCAGCGGCGATCTCGTCACCCTCGACCGCGAGGGACTGCTGTTCCAGGGACGCGCCGACGACCAGGTCAAGATCGGTGGACGCCGCATCGAACTCGGCGAGGTCGACAACGCGCTGCAGAACCTGCCCGGTGTGGCCGGTGGTGCGTGCGCGGTGCGCAGGACCGCTGCGGGACACCCGATCCTCGTGGGGTACATCGCCTCCACCGATCCGGACTTCGACATCGCGTCCGCCCACGACCTGCTGTCCGAGCAACTCCCCGCCGCGCTCGTTCCGCGACTCGCGCTCGTCGACGAACTCCCCACCCGCACATCCGGCAAGGTCGACCGCAACGCCCTGCCGTGGCCGCTGCCGGGCGCCGACGCCGACTCGGTGGAGGCGCTCGGACTCGATCCCACCGCCGAATGGGTCGCCGAATTGTGGACCGACATCCTCGGTGCCCGGATCGAGGGCGTCGACGACGACTTCTTCGAACTCGGCGGTGGCTCCCTCGCCGCGGCACAGCTCGTGACGGCGCTGCGCAGCAGGTATCCGGAGATGACGGTCGCGGAGCTGTACGACCATCCCCGGCTCGGATCGCTCGCGGTCCATCTCGACGAACTCGCACCGACGGAAGCTGCGGCACCACGAGAGGTCGCCCCGGTGCCCCGCCTCGCCCAGTTCGCCCAGATCGCGGCGACCGGCGTCCTCACCACCCTCACCGGACTGCAGTGGGTGACCTGGCTGGCGATACTGAACAACGTCATCGCGCTCGTCGTCGACGTGCCGTGGACCGTCACCCTGTCGTGGTGGTGGGTCGCGCTCGGTGTCCTGCTGTTCCTTTCTCCCATCGGGCGTATGGCGATCTCCGTCGCCGGTTCACGTCTGCTGCTGCGCGGTGTGAAGGCGGGGAGCTACCCCCGCGGAGGCGGTGTCCACCTCAGGCTGTGGACGGCCCTGCGGTTGTCCGAGGCCGTGAACGCGACGAACATCTCCAGCGCTCCCTGGATGCGGCAGTACGCGCGTGCTCTGGGAGCGAAGGTCGGACGTGGTGTCGACCTGCACAGCCTTCCTCCGGTCACCGGTCTCCTCGAGCTCGGCGACGGATGTTCCGTCGAGCCGGAAGTGGATCTCGGCGGCTACTGGGTGGACGGCGACGCCGTCCACATCGGGAGTATCAGGATCGGTGCCGGTGCCACTGTCGGCGCCCGGTCGTTCCTCGCCCCGGGTGCGCGTATCGGCAAGAACGCCGAGGTGGAAGCAGGATCGGCCGTGTTCGGCCGAGTGAAGGCCGGACAGAGCTGGGCAGGATCGCCTGCGCGCAAGGTCGGCAAGGCCGACCGGCCCTGGCCCGCCGGGGCACCGCCGCGGGGTAACAGATGGGTTCCGGTCTACGCCCTGTCGTCGATCCTGCTCGGCGGCCTGCCCATCGTGTCGATCGCCGCGGGCGTCGCGCTGCTCGTGTGGTGGGTGCACGACACCCCCACCGTCTCCGACGCCGTGGTGCATTCCCTGGCGATGCTCCCCGTCGCGGCACTGCTGACGATGTTCGTCTTCGCCCTGCTCACCCTGCTCTCGGTGCGCCTGCTCGCGATCGGCATGACGGAAGGCTGGCATCCGGTGCGCAGCCGCGTGGGCTGGCAGGTGTGGTTCACCGAGCGCCTCATGGATTCGTCGCGCACCTTCCTCTTCCCGCTCTACGCGTCGATGCTCACCCCGATCTGGCTCCGGCTGCTCGGCGCCGACATCGGCAAGGACGTCGAGGCGTCGACCGTGCTGATGGTTCCCAAGTTCACCAAGGTCGCCGACGGTGCGTTCCTCGCCGACGACACGATGGTCGCCTCCTACGAACTCGGCGGCGGCTGGCTGTACATCTCGCACGCGAAGGTCGGGAAGCGCGCCTTCCTCGGCAACTCGGGCATGGCGGCACCGGGACGGCGGGTACCGAAGCACGGACTCGTCGCGGTGCTCTCCGCGGCTCCGCAGAAGGCGAAGTCCGGATCGTCGTGGCTGGGCAGTCCCCCGGTTCGGCTGCGGCGCGCGAGCGGTGACAGCGACGCGAGCCGCACCTTCGAACCCCCGCTGAAACTGAAGGTCGCGCGCGGCGCCGTGGAGACCTTCCGGCTCGTGCCCATGATCGTCACCTACGGCATCGGCCTCGGTGTGCTGTTCGCCCTGAACACTCTCGCCGTGCACTGGGGATACGCCGTCGCGGCACTGCTCGGTGGCATCGTGCTCATGAGCGCCGGTGCCGTGGCGTGCCTGGTGACGGTCGCCGCGAAATGGCTCGTGGTGGGACGGATCGGGCGTGTGGAGCATCCGTTGTGGAGTTCGTTCGTGTGGCGCAACGAGGTCTCCGACACCTTCGTCGAGACCGTCGCGGCACCGTGGTTCGCACGGGCCGCGACCGGCACCGCCGTGATGAACCTGTGGCTGCGGGCACTGGGATCGAAGATCGGCCGCGGGGTGTGGTGCGAGAGCTACTGGTTGCCCGAGGCCGACCTGGTGTCCCTGGGCGACGGCGCGACCGTCGAACGCGGTTGCGTTGTACAGACCCACCTGTTCCATGATCGGATCATGTCCATGGACACCGTGACCCTCGGCGCCGGCGCCACGCTCGGCCCCCAATGCGTCGCGTTGCCTGCCTCCGGCATCGGCGACGGTGCCACCGTCGGACCGGCCTCGCTGGTGATGCGCGGCGACGTCGTCCCGCAGTCCACCCGCTGGCAGGGCAACCCCATCGCGCCGTGGACCACACCGAACAGCTGGGCCCCGCGGTGAAACCCATCAAGGCAGCCAAGCCCGTCGCGCCCGTCGCCGCCGATCGTCCCCTCGATCCCTACCTGCCCGAGAGTGGGAACCGCGGTTTCCGCGTCTCGCGCTACGAGCTGGAGCTGACCTACAAGGTCGTGTCCAACAGGTTGGACGGCCGGGCGAAGATCATCGCCACGACGACGGATGTGCGCGCCAAGTACTCGCTCGATCTTGCGCAGACGATGCGCGTCGCCAAGGTGACCGTCAACGGGCGACGACCCGCCAAGTTCGTCCACCGCGACGGCAAGCTCACCGTCACCCCGGCCGAGAAACTCCCCGCCGGGTCCGTGCTCGTCTTCGGTGTGCAGTACTCGGGTACCCCCGCCCCGTTGCGGACCATGTGGGGTGAGGTCGGCTGGGAGGAACTCGACGAGGGGTCGCTCGTCGCGAGCCAGCCGAACGGTGCGCCCACCTGGTTCCCCTGCGACGACCATCCCGGTTCGAAGGCCACCTACCGCATCTCCGTCACCACCGATGCTCCGTTCGTCGCGGTCGCGAACGGAACGCTCGTGCACAAGACCACCAAGGCCAGTCGCACCACCTGGGTCTACGAGCAACCCGAACCGATGGCGACCTATCTGGCCACGGTGCAGACCGGCCATTACGAGGTACGCACACTGGCGTCGGATCCGGTGCCGCAGTACGGGATCCATCCCCCTCGCCTGCGCGCGTCGTTCGACCGTGATTTCGCGCGCCAGACCGAGATGCTCGAGGTCTTCACGCGCCTGTTCGGCCCGTATCCGTTCGCGCACTACACCGCACTGGTCACCGACGACGACCTCGAGATCCCCATCGAGGCTCAGGGACTGTCGACCTTCGGCGCAAACTTCTGCGACGGCACGGGCCGCGAAGAGCGGCTCGTCGCACACGAATTGGCGCACCAGTGGTTCGGCAACAGTCTCACCCTGTACCGCTGGTGCGACATCTGGCTCCACGAGGGATTCGCCTGCTACGCGGAATGGTTGTGGTCGGAGAACTCCGGCGGCAGGTCCGCGCACGCGCATGCTCTCGACGCCCATAGAGGGCTGGCCCGCAAACCTCAGGACATCCTCCTCGAGGATCCGGGCCCGAAGGACATGTTCGACGACCGCATCTACAAGCGCGGAGCCCTCACCTTGCACGCCCTGCGGGTGCACCTCGGCGACGAACATTTCTTCGATCTCCTGCGGACGTGGACCGCGGAACACCGACACGGCAATGTGACGACGGCACAGTTCAAGGATCTCGCCGCGCGTTTCTCGGAGACCTCGCTCCGGTCGCTGTGGGAGGCCTGGTTGAGCACGACATCGCTTCCACCGGCCCCCTCACCCGGATAGGTCGGCTCGCCGGACCGTTACGGGCTCTGTGCAGTTGCGGGCGTAGGGCCGAGAATGTAGAGCTGTCGGACGGTTGGATGTGAGCCGTCAGGGGGTGCGAGCGTCGTAGTTCTCGCGGTTTGCGAGGACCTCGGCCATGTGTGTCTGCGCCCAGTTTCTGAGCCCGCGGGTCATGTGGTGGAGCGAGAGGCCGAGGTCGGTCAGCTCGTAGGAGACGGTGACAGGGACGGTTGGCGTCACGGTACGGGTGAGCAGACCATCGTGCTCCAGCGAGCGTAGCGTCTGGGTCAGCATCTTCTGGCTGACCCCGGCCAGAAGACGAGAGATCTCGGAGTAACGCATCGCCTTCGGAGCGTCTTCGTGTGCTGCACCGGGCCGGCCAGGGTTGTTGTCGCCGCCCAGCGCACACAGGATCAGGACGACCCACTTGTCCGAGATTCGGTCGAGCAGTTGCCGGCTGGGGCACCCTGCCAGGAACGCGTTGTACTCCATCTTGGCCTGAGCCCTCTTCTGGGCCGCCTTCATCGTCGTCACTGATCGCACCTCTCACCGATGGATGGGTTACGCACTCCCGAGTGCCTACTTCCCGACAGGAAGTTTCTCCCCAATCCTGATACAGGGAGGCAGCAGACGCCACCCCCGAGTGCACGACGAAAGGCAACAAGATGAGCACACCCTCCCCCTCTCTTCCCGGCGGCACCTGGACTCTGGGTGACCTGACCGTCACCCGGTTCGGCTACGGCGCCATGCAACTGGCCGGGCCCGGGGTCATGGGACCGCCCGCCGATCGCGAGGGCGCCCTGGCCGTGCTGCGTGAAGCGGTCGCCCTCGGCATCACACACATCGACACCAGCGACGCCTACGGGCCGCGCGTCACCAACGAGTTGATCCGCGAGGCGCTGCACCCCTATCCCGAGTCGCTGCACATCGTGACCAAGGTGGGCGCGACCCGCGACGAACAGGGCGGATGGCCTACAGCCCGCCGACCCGAAGATCTGCGCCGCCAGGTCCACGACAACCTCGAGTCCCTCCGCCTCGACGTACTCGACCTGGTCGACCTCCGACTCGGCAACGCCGAAGGTCCCCGACCCGGCTCGCTCGCCGAGGCGTTCGAGACGCTCGTCGAACTCCAGCAGCAGGGCCTGATCCGCCACCTCGGGATCAGCAACGCCACCGAGGAGCAGGTCGCCGAAGCACAGAGCATCGCGCCGATCGTGTGCGTGCAGAACATGTACAACCTCGCCCACCGCCACGACGACAAGCTCATCGACCGGCTCGCCACCGACGGCGTCGCATATGTGCCCTTCTTCCCCCTCGGGGGCTTCACACCGCTTCAGTCCTCGGCGCTCTCGGCGGTCGCCGCTCGACTGGAGGCGACACAGATGTCCGTCGCTCTGGCCTGGCTGCTGCACCGATCACCGAACATCCTGCTCATCCCCGGCACGTCATCGACGGCACACCTGCGCCAGAACATCGCCGGCGCGAGACTCTCCCTCTCTCATGAGGACCTGACCGAACTGGACGACATCAGCCGCTGAATGTCCTGGGGCCGACCGCCTCACAAGCCACGATCAACGGACAGCTCGAACACCTCCGCGGTTCCGCTCTCGGATTCCGCAACCTCACCGCCTACATCACCAGATCCCCGCCGGAAACCGGCGGCTTCAGGCCACGACTACAACCTGGATTGCGGAGGGCCCAGTTACGGCTGCTGTGGTCCCCCGTTGCGCAACGAGAGATCCAGAGTCCTCATGAGGTGCCCGACGCGAGTCCTCGACGTCGACGCGAGCGGGTAGCGCGAGAGTACGTCGACCAGTACCGGGGTCGCGCGTCGGCGTGCCTGCTCGATCATCGCGCTCCCGACTGCCGGGTCGCCATCTGCTCGGAGCTCGGCTATGCGTGCAGCACTCGCAGCCGCACGGAGAATGTGCCCGACCTGGGTGGCTCTCGCGATCGGGTGCAGGTAGGCGGCCGCAGCAGCGTCGCCGGCGCATCGTGCAGCCAGGCCGGCCACTTCGGTGGGTGCGTCCTTCGCAGCCCGGTGTGCGTCCAGTGCGGTGACGCGCTGGAGTCTCGTCCGTCTCGCACCGCCGACGAATTCCCAGGCCGCATCGAGAGCAGCGCGAGGACGTCGGTCCTGGGGAACGGCTTCTTCGAAGACCGGAAGCACGTCCTGCGCACTCTCCGCCACGTACTGCGTCACCACCCGCAGCTCGTTCATGGTCAGCTCGAAATCGCCGAAGACACTTCGCGCCGGCTCGTTTCGACCCATGTACCGAATCGTATGCCGCGGGAAACAGCCCCTACGAGAAAAGGGGACCCGCGAAAGCGGGTCCCCTCATCAAAGCCGAAGACCCCCAACACTGTCGGGGGTCTTCGGTAACGGGTGTTCGGCGGTGTCCTACTCTCCCACACCCTGTCGAGTGCAGTACCATCGGCGCAGACAGGCTTAGCTTCC
>NZ_JARDJE010000040.1:0-8423 GCF_048957735.1 Rhodococcus sp. As11
ACCATTTCGCAGCAGCCGCCTGATCGGCGCAGAGCGACAGCCTACCTCTGACTGCCGCCAATCTTTGCAACAGAGCCTCAGGCCCTGCTCCGCGAGGGCCGTGAGGACGTCGAGCGCACCGAACTCGTCGACCTCGGCGTCGCCGAGGGGTAGTTCGGCTGCGGCGCAGAGGAGCTGGGGACCGAGCACGTACGGATTGTTCGGGTCGGTGACCGTCGCCTCGACCGGTCGGTCGAGCAGTGCCTGCGGGTGGTGCACGAGATAGGTGTCGAGTGGGTCGTCCCGCGCGACCAGCACGACGAGCGAACCCTGCCCGCGGCGTCCGGCGCGACCGCCCTGTTGCCGGAACGACGCGACCGTGCCGGGGAAACCGGCGACGATCACCGCGTCCAGACCGGCGATGTCCACGCCGAGTTCGAGGGCGTTCGTGCTGGCGACACCGAGCAGGCGTCCGTCGGACAGCGCCGACTCGAGGTCGCGGCGGTCCTCGGCGAGATAACCCGCCCGGTAGGCCGCCACCCGGTCGACGAGATCCGGTGCCGCCTCGGTGAGAAGCCGGCGTGCACCCATGGCGGCGAGTTCGGCGCCGTGGCGCGACCGGACGAACGCCAGCGTGCGGGCGCCTTCGACGACGAGGTCGGCGAGCAGACGCGCGGCCTCGGTGCCCGCGGCCCGGCGTACCGGGGCGCCGTGTTCGCCGGTCACCTCGCGCAGCAGGGGCGGCTCCCACATGGCGACCGTGCGAGGACCGTGCGGTGAACCGTCCTCGGTGACCTCCCGGCAGGGAGCGCCGATGAGGCGGGATGCCGCGGCCCCGGGTTCCGCGGTCGTCGCGGAGGCGAGCACGAAGACGGGATCGGCGCCGTAGCGGCGGGCCACGCGCCGGAGCCGGCGCAGGATCAATGCGACGTGCGATCCGAACACGCCCCGGTAGGAGTGGCACTCGTCGACGACGACGTATCGCAGACGACGCCACAACCGGGCCCATCGTGCGTGCGCGGGCAGCAGCGACAGGTGCAGCATGTCGGGATTGGTGAAGATCCAGCGCGAGTGCCGTCGCGTCCACTGCCGGATCTCGGTGGACGTGTCGCCGTCGTAGGCACACGCGCACACGGTCGACAGTGCGTCGATATCGGAGGTCAGTTCGGTGACCGCACGCAACTGGTCGGCGCCGAGCGCCTTGGTGGGCGACAGGTACAGGGCCGTGGCCTGTGGGTCGTCGGCGAGGGCACTGAGGACGGGAAGCTGGTAGGCCACCGACTTGCCGGACGCGGTGCCGGTGGAGACGACCACGTGCTCGCCGCCGGCAGCGATGTCGGCGGCACTCGCCTGATGGTGCCACGGACGCTCCACGCCTTGTCCTCGGAACGCGGCGACGACGTCGTCGTGTGCCCACTGCGGCCAGTCGCTGTGACGGGCGGGCCGAGCCGGGATCTCCGCGACGTGGGTCAGCGGTGACTCGCCCGACGGGATGCCTGCGAGCAGCCGCTCGAGTAGCTCGCGACCGTAGGTGCGGGTGGCGTCGCCGCTGGGGAGGAAGGGCGAGCCGGTCACGCAGTACTCCGCGGGTCGAACGAGATGGTCTGTCGGATACGAGGTCTGTCGGATACGAGTGGGGGCCGAGATCCGGGACGAGTGTGGCATCAGTGCCCGCCCGTAACATGGGAGCAACAGCTACCCCTGGGTAATGCTACCGAGACGTGAACAAGATCAGAGGATTGGCACGTTTGTGCCCATTCCTACTGTTGCGCGTGCCCGGAACGTGGTTGACTGACACCCGGTCGCAGCTTCTGTGTTCGTAGACTTGGAAAAGTGCACGCTCGCAGGATCGATGGTTGCGAGCGCGGTGCTTTAGCTCTTCCAACGGGGGACTCCAGAAGTACAGCGGTCGGAACCGGGACCTGGCGGATCGCGTACCCGGCGGTTCGTCGAATCCGGTGTTAGAAAGAGAAGGAAAAGCATGGCACAGGGCACTGTGAAGTGGTTCAACGCGGAGAAGGGCTTCGGCTTCATCGCTCCTGAGGACGGCTCCGCCGACGTGTTCGTTCACTACTCCGAGATCCAGGGTTCCGGCTTCCGCACCCTCGAGGAGAACCAGCGAGTCGAGTTCGAGGTCGGTCAGGGCACCAAGGGCCCGCAGGCCACCGGCGTGCGCGCAATCTGATCCACCCGCTCGAGCGAGCAACCGGGCAAGGTCGACAACCTCGCCCGATCGTCCCCCGTCGCCTCAGGTGATGGGGGACGATGCATTTTCCGGGAGGTGTGCGCGAAGGAGCGTACGACCTCGCTCGTCGCGCTCGCGGAGTCGCGAGAGGAGGACCCGTGAGTCAACTGTCCTTCTTCGGTGCCGACACGATGCCGCCGGCTCCGGCCGACCTGAGCGGTCTGCTCGCGGCGCACGGACGCGCGTGCCTCACCGAGGACGGCGCAGTGCTGACCGTGGAGGTCGACGCCGAATGGCGTGCTCGTGCCATCGCCCAGCTCGTGACCGATACAGGAGTGGGGGCGGACATCGTCGCCGACGGCGATCTGTTCACCGTCGGCACGGCCTCCGCCGGCTCTCTCGTCCCGCTCGCCACCCAGTGGATCGGTGACCACACCAAGACGGTCCCGGACGGCTGGGTTCCGTCCTCGCGGGCCCAGCGCGCCTGGTTTCTCGCGTCCGGTCGTATGGAGGTCGAGGGAGCACAGTATGTTCTCGGTCTGGATCCGGCCGCTCCCGAGACCCACGCCTCCCTGGCGCAGGCGCTCATGCGCGCCGGAATCGCGCCGACTCTCATCGGTACGCACGGCACCGGTGGTCCCGGGTTGAGGATCTCCGGTCGCAAGCGACTGACGAGGCTCGTCGAGAACATCGGCGCACCTCCGGACGCCGACGCGGCACGCCGGATCTGGCCGTACGTGGAACCGGGTGATCATCACTCGTGAAGAGCCGTTCCCCGAGGATGTGCGACCCTGTGTGTGGCCGCGTCTGGGGAGCGGGTCGGTATACATGTCTTCGAACAAGGCGACATGTCGGCAATGAGGGAAGGTGCGGGCGGCACGGTGGCAGCACGGGAGAAGAGCACTGCGGGCGGTTCGTCGGGCACGCGTCGGCTCGTGATCGTCGAGTCCCCGACCAAGGCGAGGAAGATCGCCCCCTACCTCGGCCGCGACTACGTCGTCGAGGCCTCGGTCGGGCACATCCGCGACCTGCCGCGTGGTGCCGCGGACGTCCCGGCCAAGTACAAGGGCGAGTCGTGGGCGCGCCTCGGTGTCGACGTCGACCACGACTTCGAACCGCTCTACGTCGTCAGCGCCGACAAGAAGTCCAAGGTCTCGGAACTGAAGAGCCTGCTCAAGGACGCCGACGAGCTCTACCTCGCCACCGACCCCGACCGCGAGGGCGAGGCCATCGCCTGGCACCTGCTCGAAACCCTCAAGCCCAAGGTGCCCGTCCGGCGCATGGTCTTCCACGAGATCACCGAGCCCGCGATCCGCGCGGCCGCCGAGAACACCCGCGACCTCGACAACGACCTGGTCGACGCGCAGGAGACCCGCCGCATCCTCGACCGCCTGTACGGCTACGAGGTCAGCCCGGTGCTGTGGAAGAAGGTCATGCCCCGCCTGTCGGCGGGTCGCGTGCAGTCCGTGGCGACCCGCGTGATCGTCCAGCGCGAACGCGAGCGCATGGCGTTCACGTCCGCCGAGTACTGGGACATCGCGGCCACGATGGACGCCGGTGCCGGCGCAAGCCCCCGCTCGTTCGGTGCCCGCCTGGTCAACGTCGACGGAGCGCGGGTCGCGTCGGGTCGTGATTTCGGCGCCGACGGGAACCTGAAGTCGACCGGCGTCGTCGTCCTCGACGAGGGCCGTGCCCGCCGCCTCGCGGAGGCACTCGCCGGTGCCGCGCTGACGGTGTCGTCGGCCGAGAGCAAGCCGTACACGCGCAAGCCGTATGCCCCGTTCATGACGTCGACGCTGCAGCAGGAGGCGGGCCGCAAGCTGCGGTTCTCGTCCGAGCGCACGATGCGCACGGCGCAGCGCCTGTACGAGAACGGCTACATCACCTACATGCGTACCGACTCCACGACGCTGTCGGAGTCGGCGATCGCGGCGGCCCGCGCACAGGCCACCCAGTTGTACGGCGCCGAGTTCGTCCACGCGACGCCGCGCCAGTACACCCGCAAGGTCAAGAACGCGCAGGAAGCGCACGAGGCGATCCGTCCCGCCGGCGACGTCTTCGCCACCCCCGGCGAGCTGCACTCGCGTCTCGACGGCGACGAGTTCAAGCTCTACGAGCTCATCTGGCAGCGCACAGTCGCCTCCCAGATGGCCGATGCGCGGGGCACGACGCTCACGTTGCGCATCACCGGCACCGCGGGCACCGGCGAGGAGTGCACCTTCTCGTCGTCGGGTCGCACCATCACTTTCGCGGGCTTCCTGAAGGCCTATGTCGAAAGTGTCGACGAGGAGGCAGGCGGACAGTCGGACGATGCGGAGTCGCGTCTGCCGAACCTGTCCGAGGGCGCGTCCGTCACCGCGACGAAGCTCGATCCGGACGGTCACTCCACGAATCCGCCCGCCCGATACACCGAGGCGAGCCTGATCAAGACGCTCGAGGAGCTCGGGATCGGCCGGCCCTCGACCTACGCGTCGATCATCAAGACGATCCTCGATCGCGGCTACGTCTACAAGCGCGGCAGTGCACTCGTGCCCTCGTGGGTGGCGTTCGCCGTGATCGGCCTGCTCGAGGCGCACTTCGCTCAGCTCGTCGACTACGACTTCACGGCCGGGATGGAGGACGATCTCGACGAGATCGCCTCCGGTCACCGGCAGCGCACCGATTGGCTGACGCGGTTCTACTTCGGCAGCGACGACGGTCACGAGGAATCGGTCGCCCGCAAGGGTGGTCTGAAGAAGCTGGTGGGGGAGAACCTCGAGGACATCGATGCCCGCGAGATCAACTCCATCCGCCTGTTCGACGACTCCGAGGGTCGCGAGATCCACGTGCGGGTGGGCCGGTTCGGTCCGTATCTCGAACGGATGATCACCGATCCCGACGATCCCGAGGCCGAGCCGACCTCGCAGCGCGCCAACCTGCCCGACGACCTTCCGCCGGACGAGCTCACCCTCGAGTACGCCGAGAAGCTCTTCTCGACGCCGCAGGAAGGGCGTGTTCTCGGTGTCGATCCGTCCACCGGCTACGAGATCGTCGCGCGTGAGGGCCGCTTCGGTCCCTACGTCACCGAACTGATCCCCGACCCGGAACCCGAGCCCGAGCCCGACGTCACGCCCATCCCCGTCGAGGAACTCGGGTCCGAGGGGGAGGGCGGCACGAAGACCGCCACCAAGAAGGCCGTCGCGAAGAAGGCAGCGAAGAAGGCTCCGGCCAAGAAGGCCGCCAAGAAGGCCGGCCCGAAGCCGCGCACGGGTTCGCTGTTCAAGTCGATGGACGTGTCCACGGTCACCCTGGACGACGCCCTGAAACTGCTGTCGCTGCCGCGCGTGGTGGGTGCCGATCCGGAGTCCGGCGACGAGATCACCGCTCAGAACGGCCGCTACGGTCCGTACCTGAAGAAGGGCACCGACTCGCGGTCGCTCGCGAACGAGGAGCAGATCTTCACCGTCACCCTCGAGGAGGCGCTGAAGATCTACGCGGAACCCAAGCGGCGCGGCCGGCAGGCCGCGGCCACACCGCCGCTGCGCGAGCTGGGCACCGACCCGGTGAGCGGCAAGCCGATGGTGATCAAGGACGGCCGCTTCGGCCCGTACGTCACCGACGGTGAGACCAACGCGAGCCTCCGTAAGGGCGACGAGGTCACGACGATCACCGACGAGCGGGCGTCAGAACTGCTCGCCGACCGTCGCGCGCGCGGCCCGGCCAAGAAGACCGCGAAGAAGACGGCGGCGAAGAAGACCCCCGCCAAGAAGACGGCGGCCAAGAAAACGGCCGCCAAGAAGACGACGAAGAAGGCCGCAGCGAAGAAGACGACCGACTGACCGTTCTCGTCGGATCACGCCGTTGACCTCACGGTGTGTATCGCGAACGGCCGTCGGGCCTGCCCGGCGTCACCCCGGAAGCGCGGCGAACAGGTCGAGGGTATGGCCGTCGGGGTCGAGCACGCTCGCGTAGCGCTGTCCCCAGAACGCGTCCCACGGGGCCTTCGTCGAGGTGCACCCGGCGTCGATCAAGGCGGCGTGCGTCTCGTCGACCGCGCTCGGGGCGCTGCAGTCGAAAGCCAGAGCCACCCCGCTTCCGGGCGACGGTTCGAACGTCGGGTCGAAGCTGCGGACGGACTCGACGGTGTCCCACATCAGGCGCAGTCCACCGGGGAGCACGGTCTCGAAGTGCGGCACCTCGGGAGCTTCGGCGGGCAGGTCGAGGCCGAGCACGCGATAGCACGCGAAGGACCGATCGAGGTCGGCGACGACGAGTCCCACCGCGGAGAAGTGAATGGTCATGGCCCGACGGTAGGGCTCCGGAACCACGCCTGTCTCGAATGTTCCGGACACGTGATCCGGATCGGTCGGAGCCGATCGTTAGGCTGAGCGCATGCCCGGGGTCTTCGATCGTCTCGTCGGTCAACGTGATGTCGAAACCGAACTCGTCGCTGCCGCGGTCGCAGCCCGTCGTGGCGAAACCGGGTCGGCGATGACCCACTCGTGGCTGTTCACCGGCCCTCCCGGGTCCGGGCGCTCCGTCGCGGCGCTGTGCTTCGCGGCCGCGCTGCAGTGCACCGACGAGAAGACTCCCGGCTGCGGGCGATGCCACGCATGCACCACCACGATGGCCGGCACGCACGGCGACGTGCGGCGGGTCGTGCCCGAGGGACTGACGATCAGCGTCAAGTCGATGCGCGACATCGTGCAGGTCGCGTCGCGGCGCCCCAGCACGGGGCGATGGCAGGTCGTAGTGATCGAGGATGCCGACCGTCTCACCGAGGGGGCCGCGAACGCTTTGCTGAAGGTGGTCGAAGAGCCACCGCAGCGAACGGTCTTCCTGCTGTGCGCGCCGTCGGTCGATCCCGAGGACATCTCGGTGACGCTGCGTTCCCGTTGCCGCCACGTCGGGTTGGTGACGCCCAGCGTCGACGCCATCGCACGTGTTCTCGAAGCCACCGACAACATCGATCCGAAAACGGCACAGTGGGCCGCATCCGTCAGCGCGGGGCACGTGGGGCGGGCCCGGCGACTCGCCGTCGACGAGGGCGCCCGCGACAACCGGGCGCGTGCCCTGGCCGTCGCAGGCGCGGTCCTCCGGCCCGCCACTACCTACGCCGCGGCCGACGAACTCGGCCGCAGTGCCGAGACCGAGGCGAAGGAGATCAGCGCCGAGCGCGACGAACGCGAAACGGAAGAGTTGAAGACAGCGCTCGGTGCCGGCGGTACCGGCAAGGGGGCCGCGGGCGCGCTTCGCGGTTCGGCGGGGGTGCTCAAGGAGCTCGAACGCACCCAGAAGTCGCGGAAGACGCGCACCGAACGCGACATTATGGACCGGGCCCTCATCGATCTCGCCGGCCTGTACCGGGACGCGCTGGTACACGCTTTCGGATCACGGGTCACTCTCAATCATCCGGACATGTCGGACCGCGCGGCCGACCTCGCGTCGAGAACCCGGCCGGAAGCGCTGCTCGAGTGCATCGAGGCCATCCTCGACTGCCGGGAAGCGCTCGCTCAGAACGTCAAACCCCGGTTCGCTCTTGCGGCGCTCGCGGCCAGGCTGAGCGGAGCATTCCGGTAGCCGAAGTGCCGGTTTGCATCGGGGTGGGGGTAGTCCGCTAGACTTCGGACGCCGAAAGGCTCGCTGCCTTAGCTCAGTCGGTAGAGCATTTCACTCGTAATGAAAAGGTCGTCGGTTCGATTCCGACAGGCAGCTCCACGAAGGCCCCTCACCACGGTGAGGGGCCTTCGACGTTTTCTGCGTCCTGCGCGTCGTGCGCGGATGATGGAGGCATGTTGATGGAACTGTTCTCCTTGGTCCTGATCATCGGTGCTCTCGCTGTGGTGCTGCCCATGGCGATCCGGGTCTTCCGTAACCGCGACCGTTGAGACGGAGCGACCGCGACCGTTGACACGGCGTCGAAATCCTCGACAAGGCGGTGACCGCGCAGCATGCTTCTCTCATGGCTGAGTCGTTGAAAGACCGGGTTCGGGAGAAGATCCTGCGGCAGCGCGCCGAGGACGGAGGCCGGCCGATCGGCGACGCCGAGGGGGACGACCCCCGGCTCATGGATATCCGCAGCGATCTCGCGATGCTCGAGCAGGCCGAGGAGGACGACCCGATCGTCCAGCATCTTGCCGCCAAGTACTGGGTGCCTTGAGCACCTTCCGATACCCTTTCCGGGCCCAGAAACACGCGTTGAACAGGCGATTTGGTGTTCTCGGAGATGTTCGCGTAACTTATTCCAGGTCAGAGCGACACGGACACCGACCCGGGCCGA
>NZ_JARDJE010000041.1:0-7764 GCF_048957735.1 Rhodococcus sp. As11
ACCATTTCGCAGCAGCCGCCTGATCGGCGCAGAGCGACAGCCTACCTCTGACTGCCGCCAATCTTTGCAACAGAGCCGTCTCGGGGGCTCCCCAGTACGTCTACGCCGCCGCCGCCGGCGGTCGGGCCGCCGCGCTCAACGCCCTGACCGAGGACAGGTACCCGCCGGCAGCTCGGGTCGACTACGCCGGCTTTCCTGCGGTCGTGTTCACCCGGCCCCAGCTGGCCTCGGCGGGGTTGACCGAGGACGAGGCCCTCACCCGAGGGCACGCGTGCGACTGCCGCGTCCTGGACCTGTCCGATGTCCCCCGGGCGCTCGTCCAGCACGACACCCGTGGTGCGGTGAAGCTCGTCGCCGACGCCGTGAGCGGCAAGGTTCTGGGCGTGCACGCCCTGGCGGACGGTGCTGGGGAGATCATGTTGGCGGCCACCTACGCCATCAAAAGCGGCATGACCGTCGACGATCTGGCCGACACCTGGGCGCCGTACCTGACCATGAGCGAAAGCCTGCGCATCGTGGCCGGCCTCTTCCGAAACCAGATGCCGACGTCATGCTGCGCCTGAAACCCGCGGCCCCAGCGGGGTGGACGAGGGCTCCCGCGGCGGCCCGCCTGGCGCCGTGAATGTGCCTTAAAAACCTACAGGTTGTCAAGACGACTTAGTGAGACTCCGGTGGGTGCCTGTAGCGCCAGGAAACCTGTTCAAAACTGGCCGTAGCCCTGGACGAGATTAAGTGTCTTGACAACCTTTAGGTTTTTAGGGCGTTGTCACAACAGTTCAGCAGACGCTGTATAGTTCAGCAAGTGCTGACTATTGCTTCTCGTGTCGATGTGATGAACCGGTTAGGGCGGGCGATGGCCGACCCGACACGGTCCCGAATACTGCTGACCTTGCTGGAGCAGCCGGCCTACCCGGCGGAGCTGGCCCGGGATCTGGAGCTGACACGGTCGAACGTGTCGAACCATCTGGCATGCCTGCGCGACTGCGGGATCGTTGTCGCAGTGCCCGAAGGTCGCCAGACCCGGTATGAGATCGTAGACCCGCACTTGGCCCGGTCGCTATCTTCCTTGGTCGAGATCACCCTCGCGGTCAACGAAAACGCCTCCTGCTTGGAGCCCGACTGCTCAGTGCCGGGTTGTCACGCCACGGAGGTGCAGGCGTGATCCTGTCCTCGGCCCTGCAGGCGATCGGCCTGTTCATTGCCACCAATATCGACGACATCATCGTCCTGTCGCTGTTTTTCGCCCGCGGAGCAGGCCAACGCGGAACCACCGCACGCATTCTGGCCGGCCAGTATCTCGGGTTCGCCGGCATCCTCGGCGTGGCTGTGCTCGTCTCCCTGGGCGCGGGAGTCTTCCTGCCCCCGCAGGCCATCCCTTACTTCGGGCTGATCCCACTGGGCTTGGGACTGTGGGCCGCGTGGCAGGCCTGGCGCGGGGACGATGATGACGACGATGCAAAGGTCGAGGGCAAGAACGTCGCCGTGTGGACCGTGGCCGGCGTAACCTTCGCCAACGGTGGAGACAACATCGGCGTTTACGTCCCCGTCTTTCTCAACGTGGGCCCGGGAGCCGTGGTCGCCTACTGCATCGTGTTCCTGGTGCTGGTGGCGGGACTGGTGGGCCTGGCAAGGTTCGTCGCCACCCGCCGACCGATCGCCGAAGTCCTGGAGCGCTGGGAACACATCCTGTTCCCGATTGTCCTGATCGGCCTAGGCGCCTTCATTCTGATCAGCGGCGGAGCATTCGGACTCTGACAAAACAGACGCAAACCCGGCCGCCCACCCGTGAGCCGCCGACTCGCTCTAACCCTTTCGGCCAGAACGCCCGATTGGTACGTCGTACGTCGCCGCCAAGAAGTAACCACAGAAGACCGCCACAAAGCGATCAAGTCCACAACTCACGCCCCGCCGCCGCCCTGTCGCATTTGACGATCCTCCATTACGACGCACCTAGAGGGGCATGGTCGGAAGGCTCCGAGCCAGTCCGGTCGTCCCGTAGATATGTCGCGCCAGCGAGTTGCGTTGAGCAGGATCATTCGCGACAGAGGACTGAAGTCATCGGTACAGGTCGCCCCAAAGTGCTGCCCATTGCTCGGGGCGAAGATCACGTGGAAGGGCTCGCGAGTTGATTTCTGCTTTCCTCAGCGTGTCTCGGATGTGGTTGCGCGGCGCTTGTGTGGCCTGCTGCACGATGCGCTCAAGGCTTCCGCCGCGGCCGGTGAATATCGCGCGCACGAACCGCTCGTACGCTTGTCGTTCCACAACGGGAATCAATGGAGTGGGGCGGCGGATGATGTGGATAATGCCGCCGTCCACGCCTGGCCTCGGATGGAAGGCCGTGGATGGCACGCGTCCGTGCAGGGCGAAAGTGAACCAGGGTGCGGTCTGAGCAGTCAGCAATGTGGAGCCCCCGACGCCGGCACGTCTGCGGGCCACTTCCCATTGGGTGAGCAGCACAGCCTGCTGCCACGTCCCGGTGGTGAGCAGCCGGCGCAGGATCGGCGTCGTGATGTGGAACGGAACGTTTCCAACGATTACCGGGGTGGTGAGCGGGTAAGCGAGGACGTCGGCCTGTTTGACCGCCACACCGGGTATGCGCTGGCGCAGCTTAGCGACCCGGTGCTCGTCGATGTCGATCGCGGTAAGCGGCCTCTGAAGGCGTGCCAGGTGCCGAGTAAGTGCGCCACTGCCGGAACCGATTTCTAGAATCGGCCCCTGCGTAGCTGCGACGATTGCGGCAATCTTTTCGAGGGTGGGGCCATGAACGAGAAAGTTCTGGCCAAGTTCGTGTCGGCCGCCATGGGTTGAACGGGGCATGATCGCGCTCCAAGAATTGAACGGGAGCGCCTCGAGAACAGGCAGGTCAAGACCGAGAAAGTGGGTACGCAGAGGTGCCGTTCCGAAACGCATGAGGTCTCAATGAGAACATAGCAGCATCCGTCGGCGTGTCCACGGTCGGCGCCAAACGGACAACACGACCGGCCCTGCCGTCTCTTCTACCTACAGCTTTGCGAGACATCAGTTGACCACCCGCGCGCATGTCCATTTCGCGCCTGCTCGCTGGACTTGCGTTGGCGGCCCACTTCTCACCAAGTCGTCTCGACACAAGGCTGCTGTGCGGATCGACTTAGCAGGGATTTGGTGTCGTACCCGGATGACACAGTGACCAGAACGGCCGGGACCCCCGCCTGGCCGCCGTGCAGTCACTCCCCACGGAGAAGGAGATGCAAGATGCCTGGAATGACGTTCAACGCAGAGCGGGTACTCCGGTGGTTGATCGACCAGCCAGGACAGCAAGCCAGCACGCTTCCTCACGAAGTGGTTCCCCCTTCACTCGCGGAGACTGTTTACAGCGAGCTTCAACTTGCCGATCTAGTCCACGCCACCCTGACCCTAGATGGTCAGTTCGACTTCATTCTGACTACGCGTGGCCGTGTAGAAGCCAACCGGATGCGCGAGAGCTACCGCTCTTCACTTGCGCAAAGGCGGGTCCTGGAGTGGCTGGCGGCTCATCCCGAGACATCCCCAGAAGCGCTAATGAAGAGTGAGGACGCTGCGGACTTCACCGGGTCGCTCTCCGCGCGAGAGGTCAGTCTGGCAGTCGAGGAACTCGAGTCAGGCGGCTACCTCGAAGGGACCAAAGCCTGGGGTGGATCAATGATCCGAGCGCGTCTGACCGCAGCGGGCTAGCGACTCCTTAGAAGCCAGATGAGTCTCGACCAGGTTCAACTTTCCGGAGGAATGACGACTATGAACGTTTCGGCTGACAACTATGGAACCCAACATATTGGGAACCAGGCGATTGGCGGACAGGGCCACTCGATGACTGCCCATATCGGCCCTGAGGTGTCGGTAGAAGACATCCTCGCGGCGCTGAGCCAGTTCCGGAATCACGTTGAAGACGCTGACCTGCCGGCGGACGAGAAGCAAGATCTGCTCGAGGAGATTGGGGCGATCGAGAGCCGCGGACCAAGGCGTGGCCTTGAGTGGGTCAGGGCTCAGATCAATGCGTTGAGCACCGCTGTCTCAGGCACGCTGGGGTCGGACCTGACTTCCACAAGTTGACGCTGTTCTGCCGCTTGGGATTCCGGTTTGCGCTGGTAGGGCGAGTTCTGTGCTGGCGTTTGTGACACTAAACGGCCCGGTAGGTTGGGCCTGTGGGGCTGAAATTTCGGAAGGTGCCGACGGGGTCGGGGGCCACGGGCGTGCAGTTGGTCGAGTGGGTCAGCGGCCGGTTGGTGGTGCGCGAGCACCTGGGTTCGGCTCACACCCCCGGCGAGTTGGCGGCGTTGATCGAGGTCGCCAAGCAGCGCATCCAGGGCGATCAGCAGGCGTTAGACCTGGAGTTGAGTGAGCGCGGCGCCGCGGTGATCGACGTGCCGGCAGCGACAGCCGCGCGGATCCAGCAGTCCACGGCGCGGATCCTGTGGCAAGGATTGACCGGTACGTACTCCAGGCTCGGCTTCGACGTGGTGGGCGATACGGTGTTCCGCGACCTGGTGCTGTGCCGTGTGGTGGAGCCGACCAGCAAGTTGGACTCGGTTCGGGTCCTGGGCGAATTGGGGACGCAACCACCGCACGTCAACACGCTCTACAACTGCCTACAGCGAGTGGTCGGCCGGGACTACCGCGGGCTGATCGCCACCGCCTGCTGGGCCCACGTCAACCGCGCCGGCGGCCCCGGTGTGGCGTTGGTGCTCTACGACTTGACCACCTTGTATTTCGAGGCCGAAAAAGAAGATGACCTGCGCAAAGTCGGTATGAGTAAAGAGCGCAAGGTCGACCCGCAGATCACCGTCGGCCTGCTGGTGGCCCGCGATGGGTTCCCGCTGGACGTGCACGTCTTCGAGGGCAACAAGGCAGAGACCAAGACGCTAATCCCGGTCATCACGGCTTTCCAAAAGCGCCACCAGATCAGCGACATGGTCGTGGTGGCCGATGCGGGCATGCTGTCGGCGGCCAACCTCAATGCGCTGGAAGATGCTGGCCTGTCGTTCATCGTCGGCTCCCGCACTTCCAAGGCGCCCAAGGAGCTCGAGGACCATTTCGGTCGCCGCGGCAATCTGATTGCCGACGACGGCGTCGTGGAGCTGATCCGCCCAATGGGCCAGGGCCGGGACCGGCGAGACCGGCGGGTGGTGTGGCACTACAAATGGGAGCGAGCCAAGCGAGACCGGCGGACGCTGAACGCGCAGATCGACCGCGCCCAACGCGTGGCCGACCGGGCAGAACCACTCAAGAAGCAGCGGTTCGTCAAGGTCACCGACCAGAAGGTAATCCTGGACGAGGCCTCGATCCAGCGGGCCCGCGAGTCTGCAGGTTACAAGGGGTATGTCACAAACATCGCCCCGGCCGTGATGGACGGCCATGCCGTCGTGGCGGCCTATCACGACCTCTGGAAGGTCGAGCAGTCCTTCCGCATGGCCAAGGCCGACCTGAGGGCGCGCCCGATCTTCCACCGCACCCGCGATGCGATCGAAGCTCACCTGACCGTCGTGTTTGCCGCCCTGGCCGTGGCGCGGCACCTGCAGGACGTCACCGGCATGTCGATCAAGAAGATCGTCACCACCCTGCGGCCGCTGCGCACGGTCACCGTCGCCATCGGCGACCACGAAATGCTCGTCGAGCCCACAATCCCGGACGCCGCGCGAGCCGTCATCGACGCGATCAACGCAGGGTGACACTAAAACTTGTGGAAGTCAGGTCGGAGAGCGCAGAACTGCTTGTACGCATGATCTCGGAGTCGTAAAGCTCTCCGACACTTCGCGCCCTTCCCAGCAGGTTAGCTACGGCGTTACACGAGTGGCCCCTTCGCCAGCTCTCTGGAGAGCCCGATAGAGCGTCGATCGGCCCACTCCTAGGTCTCGGGCGATTGCCGACGGCCCCTCCCCCGCTTCGATGCGGGCGCGGGCATTGTCGACCTGCTCGTCGGTCAGGACGCGCTTGCGTCCCTTGTACTTACCCTTCGCCTTGGCGATGGCGATGCCCTCAGCCTGGCGTTCACGGATGATGGCCCTCTCGAACTCGGCGAACGCCCCGAGCAGTGACAGCATCAGATCCGCTCGAGGATCCTGGGCACCAGCAGCGTAGGTGGCCCGCTCGTGGACGAACTCCACGCTCGCGCCCTTCGCGGTGATCTCGCCGACTATCTGCTTGAGATCGACCAGGGAACGGGCGAGTCGGTCCATCGAGGCGACCACCAGCTCGTCACCGTCCCGGAGATACCTGATGCACTCTTCGAGCTTCACGCGATCGGCACGCGAGCGTGCCGACTGTTTCTCGATATAGACCCGGTCGCACTCCCCCACCGCCTCGAGCTGGCGCGCCTCGTTCTGATCGGCGGCCGACACCCGCACGTACGCCACCCGCTGTCCGCGAGGACGCGAAGCTCGGCGAGCCGGCTTCGGATCCGTCTTCGGCTTTCGTTTCGGGTTCTGCTCGATGATGTTCTCCGAGTCCGTTGACTCCACCCGAAAGTTCCAACCCAACTCGTCCCGGCGGCGGAACCGAGTCCGCACCTTCCCGCGGCTGACGATGAGCACCTCCTCGCCACCGTCACCCGAACGGTTCAGCAACGTCCCGATCCGATCAGCCATCGAAGACCCTTTCAGCCGGAATCTGTATCAATAGATCCTAGACCCCACGGTGTGACCTTCAACTTCGTTTGGCGGGTTCTCGCAGGTTTGGTTGGCGGGTCAGGTGAGCACGGTGACGAGCGTGTAATCGACCCCGTGTCGGCCCTCAGCCACCGTGTCGGTTTCTCACTTGGATGTCGTACGGCCTGCAGGGATCTGTCATCTACGCATTGCGGCGGAGAGAGGCGGGGCTCGCCTGCACGGCTTTAGTCGGGGCGTATCCAACCTCTGCTGATGTGAGCGTGATACGTTCCCGCCACAGGTAACCTCGCGCCCGGTGGCTTCGCCCACCGGTCCGCCTAGTGCGTGGGGCTCATCAATGAATTCCGGAAGCACGGCCCGAGTTATTCAAGTGCTCGTGGGCCATGAAATTTTCGAAGACGGAACTCTCCGCCCGCTTCATGTAGGCGATGTCGTCAGCGTCAGACTCTCTTTGGTCACATCAGCGGTTGCCAGCAGGCCGGGTACGACCACCTACCGCGTCACGGTGCAGCCCAAGTTCGGACAGGCCCCCTGGCAAGAGCGGGACGAGACCCTACGGTGGCCGTTCGAGGTCACCGGTAACGGGTGGACCGCCACGTGGCACCACCACCGCCCGGCTGCCGGTTTGACGCATGTGACCGGTTTCCTCACGCCTAACTTTCACCACTCAGTGCCGGGCCGGCCGGGCGTGGTCACGGGCAGAGTGCGTCGGCTCCAACTTGTCGAGCGCCAAGCCAGGAGAACCGGCAACTCGCACGACTACGTGCCGGGGACCGAACGGCTGACTGACTTAGGTGCGTCGCCGGATCGATACTGGCCGAAGTGGTTCCACTTCGCCGAGCACGGCGAGATAGAAGAAAGCGGCGTCTTGGTCGATCTCGACTTGGACGATGTTGCCGACGATTCGTATCGATTCCAGGCCGGCGATGTCGCAGCGCACGGCGCTGACTTGTGGGTCATGGACGACTCCGCCCCCGTCCTGCTGCACCTGGACCGCTCCCACGCTTCTTCCAGACTGACCGAGTACGTACTGCCGTTGGCATTCGAACCGCCGGTTGAGCCGCCCGGTTTGGACCGTTCCCGTCTTGGTGGACACTCCGAGATGAGCGGTGAGTTCCCCCGAGATGGAGGGAGCGGATTATGGGAT
>NZ_JARDJE010000042.1:0-5399 GCF_048957735.1 Rhodococcus sp. As11
GCGTGTTCTTTGAGAACTCAACAGTGTGCCGATGAATGTCAGTGCCAAATAATATTTGGTGCGACCACTTCACTTTTGTGGGTGGTTGTTGCTGGACATCGCATTCTTCCGTCTGCGGTGATCCAGTGTTGTATAGCTAGTTTGAGTTTTTTTGCTAGTGATTTGACTCTTGTGTCTATGACTGATTGCCCTTCGGGGTGATTGTGAGTCTTCAACGGAGAGTTTGATCCTGGCTCAGGACGAACGCTGGCGGCGTGCTTAACACATGCAAGTCGAACGATGAAGCCCAGCTTGCTGGGTGGATTAGTGGCGAACGGGTGAGTAACACGTGGGTGATCTGCCCTGCACTCTGGGATAAGCCTGGGAAACTGGGTCTAATACCGGATAGGACCTTCGGCCGCATGGCTGGGGGTGGAAAGTTTTTCGGTGCAGGATGAGCCCGCGGCCTATCAGCTTGTTGGTGGGGTAATGGCCTACCAAGGCGACGACGGGTAGCCGGCCTGAGAGGGCGACCGGCCACACTGGGACTGAGACACGGCCCAGACTCCTACGGGAGGCAGCAGTGGGGAATATTGCACAATGGGCGCAAGCCTGATGCAGCGACGCCGCGTGAGGGATGACGGCCTTCGGGTTGTAAACCTCTTTCACCCATGACGAAGCGCAAGTGACGGTAGTGGGAGAAGAAGCACCGGCCAACTACGTGCCAGCAGCCGCGGTAATACGTAGGGTGCGAGCGTTGTCCGGAATTACTGGGCGTAAAGAGCTCGTAGGCGGTTTGTCGCGTCGTCTGTGAAAACCCGCAGCTCAACTGCGGGCTTGCAGGCGATACGGGCAGACTCGAGTACTGCAGGGGAGACTGGAATTCCTGGTGTAGCGGTGAAATGCGCAGATATCAGGAGGAACACCGGTGGCGAAGGCGGGTCTCTGGGCAGTAACTGACGCTGAGGAGCGAAAGCGTGGGTAGCGAACAGGATTAGATACCCTGGTAGTCCACGCCGTAAACGGTGGGCGCTAGGTGTGGGTTTCCTTCCACGGGATCCGTGCCGTAGCCAACGCATTAAGCGCCCCGCCTGGGGAGTACGGCCGCAAGGCTAAAACTCAAAGGAATTGACGGGGGCCCGCACAAGCGGCGGAGCATGTGGATTAATTCGATGCAACGCGAAGAACCTTACCTGGGTTTGACATGTACCGGACGACTGCAGAGATGTGGTTTCCCTTGTGGCCGGTAGACAGGTGGTGCATGGCTGTCGTCAGCTCGTGTCGTGAGATGTTGGGTTAAGTCCCGCAACGAGCGCAACCCTTGTCCTGTGTTGCCAGCACGTAATGGTGGGGACTCGCAGGAGACTGCCGGGGTCAACTCGGAGGAAGGTGGGGACGACGTCAAGTCATCATGCCCCTTATGTCCAGGGCTTCACACATGCTACAATGGTCGGTACAGAGGGCTGCGATACCGTGAGGTGGAGCGAATCCCTTAAAGCCGGTCTCAGTTCGGATCGGGGTCTGCAACTCGACCCCGTGAAGTCGGAGTCGCTAGTAATCGCAGATCAGCAACGCTGCGGTGAATACGTTCCCGGGCCTTGTACACACCGCCCGTCACGTCATGAAAGTCGGTAACACCCGAAGCCGGTGGCCTAACCCCTCGTGGGAGGGAGCCGTCGAAGGTGGGATCGGCGATTGGGACGAAGTCGTAACAAGGTAGCCGTACCGGAAGGTGCGGCTGGATCACCTCCTTTCTAAGGAGCATCTCCTGTCTCGGACCAGCACGTAGGTGCTGGGGGAGCAGGCAGAGCCCGTTTGCCGCCGTACGAGCGGCACGGGAGCTCATGGGTGGAACGCTGACAAGCATCGCCGTGTATCGGGGAAACTCAGTTTTCCTCGGCGGTGGTTATATCGGTGCACTGTTGGGTCCTGAGAGAACACGCGAGTGTTTTGTCAGCGACGATGACTTACGAAGGCGGTTGGCCGTGTGGCCGGCGTTGGTAGGGGTTGTTGTGTGTTGTTTGAGAACTGCACAGTGGACGCGAGCATCTTTGTTGTAAGTGTTTATGAGCGTACGGTGGATGTCTTGGCACCAGGAGCCGATGAAGGACGTGGGAGGCTGCGATATGCCTCGGGGAGCTGTCAACCGAGCTGTGATCCGAGGATTTCCGAATGGGGAAACCCAGCACGAGTGATGTCGTGTTACCCGCATCTGAATATATAGGGTGTGTGGAGGGAACGTGGGGAAGTGAAACATCTCAGTACCCACAGGAAGAGAAAACAACATGTGATTCCGTGAGTAGTGGCGAGCGAAAGCGGATGAGGCTAAACCGAGTACATGTGATACCTGGCAGGGGTTGTGTATTCGGGGTTGTGGGGTTCGTTGTGTCGGCGCTGCCATGCCGGCCGACAGTGAGAAATCGTCGTGTTAGTCGAAGTGGTCTGGAACGGCCCGTCGTAGAGGGTGAGAATCCCGTAGACGAAAACATGGCGACTGTCGATACGAATACCCGAGTAGCACCGGGCCCGTGAAATCCGGTGTGAATCTGTCGGGACCACCCGATAAGCCTGAATACTCCCTGGTGACCGATAGCGGACAAGTACCGTGAGGGAAAGATGAAAAGTACCCCGGGAGGGGAGTGAAATAGTACCTGAAACCGTGCGCTTACAATCCGTCAGAGCCTGCGCATCCTTCGGGGTGGTGGGTGATGGCGTGCCTTTTGAAGAATGAGCCTGCGAGTTAGCGGCATGTCGCGAGGTTAACCCGGGTGGGGTAGCCGTAGCGAAAGCGAGTCCGAATAGGGCGATCTGTAGTGGCATGTTCTAGACCCGAAGCGGAGTGATCTACCCATGGCCAGGGTGAAGCGACGGTAAGACGTCGTGGAGGCCCGAACCCACTTAGGTTGAAAACTGAGGGGATGAGTTGTGGGTAGGGGTGAAAGGCCAATCAAACTCCGTGATAGCTGGTTCTCCCCGAAATGCATTTAGGTGCAGCGTCGCGTGTTTCTCACCGGAGGTAGAGCTACTGGATGGTCTAGGGGGCCCACAAGCTTACCGAAATCAGCCAAACTCCGAATGCCGGTGAGTGAGAGCGCGGCAGTGAGACTGCGGGGGATAAGCTTCGTAGTCGAGAGGGAAACAGCCCAGATCGCCGGCTAAGGCCCCTAAGCGTGTACTAAGTGGAAAAGGATGTGGGATCGCTGAGACAACCAGGAGGTTGGCTTAGAAGCAGCCACCCTTGAAAGAGTGCGTAATAGCTCACTGGTCAAGTGGTTCTGCGCCGACAATGTAGCGGGGCTCAAGTACACCGCCGAAGCCGCGGCATTCACATGACACCCCGGAGGGATTACGGTTTCTCCGGCAGTGGTGTGGATGGGTAGGGGAGCGTCGTGTGGCCGTGGAAGCGCCGGAGTGATCCAGGTGTGGAGGCCACGCGAGTGAGAATGCAGGCATGAGTAGCGAAAGACGAGTGAGAAACTCGTCCGCCGGATGACCAAGGGTTCCTGGGCCAGGTTAATCCGCCCAGGGTGAGTCGGGACCTAAGGCGAGGCCGACAGGCGTAGTCGATGGACAACGGGTTGATATTCCCGTACCCGTGTATCCGCGCCCAATGGCGAATCAGTTGTGCTAACCGTCCAAAAGGTTGGTCGTCTCCTTCGGGAGTCGGCGAACCGGCTGCACGGGACCCTGATTGTAGTAGTCAAGCGATGGGGTGACGCAGGAAGGTAGCTGGGCCAGGTGATGGAATACCTGGTGTAAGCCGGTAGGGCGAATGGTAGGCAAATCCGCCATTCATGCAGCCTGAGAGGTGATGCGTACCCGTTGAGGGGAATTCAGTGATCCTATGCTGCCGAGAAAAGCCTCTAGTGAGTTGGTACACGGCCCGTACCCCAAACCGACACAGGTGGTCAGGTAGAGAATACCGAGGCGATCGAGAGAACTGTGGTTAAGGAACTCGGCAAAATGCCCCCGTAACTTCGGGAGAAGGGGGACCACGCTCGGTGACCGGACTTGCTCCGTGAGCTGGGGGTGGTCGCAGAGACCAGAGAGAAGCGACTGTTTACTAAAAACACAGGTCCGTGCGAAGTCGTAAGACGATGTATACGGACTGACGCCTGCCCGGTGCTGGAAGGTTAAGAGGACCGGTTAGTCACTTCGGTGGCGAAGCTGAGAATTTAAGCCCCAGTAAACGGCGGTGGTAACTATAACCATCCTAAGGTAGCGAAATTCCTTGTCGGGTAAGTTCCGACCTGCACGAATGGCGTAACGACTTCTCTGCTGTCTCGACCACAGACTCGGCGAAATTGCATTACGAGTAAAGATGCTCGTTACGCGCGGCAGGACGAAAAGACCCCGGGACCTTCACTATAGCTTGGTATTGGTGTTCGGTTCGGTTTGTGTAGGATAGGTGGGAGACTGTGAAGCTCATACGCCAGTATGGGTGGAGTCGTTGTTGAAATACCACTCTGATCGTATTGGACCTCTAACCTCGGACCATGATCTGGTTCAGGGACAGTGCCTGGTGGGTAGTTTAACTGGGGCGGTTGCCTCCCAAAATGTAACGGAGGCGCCCAAAGGTTCCCTCAGCCTGGTTGGCAATCAGGTGTCGAGTGCAAGTGCACAAGGGAGCTTGACTGTGAGACTGACAGGTCGAGCAGGGACGAAAGTCGGGACTAGTGATCCGGCACCGGCATGTGGAAGCGGTGTCGCTCAACGGATAAAAGGTACCCCGGGGATAACAGGCTGATCTTCCCCAAGAGTCCATATCGACGGGATGGTTTGGCACCTCGATGTCGGCTCGTCGCATCCTGGGGCTGGAGTAGGTCCCAAGGGTTGGGCTGTTCGCCCATTAAAGCGGCACGCGAGCTGGGTTTAGAACGTCGTGAGACAGTTCGGTCTCTATCCGCCGCGCGCGTTAGAAACTTGAGGAAGGCTGTCCCTAGTACGAGAGGACCGGGACGGACGAACCTCTGGTGTGCCAGTTGTCCCGCCAGGGGCATGGCTGGTTGGCTACGTTCGGAAGGGATAACCGCTGAAAGCATCTAAGCGGGAAGCCTGTTCCAAGATGAGGTTTCTCACCCCCTCGAGGGGGTAAGGCCCCCGGCAGACCACCGGGTTGATAGGCCGGAACTGGAAGCCCAGCAATGGGTGGAGGTGACCGGTACTAATAGGCCGAGGACTTACCACGAAGATGTTACGCGTCCACTGTGCGGTATCTGAAACAACACACACAGATATCGAAGATCCTGCGGTAGCGGGGTTGTCGATGTTCTGCGTGGTTACTGTTTCATAGAGTTACGGCGGCCATAGCGACAGGGAAACGCCCGGTCCCATTCCGAACCCGGAAGCTAAGCCTGTCTGCGCCGATGGTACTGCACTCGACAGGGTGTGGGAGAGTAGGACACCGCCGAACACCCGTT
>NZ_JARDJE010000043.1:0-4564 GCF_048957735.1 Rhodococcus sp. As11
GTGGTCCAGCGCATCGTCACCAACCTCGCGGTGATCGACGTGACCGCCGACGGCCTCGTCCTGACCGAGTGCGCCCCGGGCGTCACCGAGGATCAGGTGCGCGCCGCCACAGGAGCACCGCTCACCCTTCCCTGACGACGGGCCGGTTCCGCCTGCGGAACCACCGGAAGATCCACCTTCTCCGCGCGACCCCGGTCTCGGACTCCGTCTCGAGCCGGGGTCGCGTCGAGTTCAGGGCCGTGCGGGCCTCCTCGCGACGACGTGCCCGCTCGACCTTCCACACCTCCACCATCTCCTCGGCGTCGACCTTGTGGATCGGTACGGGCAGGCCGCTCGGGAAACGCAGGCAGTCGGCGATCCGCCGGTTGAGATCGGAGACGATGTCGCGCACCACCTTCTCACTGGGCGCCGAGCCGACCGTGCCGGGCAGCCGCTCGATCTCGCGCCGCAACTGCAGTTCGGGCGGCAGCAGCGCCTCCGTCGACAGACCCTCACGCGCCAGATAACTCTTCACCCACCACAGATCGTCGTCGCCGTGGTCGGGGATGGGTTTGCCGTATCCGGGCAGATCGTCGAAATCGCCCCGGTCCTGCGCCACGCGGATCTGCCGTTCGATCCACGTCTCGAACGTCAGATCCCACCGCTTGCGCTCGGTCACACATCCAGGATGCCAGCGCGGGCGCCCGTCCCGGATGCGGTGCGTGGTGTCCTAACCTGAGCCACGTGGAAGGACAACGCGAGTCGCCGGTGCATGCCCGTCCGCCGGGCGACGGGGTGGACACCAACACGGTGCTCGGCAAGGTTGTCACCGTGCTGTGGGCGTTCACCGCGGACGACCATGTGCTCACCCTCGCCGAACTGGGCCGGCGCACGGGACTACCCAAGGGGACGCTGCACCGCGTCGTCACCGATCTCGTCGCCGTCCGCCTGCTCGACAAGGATCCGGCGGGATACCGCCTGAGCGGTCAGCTCTTCGAACTCGGTCTGCGTGCCTCCGTCGAGCGGGGGTTGGTCGAGGTCGCGATCCCGTTCATGGAGGATCTGTACGAGCGCACCCACGAGACCGTGCACCTCGGTGTCCCCGAAGGAGTCGAGGTCGTCTACGTCTCGAAGATCGGCGGGCACCGGCCCGCCTCCACACCGTCCCGGATCGGCGGGCGAATGCCCATGTACTGCACCGGGATCGGCAAGGCTCTTCTCGCGTTCTCCCCACCGGAACTGCTGGCGGAGGTGGTCGAGGCCGGCTTGTCGCGCAAGACTCCCCGGACCATCACGACCCCCGGCCGGCTCGGCGCGAACCTGGCGACCGTGGTGGAGCGTGGCGTGGCGTTCGAATTCGAGGAGTCCGCCGTCGGACTCGCCTGTGTCGCCGCCCCGATCTTCGACGAGGACGAGCGCCCGATCGCGGCGGTGAGCGTCACCGGTCCGGTCACCCGATTCCGTCCCGAGAAACACGGGGGTGCGGTGAAGGCCGCCGCCGCGGGCATCGCTGCCACCCACGCCCGTCGCGAGGCCATCCGCAACTTGTGAGGCCGAGCGTTCCACTCACCGGAACCCCACGCTATGCCGGAGCGTGTGTCCCGGTAACGATGGGGATCGACCATCGAAGGACGAGGACGTGATGACTACGAGCTCCAACACCCCATCCGTGGCGGATCGCACCCGCGTCGCCGGTGCGGCAGACCGCCTCATCGAGGCCATGCGCAGCGCCGTGCCGTGTGGCCCGGTCCGCGATCTGATCGGGGAGACCGACATCGACCTGGCGTACGCGGTGCAGCAACAGCTCACCGACAGCCGGCTCGCCGCGGGCGCCCGCATCGTCGGCCGCAAGATCGGCCTGACGTCCCCGGCGGTGCAGGGGCAGCTCGGTGTCGATCGTCCCGACTTCGGCGTGCTCTTCGACGACATGGACGTCACCGGCCTCGACGAGGTACCCAGCGACCGTCTGCTCCAGCCGAAGGCCGAAGCCGAGATCGCATTCGTCCTCGCCGCCGACCTCGACTCGGACGATCTCGATCTCGCGACCGTCCGGGCCGCCGTCGGGCACGCGGTCGCCGCACTCGAGATCGTCGACAGCCGCGTCGACGGCTGGGACATCAAGATCACCGACACCGTCGCCGACAATGCTTCCAGCGGCCTCTACGTGCTCGGCTCGCAGACGCTCACCCTCGACGAGTTCGAGCCGATCGACGTCACCATGCGGATGTACGTCGACGACGAACTCGTCTCCGAGGGGACCGGCGCGGCGTGCCTCGGCGATCCCCTGAACGCGTTGCTGTGGCTCGCTCGCACGGCACGCGAGTTCGGGCAGCCCCTGCGCGCAGGGCAGGTCGTGCTGTCGGGCGCACTCGGCCCCATGGTTCCGGCACCCCCCGGTGTCACGGTCCGCGCCGAGATCTCCTCGCTCGGCACCGTGACAGCGCGTTTCTCTTCCGAAAGCTCCACCGCACAGGAGAACTCATGACCACCAAGGTTGCCATCATCGGGTCGGGCAACATCGGCACCGACCTGCTCATCAAGATCAAGCGACTGGCGGACGCCGAACTCGAGACCATCGCGTTCGTGGGTATCGACCCCGAGTCCGACGGACTCGCCCGGGCGAAGCGTCTCGGTATCGATGCCATCTCCACGGGCGTCGAGGGCCTCCTCGAGCACCCCCGGTTCGACGAGATCGAGATCGTCTTCGACGCGACGTCGGCGAAGGCACACGAATACAACGAGAAGCTCCTGCGCCCGCACGGGAAGATGCTCATCGACCTCACGCCGGCCGCGATCGGCCCGTACACGGTGCCGCCGGTGAATCTCACCGAGCATCTCGACGCGCCGAACGTCAACATGGTCACCTGCGGTGGACAGGCGACGATCCCGATCGTCGCCGCTATCTCCCAGGTCACCAAGGTGCACTGGGCCGAGATCGTCGCCTCGATCTCCTCGAAGTCGGCCGGTCCCGGTACCCGCGCCAATATCGACGAGTTCACCGAGACCACCTCGCAGGCCATCGAGAAGATCGGTGGTGCCACGCGCGGCAAGGCGATCATCATCCTCAACCCGGCCGAACCGCCGATGATCATGCGCGACACCGTGCTCGCGCTCGTCGGCGAGGACCGCAAGGACGAGATCGTCGCGTCCGTCGAAGCGATGGTCGCGAAGGTCCAGGAGTACGTGCCCGGTTACGCCCTCAAGCAGGAGGTGCAGTTCACCGAGGTCACCGAGTCCATGGCGACGCTCACCGACCACACCGGTCCCCTGTGGAAGGTCGCGGTGTTCCTCGAGGTCAAGGGCGCAGCACACTATCTGCCCGAGTACGCGGGCAATCTCGACATCATGACCTCTGCGGCGCTGCAGGTCGCACGCGCCGTGGCGGCACGCACGAAGGATCAGGTGACGGCATGACCGCGGCAACGACGACGACTCGCGAATTCGCAGGCGACGGAACGGCTCTGTACATCCAGGACGTGACCCTGCGCGACGGCATGCACGCCATCCGTCACCGCATCACGCCGCAGGACGTCGCGAAGATCGCCGGTGCGCTCGACCGTGCCGGTGTGGACGCCATCGAGGTGTCGCACGGCGACGGTCTCGCCGGTCACTCCCTGACCTACGGCCCCGGCAGCAACACCGACTGGGAGTGGCTCGAAGCCGCAGCGGGAGCGATCAACTCGGCGACTCTCACCACGCTGCTCCTGCCCGGAATCGGAACCGTCCACGAGCTGAAGCGCGCCTACGAGATCGGCGTGCGGTCGGTGCGTATCGCGACGCACTGCACCGAGGCCGACGTCTCCGCGCAGCACATCGCCGCGGCGAAGGAACTCGGCATGGACGTGTCCGGCTTCCTGATGATGTCGCACATGGCTCCGTCCGAGGAGCTCGCCCGGCAGGCGAAGCTCATGGAGTCCTACGGTGCCGACTGCGTCTACGTCACCGACTCCGGCGGACGCCTCACGATGGACGGTGTCCGCGAGCGTGTGCGTGCCTACCGTGAGGTCCTGAACGAGACCACTCAGATCGGCATCCACGCGCACCAGAACCTGTCGCTGTCGGTCGCCAACTCCGTGTGTGCCGTCGAGGAAGGCGTCATCCGCGTCGACGCATCGCTGGCCGGACACGGTGCCGGCGCCGGTAACTGCCCGATCGAGCCGTTCGTCGCCGTCGCCGACCTGCTCGGATGGAAGCACTCCTGTGATCTGTTCGGGCTGCAGGACGCCGCCGACGATCTCGTGCGTCCGTTGCAGGACCGTCCGGTGCAGGTCGACCGCGAGACCCTCACCCTCGGCTACGCCGGCGTGTACTCGAGCTTCCTGCGTCACGCCGAGACTGCCGCGAGCATCTACGGTCTCGACACCCGCGACATCCTCGTCGAGATCGGCCGCCGCGGGCTCGTCGGTGGTCAGGAGGACATGATCACCGACGTCGCACTCGACCTGCGCAATCGCGCAGGACACTGATCCGGTCGCATCCGACCGGAACAGCTGCGTCGGGGGGGGGGGGGGGCCCCCCCCCCCGGGGGCGCCCCCCCGGGCGGGGGGGGGGGTGGGGGGGGGGGGGGGGGGGGGGGGGGGGGGGG
>NZ_JARDJE010000044.1:0-3869 GCF_048957735.1 Rhodococcus sp. As11
ACTTGAAATCCGTCATCGTTCCGTCCGTCCAATCTCCGCCAAGCATGCTCAAGCTTCACGATTTTTGCAACAGAGCCTTCCGATCTCCTGAAGCCAGGGCAGATCCGTGCACAGCACCTTGCCGTAGAAGAACAGCAAGGCCGCCAATGCCTGACGATGCGTGGAGACCGAAACCTTGCGCTCGTTCGCCAGCCAGGACAGAAATGCCTCGACTTCGCTGCTGCCCAAGGTTGCCGGGTGACGCACACCGTGGAAACGGATGAAGGCACGAACCCAGTGGACATAAGCCTGTTCGGTTCGTAAGCTATAATGCAAGTAGCGTATGCGCTCACGCAACTGGTCCAGAACCTTGACCGAACGCAGCGGTGGTAACGGTGCAGTGCTGGTTTTCATGGCTTGTTATGACTGTTTTTTTGTACAGTCTATGCCTCGGGCATCCAAGCAGCAAGCGCGTTACGCCGTGGGTCGATGTTTGATGTTATGGAGCAGCAACGATGTTACGCAGCAGGGCAGTCGCCCTAAAACAAAGTTAGACATGATGAGCAACTCTATACACACCGGAATCTCAAGACAGCTTTCACAGGCACGCGATGTAATTAAACGCCATTTGGCATCAACGCTGAAAGCCATACACTTGTATGGTTCTGCAATTGATGGTGGCCTCAAACCATATAGCGACATTGATCTGCTGGTTACCGTGGATGCACGCTTGGATGAAGCTACCAGACGCTCCCTGATGCTCGATTTCTTGAATATCTCGGCACCACCATGCGAAAGCTCAATACTCCGGCCGCTAGAGGTAACTGTTGTTGCATGCAACGAAGTAGTGCCTTGGCGTTATCCGGCACGACGAGAACTGCAGTTCGGGGAGTGGCTGCGGGAGGATATTCTTGAAGGTGTCTTCGAGCCAGCCGCCTTGGACGCCGACCTTGCAATTCTAATAACGAAAGCTAGGCAACACAGCATCGCTTTAGTAGGTCCAGTGGCTCAAAAAGTCTTCATGCCGGTGCCAGAGCATGACTTTCTCCAGGTGCTTTCCGATACCCTTAAGCTGTGGAATACTCATGAGGATTGGGAAAATGAGGAGCGGAACATCGTACTCACGTTAGCTCGGATCTGGTATAGCACTGAAACTGGAGGAATCGTCCCCAAGGATGTGGCCGCCGAATGGGTTTTAGAGCGCTTGCCAGCTGAGCATAAGCCAATACTGGTTGAGGCGCGGCAAGCCTATCTTGGGCTTTGCAAGGATAGTCTTGCTTTGCGTGCAGATGAGACTTCGGCGTTCATTGGCTATGCAAAGTCTGCGGTCGCTGATTTGCTCGAAAAGCGAAAATCTCAAACTTCGCATATTTGCGATGGCGCCAAGAACGTCTAACGTCTAACTATTCATTTAAGCCGAAGCCGCTTCGCGGCTCGGCTTAATTCAGGCGTTAGATGCACTAAGCACATAATTGCTCACAGCCAAACTATCAGGTCAAGTCTGCTTTTATTATTTTTAAGCGTGCATAATAAGCCCTACACAAATTGGGAGATATATCATGAAAGGCTGGCTTTTTCTTGTTATCGCAATAGTTGGCGAAGTAATCGCAACATCCGCATTAAAATCTAGCGAGGGCTTTACTAAGCTTGCCCCTTCCGCCGTTGTCATAATCGGTTATGGCATCGCATTTTATTTTCTTTCTCTGGTTCTGAAATCCATCCCTGTCGGTGTTGCTTATGCAGTCTGGTCGGGACTCGGCGTCGTCATAATTACAGCCATTGCCTGGTTGCTTCATGGGCAAAAGCTTGATGCGTGGGGCTTTGTAGGTATGGGGCTCATAATTGCTGCCTTTTTGCTCGCCCGATCCCCATCGTGGAAGTCGCTGCGGAGGCCGACGCCATGGTGACGGTGTTCGGCATTCTGAATCTCACCGAGGACTCCTTCTTCGATGAGAGCCGGCGGCTAGACCCCGCCGGCGCTGTCACCGCGGCGATCGAAATGCTGCGAGTCGGATCAGACGTCGTGGATGTCGGACCGGCCGCCAGCCATCCGGACGCGAGGCCTGTATCGCCGGCCGATGAGATCAGACGTATTGCGCCGCTCTTAGACGCCCTGTCCGATCAGATGCACCGTGTTTCAATCGACAGCTTCCAACCGGAAACCCAGCGCTATGCGCTCAAGCGCGGCGTGGGCTACCTGAACGATATCCAAGGATTTCCTGACCCTGCGCTCTATCCCGATATTGCTGAGGCGGACTGCAGGCTGGTGGTTATGCACTCAGCGCAGCGGGATGGCATCGCCACCCGCACCGGTCACCTTCGACCCGAAGACGCGCTCGACGAGATTGTGCGGTTCTTCGAGGCGCGGGTTTCCGCCTTGCGACGGAGCGGGGTCGCTGCCGACCGGCTCATCCTCGATCCGGGGATGGGATTTTTCTTGAGCCCCGCACCGGAAACATCGCTGCACGTGCTGTCGAACCTTCAAAAGCTGAAGTCGGCGTTGGGGCTTCCGCTATTGGTCTCGGTGTCGCGGAAATCCTTCTTGGGCGCCACCGTTGGCCTTCCTGTAAAGGATCTGGGTCCAGCGAGCCTTGCGGCGGAACTTCACGCGATCGGCAATGGCGCTGACTACGTCCGCACCCACGCGCCTGGAGATCTGCGAAGCGCAATCACCTTCTCGGAAACCCTCGCGAAATTTCGCAGTCGCGACGCCAGAGACCGAGGGTTAGATCATGCCTAGCATTCACCTTCCGGCCGCCCGCTAGCGGACCCTGGTCAGGTTCCGCGAAGGTGGGCGCAGACATGCTGGGCTCGTCAGGATCAAACTGCACTATGAGGCGGCGGTTCATACCGCGCCAGGGGAGCGAATGGACAGCGAGGAGCCTCCGAACGTTCGGGTCGCCTGCTCGGGTGATATCGACGAGGTTGTGCGGCTGATGCACGACGCTGCGGCGTGGATGTCCGCCAAGGGAACGCCCGCCTGGGACGTCGCGCGGATCGACCGGACATTCGCGGAGACCTTCGTCCTGAGATCCGAGCTCCTAGTCGCGAGTTGCAGCGACGGCATCGTCGGCTGTTGCACCTTGTCGGCCGAGGATCCCGAGTTCTGGCCCGACGCCCTCAAGGGGGAGGCCGCATATCTGCACAAGCTCGCGGTGCGACGGACACATGCGGGCCGGGGTGTCAGCTCCGCGCTGATCGAGGCTTGCCGCCATGCCGCGCGAACGCAGGGGTGCGCCAAGCTGCGGCTCGACTGCCACCCGAACCTGCGTGGCCTATACGAGCGGCTCGGATTCACCCACGTCGACACTTTCAATCCCGGCTGGGATCCAACCTTCATCGCAGAACGCCTAGAACTCGAAATCTAACGTCCGTTCGGGCATCGAGGTCCATGTCGGGGTGGGACGGGCCCGTGGCTTCAAGATCACTTGCAGTCCGACCGCGATGTCTTGGTTGCGCGAGAGGTTGTCGATATCCTCCACTTCCATCATCAACCCTGGATAATGCCGCCGCCGTCATCGCCGCCGACGCCCGTGCCGGGCTTTTCGGGCCTGTCAGGCTTGCTCGGCCTTCAGCCTGCCTGGGCGAGATCTCCGGCGGACGGATTAACGGCGGAGCTTCGCCGCCTTTCGTGCGTGTGAAGGCCGAAGATAGTTCTCTCAAAAACATCCGTTTATGAGAGATACCAAATGTCATTTTCAGAAGACGACTGCACCAGTTGATTGGGCGTAATGGCTGTTGTGCAGCCAGCTCCTGACAGTTCAATATCAGAAGTGATCTGCACCAATCTCGACTATGCTCAATACTCGTGTGGGCTCTGTTGCAAAAATCGTGAAGCTTGAGCATGCTTGGCGGAGATTGGACGGACGGAACGATGACGGATTTCAAGT
>NZ_JARDJE010000045.1:0-3435 GCF_048957735.1 Rhodococcus sp. As11
AGTTCGTCGAACACCCCGGCCCGAACCCAGGTCGTGAAGCGGCGGTGTGCGGTCGGAACGCTGACCCCGAACGACGGTGGCAGGTGCCGCCACGCGCACCCGCTGGTGAGCACGTAGACGATAGCGGTGAACACGGCCCGATCATCGATCGCTGCCCGGCCGCCGCCCTGCGGTCGCGGCGAGAAGCCAGGTAGTAGCGGTTCGACGATCTCCCACAACGCATCCGGCACCAGCCGTAAAGACAACGCATCAACCACGATGGTGCATTATGCCGCACATAAGATCTGGGCCATAAGAGACATGCTCTTATAGCCCATAGGGGATATAGGGGTAGCGTCAATCAGACCGGCAGCGTCTCGCCAGGTCGCCGATCTTCGAACCCGAAACTGTCGTTGCAGTATTAGCGTGGCCGCAGCGAAGCAGGCCATCGGGGACGCAGCCGATGCGATGCCCGGCAATGAACTCGCACAGGCCATCGCAGCGCTGCACGCCCGTGAACGCGAATCTTCATCGCCGGGACAGCGTCGCGGCGTTCGATCTGATGGGCACCAAGTTCGTCCTGCCATCCACATGGGAGGACCGCCGCCGCTGATCACGGGGGGTGGCGGAGGCGCTCGGCGAACAGGTTGGCGTCGTCGATGACCGCCCCTTCGAGCAGGCGAGAGAACTCGTCGGAGTCGATGGTGGGAGCGTTCGATGCTTTCCCGTTCAGGCGGGGCGTTCGGGGCCGGCTCTTCACATGTCCGATGCCTTTGCTGAGCAGGTACCAGTGGAAAGCCGGGCCGAACTCCTGGCCGCTGTCGGTCTGCACCTGTACAACTTGGAACGGCAGTTTCGACACCACACCGGGAGGTTTCTTTCTCGTCAACGGATTGGCGTGCCCCGGCGTGAGGGGATGGCCCCTACGTCTCGGATGTGACTGTCGTCGGTCCGCAATGGCGTGCGGCACTGAAGTCCCCGTCGTGGGGAGGGTTTCGCGTGTTGCCGTCATGGACGACGACGACGAGAACGGCCCGATCGGGTGACACCGATCTCACCCGGTGTGGTGTGTTTGCGTCGAAGTAGAGGCTGTCGCCTTCGTCGAGCTGGATCACCTGCTCGGCCAGGGTCACTTCGACCGCACCCGATGTGACGTAGATGAATTCCTCCCCCGGATGCTCCATATAAGCGGTGTCGGGGTGGACCGTCGGGTGAACCACGAACGGCTGCATGGCTTTGCCGACCATCCGGGTGGCGACGGGGTCGTATACCGCGCGCCCGCTGGTGCCGTCGATCCGGGCGCGTTGGCTGCGACGTTCGATGGTGACCACGGTGTCGTCGGGGTTGCCGGAGAACAGCTGGCTGACGTCCGCGTCCAATGCACCCGCGATTTTCAGCGCGACCGCGATCGACGGTGTGCGGATTCCTCGCTCGACCTTCGAGAGGTAACTCTTGGTCAGGCCGGTTTGCTCGGCCAAGGCATCGAGCGTGAGTCCTGCGCGTCGCCTGTGTGCGCGCAACAACGCCGCCATTGGGTGCACCCACCTTTCCTCGGTCGTACGGGCGTGCCGATCGCCGCCCTCGCTCATCGTATCGCGGAGTACACAATGTTGACAGTTAGGACACAATGTGTCCTATAGTCATCGTTGTGTCCTCCCCTCACCTCTACGGAAGGAGCTCGAGATGGCCACCACCATGAACCTCGGGAAAACCGAACTGATGACCTCGGCCCAGAAGGACATGAACACCAAGCTCACCAAGACCGAATGGACGGATCGCCAGAAGATCGCACTGACCTGCCGCTCCCTCTTCGACGCCGGCCACGACTCCGGTCTTGCCGGCCAGATCTCGGCACGCGGTGAAGAACCCGGCACGTTCCTGACACAACAGCTCGGCCTCGGCTTCGACGAGATCACCGACAGCAACCTACTGCTCGTCGACGAGGACCTGCGAGTTCTCGAAGGCAGCGGAATGCCGAACCCCGCCAACCGTTTCCACAGCTGGATCTACCGCGCCCGCCCCGACGTGAACTGCATCGTCCACACCCATCCGCTGCACGCGGCGGCATTGTCGATGCTCGAGATCCCCCTACAGGTCTCACAGATGGACGTCACTCCCCTGTACGACGACTGTGCGTTCCTGCCGGACTGGCCCGGCGTGCCCGTCGGCAACGAAGAAGGAGAGATCATCTCGGCCGCACTCGGGGACAAACACGCCATCCTCCTGGCACATCACGGCCAGCTCGTCGTCGGCGCCACCATCGAAGAAGCGTGCTCACTGGCCCACCTGATCGAACGCGCCGCGCGACTCCAGCTTCTGGCGATGGCCGCCGGCGAGATCAAACCGCTTCCTCCCACGCTGGCCCAGGAAGCCCATGATTGGACCCTGACCCCGCGGCGCAGCGACGCCAACTTCCAGTATTACGCCCGCAAAGCGCTCCGCTCCCATCCCGACGCGATCACCACATCCTGACCCGCGCCCCCATCCTCTTGGAGAACATTGTGACCACCATCCACGGAATCGTTGCCTATCCCGTCACCCCGTTCGACAGCCACAACCCCGACAAGATCAGCATCGACATCCTCCATCTGCTGCTCGACCGCATGATCGACGCCGGTGTCGATGCGATCGCCCCGCTGGGCAGCACTGGGGAAAGCGCCTACCTCGACCACAACGAATGGGCCACCGTCGCGGCCGAATCCATCCGGCACACCGCTGGGCGGGTTCCCACCGTGGTGGGGGTCTCCGACCTGACCACCGCCGGAACCGTACGCCGCGCACAGATCGCCGAACGGCTCGGCGCCACAGCGGTGATGGCCCTGCCCATCTCGTACTGGCGCCTGACCGAGGACGAGCTGCGACAGCACTTCACCACGCTCGCAGAATCCATCGGCATCCCGGTCATGGTCTACAACAATCCCGCGACGACCGGCATCGACATGTCCCCGGAGTTCCTGTTCGAACTCGTCAGCGAAGTCGACAACATCACGATGGTCAAAGAATCCTCCGGTGACATCACCCGGATGCAGCGCCTCAACCAGCTCAGCGGCAACACACTTGCATTCTTCAACGGGAGCAACCCCCTCGCGCTGAAAGCATTCCAAACCGGAGCCACCGGATGGTGCACCGCCGCACCGTGTCTCGTCCCCCACCAGGTCGTCGACTTCCACCGCGCAATCACAGCAGGACGAACAGACACCGCAGCCGACATCTTCGACAGGCTTCACCCATTCCTCGAGATGATCGTCGGCCGCGGCCTGCCCGCCACGATCAAATCCGGTCTGCGCAGCATCGGAATCGAAGCCGGGGATCCGCGCCGACCCCTGTTGCCGCTCGACGAACCCGGAGCCACCGAGTTGAAGCGACTCATCGACACCTGCTAGTGCCGCATCACGCAACGTTTGCCCCGTCGACGATCTCCCGTAGCTGTTGATCCTCGGCGTGCTTGTTGCGCCA
>NZ_JARDJE010000046.1:0-3226 GCF_048957735.1 Rhodococcus sp. As11
CTTGAAATCCGTCATCGTTCCGTCCGTCCAATCTCCGCCAAGCATGCTCAAGCTTCACGATTTTTGCAACAGAGCCCGGCCAAGGACGACGACCGCGAGCCAACCCCGTAGGGTCGGCAAAGTAGTTGCGTTTCGATCGGGTAGTTTCTGCGGTTCCCAGATTACGGGCTCAAGGGTCGTTCGTGCTGTCCGCACAGGCCTCAGTCAACCTGCGTCTCGATGCAGTAGCGTCGCAGTTCTGCGATCATCGAGGTCTTGGGGGTGCTGACGAAGCGGAACGCATGGCTGAAACGGACGCGCATTCCTCCAGCCTCGAGGTAGCCGTCGCAGGAAGCGCGTCGTCCGTGGGTGACGACAGAAATGACCTCCACCCGCTCGGGAGAACGGCGGGCGCACCTCTCGGGCTGCACTGGGGCCGCTGTGTGTGGATTTCTCGATGAGCGTCCAGCTCATGTCATCGGCAAGCCACTCGGAGAGGGCCTCCAGCTCTCCCTTGGCCCGGTTCACAACCAAGTCTCCGTCGACGCACTTCCGTGAAGACTCATGGTGCTATGGCTCGATCCGATGCGCCCGGCCCTTCTCCGCGATCGGCACGCACATTTCGATGGGTCTATCAGGCTCCCAGCTGACCTGTCCTTGGTAGATGATGCCGAGTTTCCCGGTGGCGCCGTCTCGCTAGTCGGCCATGGCGAAGCAGTGTCGCCGCCGTGTTGCTCCTGCTCACGTCTCACAACTCACATCGAGTCGCCGCTCGCCCAAGAGCCGAACTTCGGGGACGCTGCTGTACCACGCATGATGAGAATCACGCAGGGCACGTAGAGTGCTGCGGCGCAGAGCCAGAGGAAGCCGTCGGCGTTGATGTAAGTGAGCGCGAAGATCGTTGTGAAAGCGACCGGTCCGAAGATCGATGTGACGCTGTTGATGCTGGCGAGCACACCCTGGAGGCGCCCTTGGTGCTGTTCATCGACGCGCTGGGAGAGAAGGGTTTGCAGAGCGGGGAGGCCGATGCCACCGATCCCCAGTGCCGCCAAGATAGGTGCCATGGAAAATGCGTCAGTGACAATCGCCAGGCCTACGAGACCCAAGGCGTCGGTAATACACCCGATGATGACTGTTTTTGCCTCACCGATCCACTCCACGATGCGGCCAGTAAGGAGGGCCTGCACGAGAACCTGTACGATCCCGAAAACGGACAGGGAGATTCCAACTTCGACGGGACTCCAGTCGAGGCGGTGTTCAGTAAACAGCACCCAGGTCGCACCTGGAGCCTGCCCAATGAATTGAACAAGGCCGAATGCGATTAATAGGAAGGTAATCCCAGGCACCGCGCTGAGGCCGGGGCGACCACGATGCTGAGCGAGCGACGCAGAGCGCGCAGGGGAATCAGGACGGGTCTCGCGTAACAGGATAAAGGTGAGTGCCAGATTGCTCGCTGAGAGAAGAGCAGCGAGCAAAAACGGCAGATGTGGCGAGATGGCACCGAACAGTCCACCCATGGCTGGCCCCGCGATCATTCCGCCGCCATAGCAGGCACTGAGTAAACCGAAACGCTTGGCGCGCTGGTGGGGTGGCGTGATGTCGGCGATCACGGTGGCGGTGACCGCATTGGTCGCTCCGGTTATCCCAGCCACTGCGCGGGCGATATAGAACACCGACAGAGCGGACGTCGTGGCGAGCACGAGATAGTCGACGGTCGCACCGGCCAGGGAAACAAGCAGCACCCGGCGGCGGCCGAATCGGTCCGACAGCGTTCCCAGTACGGGGGCAAAGATGAACTGCATTACCGCGTAGAGCGCGATCAGCACTCCGACGTTCAGCGGAACCGCATCAGCGGTGACCCCTGCCTCGTGTAGCAGTGCGGGAAGAATCGGCATCACCAGGCCCATGCCGGCGGCGTCGAGGCTAGCCGTGATGAGGACCGTGGCCAACGAGCCACGAGCGGAAGTGAGAGATGACACCTTATCAACGATAAAGTTATCGATGATAAAGTGCAAGCATGGCTCAGAAACAAGCGCGACTCGATCGTGCAGCAGTCTTGCGCGGTGCGAGGCATGTGCTCAATAACACGGGGATCGACGGTTTCACCACACGGGCGCTGGCTGCGCATCTGCGGGTGCAGCAGCCAGCGCTCTACTGGCACTTTCGGACAAAGGCCCACCTGCTCGGATCGCTCGCAGCTGATGTGCTTGATCGCGAACACCACGCCTCACTCCCAGAGTCAGGGGAGCGCTGGGACGACTTTCTCCTGCGCAACGCGCGGAGCTTCCGGACAGCGCTTCTGGCAGTCCGGGATGGAGCACGGCTGCACGCAGAGTTTCACCGTCAAAAGAGTGACCAGATGCCAGCGGGCTCGGATGCCCCCGAAAGTCAGATCGAGTTTCTCGTGTCCGAAGGATTCGCTGAGGGCTCTGCGGTCCGAGCTCTCATGGCTATCAGCCGCTATACGGTCGGTTTCGTACTAGAAGAACAAACAGCGCTCGACAACGGATGTGAGCCTGTCGATCAAGACCTAGATTTCGAGTTCGGGTTAGTTGCAATGGTTGAAGGGCTGGCATCAAAGCGATGAGGGATGCTCGCACTTTGGGTCTCTGCGTCAGTAAGGTCAATCCTTTCCCGCTCCCGCAGCACCTCCTCCGCGATACTGACGATTCGCTCATGGCTACGGGGCTCACAAACGAGCAAATCAGGGACCGTGTGCATGTCGCGTCGCGATCGCGGAACGGCACATCAGCAGCATCTTCACCATGCTCGACCTTAACGAGCGCACAGGGAACAAGCGCGTCATCGCCGTCCTCGAGTACCTCAAGAACTAAGCGTCGAGTGCGCGACCGGCGCGATGACCATAGGTAACGGCGGTTTAGCATCGGTGCCGCATCTTGACACGACTCAATCCGCGACAGCTAACCTCCGCATATGGAGTTCGACGGAATGGAGATCCCCGACGATATCGAGGTCACGGTCTGGGGGAGCAACGAGCACCGGCTCTGTAACGTCTGCCGCGCAGAATGCGACCCCGAGCCGAGCGGCGCCGACGGGTACGGCGTGCGAATCATCTACGTCTGCCGCGACCACGGACTCCAATCCGTCGTGGACCCATTCGAGCATCTCCGTTGAAGCGCGCTCTTCGCTATCTCCCTGCATTGACGCAAAGGCTCTGTTGCAAAGATTGGCGGCAGTCAGAGGTAGGCTGTCGCTCTGCGCCGATCAGGCGGCTGCTGCGAAATGG
>NZ_JARDJE010000047.1:0-2420 GCF_048957735.1 Rhodococcus sp. As11
TGACGAGGCTCAGGGAAACTCCCCAGTTGTGCTCAACGAAAATCCCCAGCCGTGAGCGGTGTTCACTGTAGCGGTTGTCGGGTTCCGGTGGTGGCTTTGCGGAGGTTCTCCGAGCGTGCGTGATGATCGCGCAGCCGGTAGGAATCACCGTCGAGGTTGAGCACCACGGATCGGTGGAGGAGTCGGTCGAGCATGGCGGCGGCCACGGTCGTGTCACCGAGGACCTCACCCCATTCCCCGACGCCGCGGTTGGTGGTCATGACGATCGAGGTCTTCAGATAGCGTTGCGCAACAACCTGAAACAACGCCGATGCCGCCTCCCCGGGCAACGGAAGATAACCGAGTTCGTCGATCACCAGCAGGGTCGGTCCGGCGAAGAACCGCATCGTTGTCGCCCACCGACCCTCGATCGCGGCGCGATGACAACGAGCGGCGAGGTCGGCGGCGGTGGTGAAATAGGTGCGATACCCGGCATGGACCGCAGCGCGGGCCAAACCTACCGACAGGTGCGTCTTCCCGACCCCGGGCGGGCCGATGAGCAGCACATTCGTCGCCGTTTCCAGGAACCGGCAGGTCCCGAGTTCGGCGATGAGCCGTCGGTCCAGGTTCGGGGCGGCATCGAAGTCGAAGTCCTCCAACGAGGCCGGCGTCGGCAGGCAGGCGAACCGCAGCCGGCCGGCCAACCGACGGGCCTCGGTGGCGTCGACCTCGATCGCCAGCAACTGCTCGAGGGCGGCGGTCATCGACAGGTTGTCCTTCTGGGCCCGGTCGAGCACCGACGGCAGGGCTTCGGCGGCGTCGTGCAGTTTGAGCACGGCCAGATGACCGCGCAACCGCTGGTAGAGACTGGCTGCCTCGCCGGTGTTCGGCGGCGGGATCGGGTCCGTCGTGGCCGGTGTGCTGTTCATGCGAGGGTGTTCCTTCCTCGAGCGGCCCGCTCGTAGGTCGACAGATCGATCACGGTCGATGTGGTCCCTGCCGACACCGAGTCGGATTCATCGGACGACGCTGCAGCCTCGGTGGTGCGGCGGCGCAGTGCTTGTGCCGCCTCGAGAGCCTCAGGTCCCGGTGGGATCCGTTCTTTGCGGCGGTGCGGGCGACCACCGGTTCCGGCGGCGGCCATCGCGACCTGTTCGAGCGCATGGACGTGCCCGTGGTCGCGGACCATCACCCCGGCTCCGTCCGGCGCCAGGCGGTGTCGCGCGATGGTGATCTGCGAGCCGGTGACGATGTCGATGACCTCCGCTCCGAGCACCCGGGTGACGGTCACCTGCGCCGACGCCAACTCCGGCGGCACCGAATACCGGTTGCCGCGATAGGACACCAACGCCTGCCGCGACACGACCCGGGACTCGGTGAGGATCGCCGGATACGGCACTGTCGGCGGCGGCGACAACGCTTCGGCGGCGGCCAGGGCGCCCACGGTGGTGCGTCCGTCGGCGGTGCGGCGGGGTCGGGTGTCGCTGCGCACCCGGCAGAACTCGTCCAACCTCGCCTGCGCCTGCTCGACGGTGACGTCGTCGGGCAGGGTGCGCCACCAACGTTGGGCAGCAGTGTGGTTGGCCTTCTCGACGACGCCTTTGCGGTTGCCGGCCCGAGCCGGACAGATCGTCACCGTCACGCCGTAGTGTTTCGCGACGCCGGCGAAGCTGGCGGTCATCCGCCCGCTGTCGGGATGACAGACCGTGGCCATCCGGTCGAAGCGCCAACTACGGGTCAGGCCACCGAGTCCGCGGCAGATGCGATCGAGACCGTCGACCAGATGCGGCTGGGTCATCGCCGGCGCCAAGACCCCGCGCCAGCGCCCCGAATGCGCCAGCGAGCCGACCAGCAGATGCGCCATCGACCCCCACCCCCAAGAGGCCGGTGGGTTCGGCAGATCGACCCAGTCCCACTGGGTTTCCTCACCGGGTGGATGTTCGATGACCGCGTTCGCTCGGTCGGTCGCGTTCGCGCAGTGCTCACACACCGGCCGGAGTTCGCGGTCGCGGATCTGCCGGGTCAGCGTCTGATAGGACATCCGGTAGCCGAGGTCTTCGAGTTCGTCGCACAGGGTCCGCGCCCAGAGATGCGGATCTTCCCGCAGCCGGCAGGTGATGTAGTCGACGAACGGTTCGAACGGGTCGGGTTCGGTGCGTTTGCGCACCCCAGGGGTGCGTTCGTTGTTCAGATAGGCCCGGATGGTCTTGCGGTCGCGGCCGGTGTGACGGGCGATCGCCGAGATCGTCCAACCTCGTTTGCGTAGGGCGTGTACTTCCACATCGTCCTCCCATGTCAGCATGAGAATGCGGGTCTCCTTCGACTGGCTGATGCGTGGTCAGAGACCATCAGCATCGGAGGAGACCCGCCCTCATTGGCGGTGCCACACGGGTGGGGAATTTCAATGAGCGTTACTGAGGAATTTCAGCGAGCGCCGTCAC
>NZ_JARDJE010000048.1:0-2015 GCF_048957735.1 Rhodococcus sp. As11
GCATAGGTCAGCGACCCACCCTCGAACACCAACGCCGTCGCATCCGGCACCCGCGAAACCTGCTCGTCGAACAGATCCACCAGGGTCGCCGACCCGGTGGGGTGTGTGGTGTCGTTCCACGCCTCGAGCACGCGCGTGGTCTCCGCGGTGTCGAGGATCGGCAGGTCGCCGACCGGCAGGGCCGGGTCGTCGACCACGGCGTCGAGCACGCGGATGAACCGGGCGGCGAACTCCGCGACCGTCGATTCGTCGAACAGATCGGTCGCATAGGTGAAGTAGCCGGTGATGCCCGTGGGCGTGCCGTCGCCGCTGTAGCGGTCGGTGACGATCAGGTGCAGGTCGAACTGCGAGATCTCCATGTCGGTGTCGAGGCCGGAGATGGTGAGACCGGGGAGTTCGAGTGCGGCCTGCGCGAGGTTCTGGAACGACAGACCCACCTGGAACAGCGGGTGGCGTGCCGTGGATCGTGCGGGGTTGAGCACCTCGACGAGCCGCTCGAACGGCACGTCGGCGTTCGCGAACGCGCCGAGGTCGGCCTCACGGGTCCTGCCCAGGAGTTCGGTGAACGACGCGTCCGAATCGACGTGGGTCCGGAACACCAGCGTGTTGACGAACATGCCGATCAGGTCGTCGAGTTCGCGCTCGCCGCGACCGGCCATCGGCGTGCCGATCGCGATGTCGTCGCTCGAGGACATGCGTGCGAGGAACACCGCGAACGCGGTGTGCAGCACCATGAACATCGTGGTGTTCGTGCGCCGGCCGAGATCGGCGAGGCGTCGGTGGAGTTCGGCCTCGACGGTGAAGTCGACGCGGCCGCCCCGGAACGACTGGACCGCGGGGCGTGGCCGGTCGCTCGGGAGATCGAGCTGGTCGGGCAGGCCGGCGAGGGCCTGCTTCCAGTACTCGACCTGCTTGGCGGCGAGCGCTTCCGGGTCGTCCTCGTCGCCGAGCACCTCGCGCTGCCAGATGGCGAAGTCGGCGTACTGCACCGACAGCGGCTCCCATGCCGGGGCGTCGCCCTGCGACCGCGCGACGTAGGCCGTCATGAGGTCGCGCGTGAGCGGACCCATCGACGAGCCGTCGGCGGAGATGTGGTGGACCACGAAGGCGAGGACGTAGTCGGATTCGCGGACCCGGAACAGTCGCGCACTCAGCGGCACGGCCGTGGTGACGTCGAAGATCGTCGCCGCGAGTTCCTGCACCGCGGTGACGATGTCCGTCTCCGCGACGTCCACCGGAGTCAGGTCGGGAACCGCCTGCGCGGCCGGCACGATGACCTGGACGGGACCGTCCTCGGTCTCCGGGTAGAAGGTGCGCAGCGATTCGTGGCGGGCCACGACGTCGCCGACTGCTGCCTGCAACGCGTCGACGTCGAGATCGCCGGTGAGCCGGATCGCGATCGGCACGTTGTAGGCCGACGACTCGGTGTCGAAGCGGTTGAGGAACCACATGCGCTGCTGCGCGAGCGACAGCGGGATCCGCGTGGGCCGCTCGACGGCTTCGAGAGGCCGGCGGTCGTCGCCACGCTGCGACTCGACCGCACCGGCGAGCGATTCGACAGCGGTGTTCTCGAACAGGGCGCGCACCGGAACCTTCGCACCGAGTGCGGCTCCGAGCCGGGAGGCCACCTGGGTGGCGAGCAGCGAGTTGCCGCCGAGTTCGAAGAAGTCGTCGTCGAGACCGACCTGTTCGACGCCGAGTACCTCGGCGAAGACCGCGGCGACGGCCTGTTCGGCCGGGCTGACCGGGGTCCGGAATTCGCGGGTCTCGAAGACCGGTTCGGGCAGGGCCCTGCGGTCGAGCTTGCCGTTGACGTTCAGCGGCAACGCATCGAGCGTCACGAACGCCGACGGCACCATGTACGACGGCACCCGCTTCGCCAGGTCGCTTCTGACGGTCGCCACATCGAGAGCCTCCGCCTCGGCGGGCACGACATACGCGACCAGCTGCGTGCCGACCCGCTCGTCCTCCCGGGCGATCACCGCGACATCACGCAGCGCATCCATCGCGCGCAG
>NZ_JARDJE010000049.1:0-1912 GCF_048957735.1 Rhodococcus sp. As11
ACCGTCTTTCGTTCGGTTACGACACGCCCGCAGTGTCATTCGGCTGCGGTTCGTACACCATCTTCATGGACGCAACCTTCTGGCGACCCAGTAGTGGCGGTCGAAGCCTTGAGCAACACCCTGGAGAGGCGTCCGCTCAGGACCGGCCCATCGCGGGTGCATGGCCATGGACAAAGAGAGCAGTTGTCGGGGATAGCCCCTGGGTGGTGGACACGCTGACACTGGCCCATACTGGGCCGGAGAATGCAGGACATCACCATGACGAAGAAGAAGTACTCGGACGAGTTCAAGTCCGACGCCGTGCGACTCTACGAGAGCCGCCCGGAAGTGTCGTACTCGACGTTGGCCGCGGATCTGGGAGTCGCTCGGGGGTCGTTGAAGACATGGGTGCACCAGGCGCGTAAGAAGGCCGCGATGGCGCGGTCTGCGCCCGAAAAGAGCGTGGATGCCTCGGAGGCACCCAAGGAGCAGTGTGCGCGGATGCAGGCCGAGATCGAGCAGATCCGGGCCCGCAACCAGGCTTTGGTCGCGGAGAACGACAAGCTCAGCGAGGAACGAGACATCCTGCGCAAGGCCACGAAATATTTCGCGGCAGAGACGAACTGGTGATCCGCTTCCGGTTCGTTGACGACCACCGGGACACCCATGAGGTGAAGCGGATGTGCACGGTGCTCGGCATCCACCGGTCGAGCTACTACAAGTGGCGCGCCGGAAAGGCGGCTCGGCTTGCCCGCCAGCAGGCCGATGCGGCGCTGGTCGACCGAATACGTGCCCACCACCAGGAATGGGACCACACCCTCGGTTACCGGCGGATGACCGCCGAACTGGCCGATGATGACGCGGTGCCGGGCACGGTCAATCACAAGCGGGTGGCCAGGTTGATGCGACGCAACAACATCGTCGGTGTGCACCTGCGTAAACCGAAGAGCACGACGATCAAGGATCCTGGGGCGCAGGTCTTCGAAGACCTGGTCAACCGTGATTTCACCGCTGCCGAGCCTGGACGAGTATTCGTCGGTGACATCACCTATCTTCCGCACAGCGGCACCGGTGAGTTCCTCTACTTGGCGACCGTGATCGACGTGTGTTCCAAACGGCTCGTCGGCTGGTCGATCGCAGATCACATGCGTGCCGAGCTCGTGGAGAACGCGCTCGACAATGCGGCGTCGGCCCGAGGGGCGCTGGAAGGAGCGATTTTCCACTCCGACCACGGCCGTCAATTCACCTCCTCGGACTACCAGGCGACATGTCGCCGGCACGGCGTGCGGCAATCGATGGGCCGGATCGGGTCGAGCGCCGACAACGCGATGGCCGAGTCCTTCAATGCGTCGTTGAAGCGGGAGACGCTTCAGGGCGCGAAACGCTGGCTCGACGAAGCACAATGCCGCACCGAGGTTTTCCGCTGGATCACTCGATACAACACACGCCGACGGCACTCATCACTGCGGAACCGATCACCACTTGACTTCGAGGTCGACCATGGGGCTACCCTCGATCGGGCCGCTTGACGTACACACCCCGTGTCCACTCTTCAGGGGCCACGCCCGTCTGTCAACAGGGGCAAATGTACCCCTCGTAGAGAGGAAAGGAGTTGTCGCTTATGCAGCTGGATGGTGCTTTGCGGCGTGGGTTGCGATGCGTCGCTGACCTCGGGACCGTGTGCTGGATCGGACACACCAGCCCCCACCAGCTTGGTAACCGGTGGGGGCTGGCTGTCTGCGCGGTCCGGGACGTATGTCAGCTGCGGATCAACAACCGGTGAGTCGGCGCTACCCTCATACCTGTATGAGTCGAGGGACAGCGCGAACGTTTCCCGTAGCCGGTGCCGCGGTGCTTACTAGTGCCGCACCCGTGAACCTTTGCCCGTTCTGGCCGACACGCCGACCGGTTGCGGCGTGTCGGCCACGGGATC
>NZ_JARDJE010000050.1:0-1523 GCF_048957735.1 Rhodococcus sp. As11
GCAATTCGGTAGTTGTCAACCTGTCTGAGACAGATGGGTGATGTTGATTCCGGTCGGTCGAGGTAGTGGTGGTGCCAGCGGCCGGCGCTGGAACCGCTGCGGGTGCCGGGCATGGATCCGGTCGAGTCGGTCCTGCCGGCGGCGGTGATCCTCGACGGCGGTGCCGAGGAACACCGACGCCGGGGTGTGCCGACCCAACCCACTGTGGCGGTGTTCGAGGGCGTACCGGGTCATGAACTCCTCGGTCCACCGCCGGGCATGGTCGATGCTGTCGAACCGTTGCGGACACGCCAGGTCGTACTTGACGGTCTTGAACAACGACTCGGAAAACGGATTGTCGTCACTGACCCGCGGCCGCGAGTACGAGGGCAGCACCTGCTGCTCGTCGAGCGCATCGAGCAGTGCGGCCGACCGCATCGAGGCCCCGTTGTCGGCGTGCAGCGCCGTCGGCGCCCCGAACACGGTGAACGCTTCGGTGAACATGTCCACCGCCGCAGCGGCGGTCTCGGCGTACTCGATGCGCCAGGCCACCGGGAACCGCGAGTACACATCGATCGCCAGATACAGCAGATACCGGTCCTGGGTGCGTGGCCCCTTGAGCACGGTGATGTCCCACGACCACAACGTGCCCACCGCCGGAGCCGGAACGACCGGTTTGCGGCGGCTGATCCCCGATCCCGGGCCGCCGCTGCGGCTGCGGCGCCGGTCCCCGACCAGGTTCTGCGAGTGCGCCACTCGATAGAAACTCGACTGTGAACACTCCACCAACCCCTCATCGAAGGACCGCCAGTACAGTTGGCACACAGACAGATACGTGTTCCTCTCGGCGAGGATCACCTCGACGATGGTGTCCTTCTCGGCCGGTGACAATGCGGTCGGCTGATGCCGGTTCCGCTGCGGGACCGGATCCGACACCGGCCGATAGTGCCGATATCCGCGAACATCCCGGTAGTAGCGGGCCCGGGGGATCCCCAGCAATGCGCAGCCACGCACGATCGACACACCGGCTGCGGCCAACGCGGTGACGGTGTCGGTCAGGACAGTCCTCGGCGTTCGAGCCATTGCGCGTACTCGCGGGCACTCATCAACGACGGCGGGATCTGCGGGTCCTCGTCGGTCGAACTCTTGGTGATCCCCTGCAAGAGCTCGAATGCTTTTCCCAGGATCTCCACGGCGGCGTCGCCCTGGGCGACCTTCTCGCGGAGGCGTTCGTTCTCTTTGCGGAGCTTGGCCAGCTCCGCACGGTCTCGACTGTCCACTCGGCCCCTCGACTTGTCTGCTGCGGTCACCATCGACGCTTCCAAGTCTCCCGAATCCCGGGCGTGGATCCAACGCGTGATGGTGGCGTAGTCGAGGTTGGTCTCGCGCAGCAGGCGGGTCTTGGCACCGACTTCGATGCATTGGTCCCACTGTCGCAGGAACTCGATCTTGTAGGCGAGGGAGAACGCGCGTTTGCCGGTGCGGGTCCGTCCAACAGGGATGTCGATCATTGGTGTGTTCCGATCCCCACGCTGGTTGCCAGG
>NZ_JARDJE010000051.1:0-1505 GCF_048957735.1 Rhodococcus sp. As11
TTGCCGGCCCCGAGACCAACGAGGCAAAGATCCGACTGCCACACCGACCCTCGAACACACTGCTCGTCGACACCCGACACGACCCCAAGGGGGTCCGGGGGCGGATCGCCCCTGGGGAAACAGGGGAAGTCCCTCGACCTCGGGCGCACGCACCTGGATAGGGCAGAGAGCGTGTCTGAGACTTCTCGTAATCTCTTTGAGCATGGCCGCCATACCGGAGACGTTGCATCACTACACGACGGCTGCGGGTCTGATGGGAATCTTTGAACCTCGCGATTTCCGCGGTTGGGAGGTTCCCACCACCTGCTCGCTCACCCTGTGGGCGACGGATGCGCGGTACTTGAATGATGCCCAGGAGTTGACGTTCGCGGCCAAGGACCTCGCGGATGCGATGCGTGATCTGGTAGATCGTTCCGATGCTGACCATGCGAAGCTCATCGACGAGCTCGCTGAGCGTATCGGCGAAGGAAACTTCCTCGACCCCGAAGACAACGCGACCACTCACTCGGCTTACGTGACGAGTTTTTGTAAGGAGCCGGATCTTCTCAGCCAGTGGCGAGGATACGGAGCCAATGGGTACTCCATTGAGTTCCCCACTGAGGTGCTCAGGATTTTCCTGGTGCCTGTCATGGAGCAAGCACTGGCGAACTTTGGCACCCCATTCCTGGGGGGCATAGAGCTCGCTCCTGTGCAGTACAAGATCGATGAGAGTTTCATCCAGCGCCAGGCCAGGAAGATCGTCGCCCCGGAGAATCGTCCCTCAGCCCTTCGTCTAGCCCTTGAGTGCCTTGCTCAGTTCAAGCACCCATCGTTTGAAGAAGAGCAGGAGTGGCGTCTGTTTGTCTCACTTGGGGAGACGTTCACTCGATGCCTGTTCCGTGTGTCGGATCAAGGCATATTGATCCCGTATCTGCCGCTTCGGTTCACGCCCTACTCCCTCAAGGACCCGGGAAGAGGCCCTTTGTATAAGGGGCCGATTGCCAAATCGGTGTGGGTGGGTCCAAGTCCTGACCGGCAGCTTCGAGCGGTATCGGTGAGGAGAATGCTGCGGCAGTTGTCCTTCAATGACGTGGATGTTGAGATAAGTGAGACCCCATTTCGGAGCTGACTAGACCAGGCGGTGCCCGCCGAAGTCAGCTCGGCTTCAGATGGTGATTCTGCTCCGCGCACCGAAGAGTCCCGTACGGTGGCTGGCCTTCGCCTTGATGATGACTTCGGCAGGGACTTTTGCTGTCGTCGCAGGCGTAAGTGCTGGTCAGGACAGGGTGGAGAACCTGTAAGCCATGCTGCGGCGCATGTTGATCTATGTGGTGCAATTTGCGGTCGGGTTCGTTGCTGTGTGGAAAGTGGTCGAGATGACGGCCCGAAGCGTCAGGGCCGCGTTGAGAGAGGATGGGGCGAGCAACGGCGATCGGTGAGATCGGCTCGTGACGAGGCTCAGGGAAACTCCCCAGTTGTGCTCAACGAAAATCCCCAGCCGTGAGCGGTGTTCACTGTAGCGGTTG
>NZ_JARDJE010000052.1:0-1433 GCF_048957735.1 Rhodococcus sp. As11
CTCGCCGAGCAGACGGGTGTGGCCGCCGCCCGCGAGGCGATGCTCGCCGGTGAGCACATCAACAGCACCGAAGACCGGGCGGTGCTGCACACCGCCCTACGGCTGCCGCGGCAGGCATCGCTGATCGTCGACGGAATCGACGTCGCCGCGCAGGTGCATGCCGTGCTCGACCGGATGGGTGAGTTCACCGACCGGATCCGCGACGGACGCTGGCGCGGCGCCACCGGGCAGCGGATCACCACGGTGGTCAACATCGGCATCGGCGGCTCCGATCTCGGCCCGGCGATGGTCACCGGCGCGCTGCGCCGCTTCCACGACGGGCCCGCGGCACGGTTCGTCTCCAACGTCGACCCCGCCGATCTGACCGCGGCACTGGCCGACCTGGATCCGGCGACGACCGTGTTCATCGTCGCGTCGAAGACGTTTTCCACCCTCGAAACCCTCTCCAACGCCACCGCCGCCCGCCGCTGGCTCGTCGACGCCCTCGGCGAGGACGCCGTCGCCCAGCATTTCGTCGCGGTGTCGACGCACACGCAGCGGGTGGTCGAGTTCGGCATCGACCCGGCGAACATGTTCGAATTCTGGGACTGGGTCGGCGGCCGCTATTCGGTCGGCTCGGCGATCGGGCTGGCGGTGATGTGCGCCATCGGACGGCAGCGGTTCGCCGAGTTCCTCGCCGGCATGCACACCATCGACACCCACTTCGCCACCACCGCCCCGGCACAGAACGCACCGTTGCTGGCGGGGGTGATCGGGGTGTGGAATGCGAGCATCCTCGGTTATCGGTCGCGGGCGGTGGTGCCCTATGCGCAGGATCTGGCGCGGCTGCCGGCCTATCTGCAGCAGCTGACCATGGAATCGAACGGCAAATCCGTGCGCGCCGACGGCACACCGGTGGTGTGTCCGACCGGGGAGGTGTTCTGGGGTGAGCCCGGTACCAACGGTCAGCACGCCTTCTTCCAGCTGCTGCACCAGGGCACCGAGATCGTCCCCGTCGACTTTCTCGGCCTGGCCCGTAGCGGCGACGACCTGCCCGCCCGCGACGGGCAGACCAGCATGCAGGTGTTGTTGCTGGCGAACATGTTCGCCCAGGCCAAAGTGTTGGCCTTCGGGCGTGATGCCGACGAGGTCCGCGCCGACGGCGTCGACGAGGCGTTGGTGGCGCACAAGGTGATGCCCGGGGATCGGCCGTCGACGACGATCCTGGCGCCCGAGTTGACGCCGTCGGTGGTCGGGCAGATCATCGCCTTCTACGAGCACCAGACCTTCGTCCAAGGGGTGATCTGGGGGATCGATTCGTTCGATCAGTGGGGGGTCGAACTCGGCAAGACCCAGGCCACCGCCCTCCAGGCGGTGCTCGCCGGCGAGGAGACCCCCGACACCGGCGATGCCTCCACCGACCACCTGATCGAGACCTACCGAACCCTGCGCGA
>NZ_JARDJE010000053.1:0-1433 GCF_048957735.1 Rhodococcus sp. As11
GGTCAAGTCCCGTGAGGTGGTGTGCGAGATCGTCGCGTGATTCCTCGTGTCGGGTTATGCGGTCAACGCCGGTGCCACCTCCTCCGTCGGTTCGGTGACAGTCTCTGCAAGCTGGTTGTTGCTGCGAGAACGGGCGAGGACGTCGAGTCCGAGATAGCGACGCCCTTCGATCCACTCGTCGTGCTGCTCCGCCAGCACCGCTCCGACCAGTCGGATCAACGCAGTCCGGTCGGGAAAGATCCCGACCACATCGGTTCTGCGACGGATCTCCTTGTTCAGCCGCTCCTGCGGATTATTGGACCAGATCTGCCGCCAGATCTGCTTCGGAAACGTAGTGAACGCCAGCAGGTCCACTCGCGCAGCGTCGAGATGCTCCGCCACCTTCGGTAGCTTCGACTCCAAGGCGTCGATCACCCGGTCATACTGCGCATGAACGGAATCGGCGTCGGGTTGGTCGTAGACCGAATGCAGCAGGGTCTTCACCCAGGGCCACGACGTTTTCGGGGTCACCGCCATCAGGTTGGTCGAGTAATGCGTCCGGCATCGCTGCCACGAAGCACCGGGCAAGGTCGCGCCGATCGCTCCGACCAGGCCTACGTGCGCATCGGAGGTCACCAGCTGCACCCCGGACAGTCCTCGGGCGACTAGACCGCGGAAGAAGGCCATCCAGCCGGCACCGTCCTCGGCAGAGGTGACATCGACACCGAGGATTTCGCGGTAGCCGTCGGCGTTGACGCCGACCGCCACCAGGGCGTGAACGTTGACGACACGGCCGTTCTCCCGGACTTTGAGCACCAGGGCATCGGCGGCGACGAACGTATAGGGACCGGCATCGAGTGGCCGGTTCCGGAACGCTTCAACCTGCTCGTCGAGCTCTTTCGCCATGACGCTGACCTGCGACTTCGACAACGAGGTGATCCCCAACGTGTCGACAAGTTTCTCCATCCGTCGGGTGGACACCCCGAGCAGATAGCAGGTCGCCACCACCGTGGTCAGAGCCCGTTCGGCACGTTTGCGGCGTTGCAGCAACCAGTCGGGAAAATACGATCCTTGTCGCAGTTTGGGGATCGCCACGTCGAGAGTGCCGACACGAGTGTCGAAATCCCGATGCCGGTAGCCATTGCGGACGTTGACGCGTTCGTCGGAGCGCTGGCCGTAGCCGGCGCCGCACAACACGTCGGCTTCGGCGCTCATCAGGGCGTCGATGAACACCGACAGCAACTCGCGCAGCAGGTCAGGGCTGGCGCCGGTGAGTCGGTCTTCGACAAGCTGGCGCAGGTCGATATCGTGGGCAGTGGTCATCGCGTGCTCTTTCGTCGAGTCGAGTTGGTAGCTCTCTCGAAGAATCACGCGGTGACCGTCTTTCGTTCGGTTACGACACGCCCGCAGTGTCATTCGGCTGCGGTTCGTACACCATCTTCATGGACGCAACC
>NZ_JARDJE010000054.1:0-1335 GCF_048957735.1 Rhodococcus sp. As11
GGGGCGCACTCGGTCAGGACGAGGCCGTCGGCGGTCACGTCGATCACCGCGAGGTTGGTGACGATGCGCTGGACCACGCCCTCACCGGTGAGCGGCAGCGAGCACTGCGAGACGATCTTCGGGTTGCCCTGCTTGTCGGTGTGCTCCATGAGCACGATGACCGTGCGGGCCCCGTGGACGAGATCCATCGCCCCGCCCATGCCCTTGACCATCTTGCCGGGCACCATCCAGTTCGCCAGATCACCGGTGGCCGAGACCTCCATGCCGCCGAGCACCGCGGTGTCGATGTGGCCGCCGCGGATCATGCCGAAGCTCAGCGCCGAGTCGAAGAAGGCCGCGCCGGGATCGACCGTCACGGTCTCCTTGCCGGCATTGATCAGATCCGGGTCGACGGCGTCCTCGGTCGGATACGGCCCGGTGCCCAGGATGCCGTTCTCGCTGTGCAAGGTCACGTGCACCCCCTCGGGCAGATAGTTGGGGATCAGCGTCGGCAACCCGATGCCGAGGTTGACGTACTCCCCCGGAGCGAGTTCGCGTGCGGCTCGCTCGGCCATCTGCGTGCGCGTCCAGCCCAGTGTCTCGACAGCTGTGGTCATGTCTCTACGCTCCCTTCCCGGCGCTGACGGTGCGCTTTTCGATCTGCTTGTCCTGGACACCGGTGTGCACGACCCGGTTCACGAAGATGCCCGGCAGGTGCACCTCGCCGGGATCGATCTCGCCCGGCTCGACGAGTTCTTCGACCTGGGCGATGCACACACGCCCGGCCATCGCGGCGAGCGGGTTGAAGTTCATCGCGGCCTTGTTGAACACGAGGTTGCCCTCGGTGTCGCCCTTGAGGGCGTGCACGAGCGAGAAGTCGGCGGTGATGGACTCCTCGAGCACGTACCGCTTGCCGCGGAACTCGCGGATCTCCTTCGCCGGCGACGCCACGGCGACCGATCCGTCGGCGTGGTACTTCCAGGGCAGTCCGCCCTGCGAGATGGGGGTGCCGACCCCGGCGGGGGTGAAGAAGGCGGGGATGCCGGCGCCACCGGCGCGGAGCTTCTCGGCGAGGGTGCCCTGCGGGGTCAGCTCGACCTCGAGCTCACCCGAGAGGTACTGCCGGGCGAATTCCTTGTTCTCCCCGACATACGACGCGGTGACCCGGCGGATACGCTTGTCTGCCAGCAGGATTCCGAGACCGTGCCCGTCGACGCCGCAGTTGTTGGAGAACACCTCGAGGTCGGTGGTGCCGGTGTCGGCGATGGCCTGGATCAGGACGTCGGGGATGCCGCACAATCCGAATCCGCCCACCGCGAGAGTCGCACCGTCACGGATATCGGCGACGGCCTCCGC
>NZ_JARDJE010000055.1:0-1276 GCF_048957735.1 Rhodococcus sp. As11
TGGAGTGTTCCCGCTAAAGTGGCCACTGAAATTAAGCAGCGAGTTCGTATATGTCTCTGAATCCTAGTTCAAACTCGACCGGTGTCAAATAGCCCAGTGTGGAATGCCGCCTCACCCTATTGTAGTACTCCTCAATCCAAGTGAATGTGCTCTTTGTGAGTGCTTTAAGAGTGGGCCACGGGCGAGTGTGAACGAGTTCCTTCTTGAAGCTCGCGAAGAATGATTCCGCGACCGCGTTGTCGAAACATATTCCAGTACGTCCCAGTGATCGCCGGATATTGTTTTTTGTGCAGTATTTGTCGAAGTCTCCGGACGTGTATTGAGTTCCGCGATCGCTGTGAAATATCACTTTCCCGGGCGGTCGCCGGCGAGCGATGGCCATATCCAGTGCGTCGGTGACCAGGTCGGTGCGCATGTGGTCGGCCACGGCCCATCCGACGACCATTCGGGAGTGCAGATCGATGACGGTGGCCAAGTACGCCCAGCCGTTCCATGTCCGCACGTAGGTGATATCGCCGCACCACTTGGTGTTCGCCTCTGCCGCCGTGAAGTCGCGGCCAATGAGGTCAGGTGCAGCAACAGGGTCGTCGCCAGCGACGGTGGTGCGCCTCCATGCCTTCGGGTGGCGGCCTTCCAGACCTGCGGCCTTCATCAGGCGCCACACCCGCTTGTGCGATACCCGGTGGCCGCCGGCGGCAAGCTCCGCACGCATACGACGAACACCGGGGCGGCCATTGAGGCGCCCATAGAGGCTCTCGATCAGCGTGGTCAGCTCGTCGTCCCGCAGGTCGCGAGCTGAGCGCGACTTGCCACGCCACTTGTAGTAGCCAGAAGTCGAGACGCCGAGTTGAGCACACATGAACGTGACCGGATAGGAATCGGATTCAGCCCAGTCCGCGATAGCCGCGAATTTCACCGCGGGTCTTTCGCGAACCAGGTCGCTACTTTTTTTGCGAACTCCACCTCCATGCGGGCGTGCTTCACTTCTTCACGAAGGCGCTCGAGTTCCGCCCGCTCGTCCTCATTCAACGGGCGGTCAGACTCGCCGTTTCCCTCATCTCGGGTCTTCTTCACCCATTTCCCCAATGTCATCTCGTGAACGCCGATACTGCGTGCAACTTCAGCGATCGCACGACCGTCATCGATAACCAAACTTACCGCGTTGGCCTTGTACTCGGCAGTGAAGTTCCGACGAGTCGATCCCATAATCCGCTCCCTCCATCTCGGGGGAACTCACCGCTCATCTCGGAGTGTCCACCAAGACGGGAACGGTCCA
>NZ_JARDJE010000056.1:0-1237 GCF_048957735.1 Rhodococcus sp. As11
TACTAGTGCCGCACCCGTGAACCTTTGCCCGTTCTGGCCGACACGCCGACCGGTTGCGGCGTGTCGGCCACGGGATCGGTCAGCCTGGTCGAGTGGCAGAACGAGTACGCGTGCGAGAGATCGATGACGACGAAGGCAGACGGCTGGTACGGATCATCCGCCGCGGCACCGGATCGGTGGTGACCTGGCGGCGCGCCCAGATGGTCCTGCTCTCGGCCCAGGGCATGCCGGTACCGAAGATCACCGAGGTCAGCTTCACCAGCGCCGACCGGGTCCGTGATGTCATCCACAACTTCAACGCCGACGGATTCGACTCGCTGTACCCGAAGTACGCCGGCGGCCGGCCGAAAAAGTTCACCCTGCCGGAGCGCCGGGAGATCAAGAAGATCGCCAAGTCCGCCCCCGCCGAGCACGATCTGCCGTTCTCGACCTGGAGTCTGACCAAACTCGCCGAGTTCCTGGTCGCCGAGGGGGTGGTCGACGACATCAGCCACGAGGGTCTGCGCGTGCTGCTCCGCGAGGAGGGTGTCTCCTTTCAAAAAGTGAAGACCTGGAAGAGATCTCGGGACCCCGATTACGCGGTGAAGAAGGCTCGGGTCGAACACCTGTATGCCATCGCCGATGGCGATGTCGTGTCCGATCCCGATGAGCCACAGGCGATCTTCTGTCTCGACGAGTTCGGTCCCTTGAATCTGCAGCCGCATCCGGGCCGGCAGTGGGCGCAGCGTGGCGGCAGGCACAAGGACCCGGACCGGGAGCCGCGGCGCCGGCGGCGGGCGACCTACACCCGTCCGAACGGGGTGCGGCATCTGTTCGCCGCGTACGACCTGGGCAAGGACAAGCTGTACGGGCACGTCAAGACGACGAAGAACCGCTCCACGTTCCTCGAGTTCTGCCGTTACCTGCGCACTCTTTACCCGGCGGAGGTTCGTATCGCGATCGTGTGCGACAACTTCTCGCCGCACCTGACCACGAGGAAGTGCCAACGGGTCGGTCTGTGGGCAGAGGCGAACAACGTCGAGATCGCGTACACCCCGACGAACAGTTCGTGGCTCAACCGGATCGAGGCGCAGTTCACCGCGCTGCGGTACTTCGCGCTCGATGGCACCGACCACGGCAGTCATCGGGAGCAAGCGTCGATGATCCGTCGCTACATCATCTGGCGCAACAAGCACGCCGAGGATCAACAGCTACGGGAGATCGTCGACGGGGCAAACGTTGCGTGATGCGGCACTAG
>NZ_JARDJE010000057.1:0-1132 GCF_048957735.1 Rhodococcus sp. As11
GCCCGGGAACCACGACCAGTGATGCCGAACGGATCGCGCAGTTGGAACGAGAGAACCGCGAGCTGCGGCGGGCGAACACGATCCTCAAGCAGGCCTCGGCTTTCTTTGCGGCGGAGATCGACCGCCCACAGCGCTGATCGTGGAGTTCGTCGCCGCTCACCGCGACGAACACGGGGTCGATCCAATCTGCGCGGCGTTGCGCGAGACAGCCGCCCAGATCGCTCCGTCCACGGTCCGAGCCCATCTGAGCCCACAGCGAACCGAATCGGCCCGTGCGGTGCGTGACCGTCAGGTTCTGTCCGAGATCCGGAAGGTTCATGCCGACAATCTCGGGGTGTACGGGGTCCGCAAGGTGCACGCCAGCCTGAAGCGGATGGGGATGCCGGTGGCCCGGTGCACCGTGGAACGATTGATGAAAGCCGATGGGCTACAGGGAATACCCCGATTGAAAGGCCGGAAGACCACACACAGTGACGGGGTCGAGACTCCGCGGCCGGCGGATCGGGTGCAGCGGCGGTTCGTCGCCGACGCGCCCAACACGTTGTGGGTGGCGGATCTGACCTACATTCGTACGCATTCGGGGTGGGTGTACGCCGCGTTCGTCCTCGACGTGTTCTCCCGGATGATCGTCGGGTGGCAGGTCTCGACGTCGATGCGCACCGATCTAGCCCTCGACGCCTTGGATATGGGGTTGTGGGCGCGCCGACGGGTCGGCCAGGACGTTGCCGGGTTGATTCACCATAGCGACCGCGGCGTCCAGTATCGAGCGGTGCGCTACACCGAGCGACTCGACGAGTGTGATGCGGTGTCTTCCGTTGGTTCCAAAGGTGATTCGTATGACAACGCGATGGCAGAGGCGTTCAACTCGTTGTTCAAGGCCGAGTGCATTCGCAATCCCGTGATGCGTCCACGCGGGGGCTGCCGGAGCGTGGGAGACGTCGAGTGGGCGGTCGCCGAGTACATCGACTGGTTCAATCATCGCCGCTTGCATGGCGAGATCGACCACGTTCCACCTGCCGAGTACGAGGCCACCTACTGGTCGAAGCACACGGCGGTCGACTACCGTGAAACCCCGGTCCTCGCTGAGGCCGGAACCAGATAGCCGAGCCTCCGCCGAACTCGGGGCGATTCA
>NZ_JARDJE010000058.1:0-1112 GCF_048957735.1 Rhodococcus sp. As11
TGTTGCGGGTCATGACGTTGTAGACACCACCAGGGGCTGACGAAGGCGGACGGGCCTTCCGACGGCAGGATGGGAAGTACCACCAACTCATCCGCCGAACGAAAGAACCCGTCCGTGCTCCACCGTAACGCCCCGCTGTCCGTCGAAGGTCGCCGCCGTCTCGTCGAGCGGTGCCAGACTCGTCCGCTGTCCCATGTCGCCGCCGAGATGGGGATCTCCCGGGCCTGCGCCAGCAAATGGATGGCCCGCTACCGCGAACACGGTGAACTCGGCCTGCTCGACCGCCCCAGCGTCCCGCACCACCAGCCCACCGCGACCCCGGCCGAGACCGTGGCGCGGATCGAGACCCTGCGACGGAAGCACAAGTGGTCCGCGGCTCGTATCGCACACGAGCTCGCCGCCGACGGCATCAGCATCTCGGTACGCACCGTCAGCCGGCACCTCGCTCACCTCGGCTTGAACCGGCGCAGGTTCCTCGATCCGAACGGCGAGAACAACCGCCAGCCACGCCGGATCATCGCCCGCTGGCCCGGCCACATGGTGCACGTCGACATCAAAAAAGTCGGCCGAATCCCCGACGGCGGTGGCTGGCGGGTCCACGGCAAGGGCTCGGATCAGGCCAAGAAAGTCGAGCGCGCCAAGACCGCCGGTGCCCGCGCCGGCTACGTCTACCTGCACTCGGCGGTCGACGGGTTCTCCCGCCTCGCCTACACCGAGGCCCTGGCCGACGAGAAAGCCGCCACGGCAATCGGGTTCATGCACCGGGCGAGAGTGTTCTTCGCCGCCCACGGCATCGTGCACATCCACCGGGTGGTCACCGACAACGGGTCCTGCTACCGGGCGAAGGACTTCGCGAAAGTGCTCCACGGTGGCCGGCATCAACGGATCACCCCGTACACCCCTCGTCACAACGGGAAGGTCGAGCGCTACAACCGGATTCTGGCCGAGGAGTTCCTCTACGCCCGCGTCTGGGTCAGCGAACGGCAACGCGCCCAGGCGCTACAGGTGTGGAATGTGCACTACAACTATCATCGTCCGCATACTGCCGTCGGTAATCGGCCGCCCGCGAGCAAACTCCGGACCGGTGTCACCAACGTCATGGCCTCATACAG
>NZ_JARDJE010000059.1:0-880 GCF_048957735.1 Rhodococcus sp. As11
GGCTCTGTTGCAAAAATCGTGAAGCTTGAGCATGCTTGGCGGAGATTGGACGGACGGAACGATGACGGATTTCAAGTGGCGCCATTTCCAGGGTGATGTGATCCTGTGGGCGGTGCGCTGGTATTGTCGCTATCCGATCAGCTATCGCGACCTTGAGGAAATGCTGGCGGAACGCGGCATTTCGGTCGACCATACGACGATCTATCGCTGGGTCCAGTGCTACGCCCCGGAGATGGAGAAGCGGCTGCGCTGGTTCTGGCGGCGTGGCTTTGATCCGAGCTGGCGCCTGGATGAAACCTACGTCAAGGTGCGGGGCAAGTGGACCTACCTGTACCGGGCAGTCGACAAGCGGGGCGACACGATCGATTTCTACCTGTCGCCGACCCGCAGCGCCAAGGCAGCGAAGCGGTTCCTGGGCAAGGCCCTGCGAGGCCTGAAGCACTGGGAAAAGCCTGCCACGCTCAATACCGACAAAGCGCCGAGCTATGGTGCAGCGATCACCGAATTGAAGCGCGAAGGAAAGCTGGACCGGGAGACGGCCCACCGGCAGGTGAAGTATCTCAATAACGTGATCGAGGCCGATCACGGAAAGCTCAAGATACTGATCAAGCCGGTGCGCGGTTTCAAATCGATCCCCACGGCCTATGCCACGATCAAGGGATTCGAAGTCATGCGAGCCCTGCGCAAAGGACAGGCTCGCCCCTGGTGCCTGCAGCCCGGCATCAGGGGCGAGGTGCGCCTTGTGGAGAGAGCTTTTGGCATTGGGCCCTCGGCGCTGACGGAGGCCATGGGCATGCTCAACCACCATTTCGCAGCAGCCGCCTGATCGGCGCAGAGCGACAGCCTACCTCTGACTGCCGCCAATCTTTGCAACAGAGCC
>NZ_JARDJE010000060.1:0-740 GCF_048957735.1 Rhodococcus sp. As11
GATCTGTTCGACGAGCAGGTTTCGCGGGTGCCGGATGCGACGGCGTTGGTGTTCGAGGGTGGGTCGCTGACCTATGCGGAGTTCGATGCGCGGGTCAATCGTCTTGCGCGCAGGTTGATCTCGGAGGGTGTGGGTCCGGAGTCGACGGTGGCGCTGGCGATGCGTCGCTCGGTCGAGTTGCTGGTCGGTATGTATGCGGTGGCCAAGGCCGGTGGTGCGTATGTGCCGGTGGATCCGGATCAGCCGGACGAGCGCAATGCCTACATCCTCGACGCCGCGGCGCCGGTGGTCGTGCTGTCGACCGAACGCGACGATTTCGTCGTGCCGGGGGAGAGGTCTGTCCCGAGCCTGGCGATCGACACGCTCGATCTCTCGGACGTCTCGGACGCATCCATCGCAGACGGCGAACGGGTCGCGCCGTTGCGTGCGTCGAATACGGCGTATGTGATCTTCACGTCGGGTTCGACGGGCCGGCCGAAGGGTGTGGCGGTGCCGCACGCGGCGATCGTCAACCAGTTGCTGTGGAAGCGTGAGTATTTCGGTCTCGGTGTCGATGATGCGGTGCTGTTGAAGACGGTGGCGACCTTCGATCTGTCGGTGTGGGAGTTCTGGTCGGCGCTGGTCTCCGGTGGGCGTGTGGTCATCGCGTCGGCCGATGGTCATCGGGATCCGGCCTATCTGAACCGGTTGCTGACGGAGCGGGCGGTGACGACGTTGCATGTGGTGCCGTCGATGCTCGA
>NZ_JARDJE010000061.1:0-719 GCF_048957735.1 Rhodococcus sp. As11
GACCATTCCAGCACCTCCGACTGCACAAATGATCAATTACCACACGTGCACCGGTGGTCACAAACTGTCGTTGCAGTATTAGAGCATGTCTCATTTGGTCAGTTTCTTGAAGCAGGTCAGCGCGGCAGCGAGTTGGAGAAAGACGGCGAAGTGCTCACCGTGACGTTCGTAGCGCATCGTCAGCCGGCGATAGCCGCTCAGCCACGCCAGGGTGCGTTCGATCTTCCATCGGTAACGGCCGAGGCGCTCGCTGCTGTCGACGCCGCGACGGGCGATCCGCGGAACGATGCCCCGTGCCCGCAGCCACCGGCGGTGTACGGGATAGTCGTAACCCTTGTCCGCCCGCAACCGGCCGGGCCGGCAGCGGCGCGGACCACGTCGCGATCGCACCGCTGGAATCGCAGTGACCATCGGCTGCAGCATGACACTGTCGTGGGTGTTTGCCGAGGTCACCGCCGTGACGAGGGGAATGCCGTCGGCGTCGGAGAGGATGTGGATCTTCGAGCCGTTCTTACCTCGATCGACCGGGCTGGGACCGGTCAGAGATCCCCCCTTTTCGCCCGGACGTGCGCTGCGTCCAGGATCGCGGCGGACCAGTCCAGGTCCCCACCGGCGCCGAGCCGATCGAGGACCCTGCGGTGGAGTTCGTCGAACACCCCGGCCCGAACCCAGGTCGTGAAGCGGCGGTGTGCGGTCGGAACGCTGACCCCGAACGACGG
>NZ_JARDJE010000062.1:0-707 GCF_048957735.1 Rhodococcus sp. As11
CCTGGGACACTGGGGTGTACGAGATCGAACGGCTGAGCTGGGCGGATTCGGTCATGACGTTGGTGGTGCGGGTATGGGGTCGCGATGACTCCGGCCTGGTCGGTTGGCGCGAACACCTGCCCACAATCCGAGCAGGTTTCGCACCCGACGATCCGGAGACAGTCGCGAGCGCCTGGCACACCGGCGAGTTCTGTCCCAGCTACCTGCCGCACCCGTATTCGCCTGGCCCCGACGGTATTCACTGGATCGGGACCCGGCGACCGTCTCACCCCGACAACCGGTGATACCGACCCCGCCGCTGGATCGTCACGGAAGGGTGGACCAGAACCGGACACCGTCACGTTAGGCACGCCGGCGCCGAGCCGCTCCACCGTTCGGTGCCCGCTCGTGCCTCCAGTCGACCAGCGACCGGGCGAACTTCGACATCCTTATACGCTCTAGCAGCTAATACAAGATAAAGTAGGATTGCTCATCTAAGCTTGTACACGTCGAAGGGACGAGCATGGCCGAAACATCACAGCTTCTCTCCGGCGCGATCGCGCTGCTGCGTCGTGCCGGCATCCGCCTTGTCTCCGGTTCCCTCGACGCCTGGGACCTGACTCTGCCCGACGGCCGGGAATTGCCGACCCGGGTGCGCATATCCCGGCGGCCACCCACCCCCACGGTCCTCGCCCGGCTGCTCGCCGAACCGGGCCCAGCCCGGCGCG